>CASEFP010000168.1 GCA_949287225.1 uncultured Lentisphaeria bacterium
TCAGACCAAAGATCCCGCCGTGTTTGCACAAAGCCGTTTCCCAACCGAGGGGGAAATGCGCGCAAATGCCTTGATCGGCGCTCTTTACGGCGCAAAGGGTTTTGTATTCTACAGCTATTTCGATATGAAGAACCGGGCGGAAAAGCTGATGAAAGGCTCGTTTGCCCGGGAGTGGCCGAAACTGGTGAATGTCGTCAAAACACTGAAGGAACTCGAACCCTTCATCATGAGTTCCCGCGAAATTGAATTTCTGCCGGTGAAACAGACAGGAAAAGGCACAGCAAAGGCCGCTCTTTTCACTGCGGATAACGGGAATCGCGCTGTTGTCGCCGTGGCTGTTGATGAGGGTGCATCCGGGCTCATCAGCCTCCCGCCGGACTGGAACGGGGAAAAATCGTTCCATTTTGCTCCCGGAAAAATTGACACGGCATTTTTCCGCGAAACGAAAACAACGGGAGAATGACTGTCATGAAAAAAATCAGAATCGGAATCATCGGTCTCGGTTCGATGGGCACGGGGCACCGCCTCGCACTTGAATCCCTGGAGGATTTTGAACTGTGCGCGCTCTGCGACATCGACCCTGCCCGTCTGGAGCCGTTCCGGGAACGGATAGCGTGCCATAGCGATTACCACGCGCTTCTTGCGGATCCGACACTGGATGCCGTGACCGTTGCCACGCCGCACTGGCTTCATCCGGAAATCGCGGCTGCCGCGCTGGATGCGGGAAAACATGTGCTGGTGGAAAAACCCATCGGCGTGCATGTCCTTCACGCACAGACGCTTCTGGATGCGATTGCGCGCCATCCGCTCCTGAAATGCGCCGCCATGTTCAACCAGCGGAAAATCGAAGCGCATATCCGGATCAAATCGCTGATCGACTCCGGGGAACTCGGGAAAATTCTCCGTGTGAACTGGATCATCACCGACTGGTTCCGCACACAGCGCTACTACGACTCCGGCGACTGGCGCGCAAGCTGGCGCGGCGAAGGCGGCGGCGTCCTGATCAACCAATGCCCCCATCAGCTGGATCTGATGCAGTGGTTCTTCGGTATGCCCGAACGTGTGTCCGCATTCCTGCGCTTCGGAAAATACCACAGGATCGAAGTGGAGGACGATGTCACGGCCTATCTGGAATATCCCGACGGCATGACGGGAGTCTTCATCACCTCCACCGGAGAGGCGCCGGGGACAAACCGGCTTGAAATTACGGCCGAACGGGGACGAGTCGTTCTGGAAAACGGCACGCTCTCGTTCCTCCGCAACGAGATTCCCGTCTCCCGGTTCTGCCGCGAATCCGCGGAGCGCTTTGCCATGCCCCCGCCCTGGGAGTGCACAATCCCCTGCGCATGTTCCAACCCGCACATGCACCGCGACATTCTTGAAAACTTCGGGAAGGCGATTCTCCATAACGAACCGCTGACGGCATCCGCGGACGAAGGCATCCGCGGACTGACACTCGGAAACGCCATGCTCCTTTCCGCACTGGAAGAGAAACCCGTAACTCTGCCGCTGGATGCGGAACGTCTGGCCGCACACTTTGAAAAACTGATCGCCTCCTCCCGTTATCGGAAACAGGTGATCGCCGCGCAGGACAGTGATTTCTCACGCTCCTTCAGCAGAGCCTGAAGCGTGTATTTTTCCCGACAATCGGCGCTGTTTACCGGGGATGGATGACCAGTTCGCCCTTGATCCGCTCCCGGAAAGGTTCTTTCCGGTTCTTCCGGCGTTCCGTGAACCAGCGGATCGCCTCGTGCGCCATGAAGTCGAACTGCTGCCGGACAAGGCAGACTCCGGGATAGTTCAGGAGCGCGGGCACATAGTCGAAACACATGAGCAGATAATCCCTGCCGGGGATTTTCTCATAAGCCAGCCCGCAGGTGACGAGCGGAAGCGCCAGATCAAAATGCAGGACCGCAATGGAACGGACATTGAGGTTTCCGGCAAAAAGAATGCGGCCCGTTTCCGCGATCTCCTGAGCAGGGTCCAGAAAGTCGCGGAAGTGGATCGCATTGGAGCCGAACCTGCCGCCAAGCCTGGCAGCACATTCGAAAAAGGCAATGGTTCTCTCATAAAGATACGGGCGGTCCGGCGTCGGCTGGTAGCTGATCACGGCCAGATCGCGCCCGCCTTCGATCAGAAGCCAGGTCAGTGCATCATGCATGGTGGCATTCTGATCGGTCGCAATGGAGTCATAGTTCAGGTAATCCCGGTTAATGAGCAGCTGCGGAATGCCCGCCTGTTCCAGAATCCGCATACCATACAGGGAATACATCGCCGGACAGTACCAGATCATCGCCGCGCCCGGCCGGGTCAGTTCGGCAAAATGAAGCGGAACATCATCCTCATAGATGCTTTCCATCGGAACCGGGCACTCCATCTTCCGGAAAAAACGGTTTTTCATCCGGGAGCCTGTATTCTGTTCGTCGTAATCGGAAATGAAAAGTTTCCGGATCGCGCCGTCCGGCGGCGGAAGAACGAAGGTTCCGCTTCCCCGTTTCCCCGAAAGACGCCCCTCGGCGGTCAGCATGGAGATGGTCCGGTCGACCGTGCTGCGCGAAAAACCGTATTTGCGCACCAGCTGATTGCGCGACGGAATCCTGGAATTTTCCGGCAATGTTCCGTTGCCGATTTCCGCAAGGATCCTGTTGCGGAGCGCTTCCACTTTCCCGGACATACTTTTCTCCATTTCTGCAATATGCGCCATCATAAATCCGAAGGGGAAACGGATTTATCCAGATGCGGTAAAATAACATTTCCCGGATGGATTTTCAAACCGGCAACCCGCGGGGAAGTGCGGAATTGCATCGGCTTGTTCAGAAAAAGATCAGAGGAATCAGGTGGAACTTGAAAATCATGGAAGAATCCTGAACCCTTGAGGTTGCAATCCATAAGAGAAGAACTATTGTAACGTGCGGGAAAAAGGAACGGTATCATGAAACGGATTCTGGTGATCGGCTGCTGCGGGGCGGGCAAAAGCATCCTGTCGCAAAAGCTCGGAGAAAGACTCGGACTCCCCGTCGTGCATCTGGACCGGCTTTTCTGGCTGCCCGCATGGAGGGAACGCCCGCCGGAGGAGTTTGACGCGCTCCTTGAAACGGAACTGGCACGCGACCGGTGGATCATCGACGGCAATTACGGACGGACCCTTTCGCGCCGCCTGGTATTTGCCGATACGGTGATTTTCCTCCAGTATCCGAGACTCTGCTGTCTGAGCAGCGTACTTCTGCGCTGGCTGCGTTATTGCGGAAAGAGCCGTCCGGACCTCGGTGAAACAGGCTGTCCGGAAAAACTTGATCTTCCTTTTCTCCGCTACGTCTGGAATTACGAACGCGACACACTTCCGAAAATGGAAAAGTATCTGGCCGAACGCCCCGAATCCTGCAGTCTGATCCGTCTCCATACCCGTCAAGAAGCGAATGCATTTCTGAAAACTCTGTAAAGAGAAACAAAAACGCCGTCCGGCGGCAAAACCGGGCGGCGGAACGAGACATTCCGGAATAATCAGCGGTCGTTCTTCATCTGAGCGTCGAACTTGATCGTCGATGTGGGGAAGTCCAGCTTCCGGACAAATTTGGCGGCATCCGCCGCGCCGTATTCGCGGTCCATGCCGGAATCCTCCCATTCCACAGAGAGCGGGCCGTCATATTCAATCCGGTTCAGCTCGCGGATGATCTCCTCGAAATTGACCTGTCCGTGTCCGGGACTTCTGAAATCCCAGCCGCGTCCGGGCTGTCCGAAATCCAGGTGCGAAGCAAGAATGCCGGAACGCCCGTCAAGCGTCAGAGCGGCGTCCTTGATGTGCACATGAAAAATGCGGTCCGGGAACTCCTTGATGAAACGGACGGGATCGACCATCTGCCAGAACAGGTGACTGGGATCGAAATTGAACCCGAATTCTTCACGGTAATCCAGGGTTTCAAGTGTGCGTTTCGCGGTCACAATATCAAAAGCGATCTCAGTCGGATGGACCTCAAGCGCGAATTTCACGCCGTGATCCTCAAACGCATCGAGAATCGGGTGCCACATTTCGGCAACGAAATCGAATCCTTCATCAATCGTCTTTTTCGGCACGGGCGGAAAACTGTAAAGCATATGCCAGATCGGAGAACCGGTGAATCCGGTGACGATCTCGACACCGAGATTTTCTGCGGCTTTCGCCGTGTATTTCATCTGTTCTACCGCCCATTTGCGTTTTTCGTTCATCTTTCCGGCAAGTTTTTTCGGGGCGAAAATGTCGGTGCGGAAATCATCATCCGGATCGCAGACAAGCTGTCCGGCAAGATGGTTGCTGATCGCGTAGAGATTCAGGTTGTTGACCTTGAGCGTATCCAGAATCTCCTTGCAGTATTTCTTGCTTTTCGCGGCCTTTACCGGGTCAAGATGTGCGCCGCACGCCACTTCAATGCCTTCGTATCCCCACGATGCCGCTTTTTTGGCGAATGTCATCAGGGGCATATCCGTCCACTGACCGGAAAAAATTGTCAGGGGTCTCATTTCTTGCTTGAACCTTTCCTTGCTGCTTTTTTTGTTTGATTGCCTTCCGGCATTTTGAATTCAGATCTGTTTTTCACGATTTCAGTGATGCGGACGACTTCCGCGGCCTGTTCGATCGTGACGGGGAATTTCTCCCCTTTCCGGATGGAGTTGTAAACATATTTGTAAATATCATACTCGGAGTCGGGATTGGAGGCTTCGACCATGATGGTCTTGCGGATCCATTTGAATGCGTCCTGCCGTCCGAAGGAACCGGTGATCGGCGGAGAGGCCTTGCTCGCGGTGATCTTTTCCAGCTTCTGCTTCGGATCCAGATATTTCAGACGGATGTCGCCGTTTTCGCAGATCAGAGTTCCGCGCGTGCCATGAACGACGTAAGAGGGGCCGGGAATTGCGACGCCGCCGCTGATCTCAACTTCGGCAAGACGACCGTTTTCCCCCTTGAGGATAATCCGGACATGATCCTCGGCATCGCCGACGGCGGTCACCTTCTTGAGATCGCTCCAGACCTCCGCAACGGGAGACTCGAGCATCTGAAGCATGTGGTCGATGATATGAGGCCCCCAGTTGTTCAGCTGTCCGCCGCCGCACTCGATGATAGCCTGCCAGTCGTCGCGGCGCTGATAGCTGTTCACGGTGTTGCGGATTTCATAGACATCGCCCAGAATTCCAGAGCGGATGATCTCAAAAACGTGTTTGAAGGACTGCTCAAAACGGCGGTTGTGGCGGCAGTAGAGTTTTCCGGGATATTTCTTCGAGGCCGCGACAAGGCGTTTTGCATCCGCGTAATTCAGCGCGATGGGTTTCTCCAGAAAGACATATTTCCCGGCTTTCAGCGCCTCCAATGCAAATTCAGTATGATCCGGCGAGCGGACCGCAACCGTCACAAGCTCAACATCCGGGTCCTTGAGCAGATCGGCGTATTTCAAATAAGTACGGCATTTCGGATAACGGCGAGTCATCTCGTCGAGGCGGTCCTGTTCGATGTCGCACGCTGCGGCGATTTCATACAAATCCTTGTAATGATCCAGCTCTGGGCAATGCATTCCCCAGCCGGCACGACCGATTCCGGCGATTCCGATTTTGATCTTTTTTGAAGCCATAATACCTCTTTTCGATAAAAAAGTTCACTCCCGCATCACATCGTCAGACGAACGGGAAATAAAATAATGTACAATAATGGAGGATTGCAGAATTTCAACGAAAAGAAAGAAAGAAAATGATGTAAAACACACCGCAGCGGCTCTTTTTCCATGCAGGGAAAGCGAGATGCCACCTTCCCGGAGGGACAACAATTTACAAAAAATCAATTTTTTTTAATTTTTTTCAGATTTACCCCTTTTCAAAACTGTTTTTTTGTGGATAATGTATAGCAGTTCGAAAACGGTTTGGGTGCCGTTTCAGACAAGTAACACAAGTAACAAAGCTATGGTGGTGCAAGATGGCTGAAAAAGAAAAAGGGAAGGTCAAGTGGTTCAACAACTCAAAAGGGTACGGTTTCATCGAACGTGCGCAGGGGGATGACATCTTTCTGCATTACAGTTCCATCAAGATGGACGGATACCGCACAGTAAAAGAGGGTCAGGAAGTCGAATTCGTAGTCACAAACGGAGCCAAGGGGCTGCAGGCGGACGAGGTGGTGCCTCTCTGATAAATATTGTTCCATAATGAAAAAACGGCGCTTATTTTTGAAAGGGCGCCGTTTTTTTTATCCCGTGGACACATAAAAAAGGAGGCTCCGAAACGGAAGCCTCCTTTCCGGAAATCAGTCCGGATTTTTCATTTTCCCGGAGCAGGCCGCAGAATCTTGTTGAGTGCCCTGTTCCCGGATGGATTCTTTCCGACATGCCCTTCCGTCGGAAAGATCGTCATATGCTTTTCCGTTCCCGCCGGAATATTGTTGAATACGGCATACACGGAAGTGGGAACACAGGTCATGTCAATCATGCCGACCGTCATGTATACAGGAGCCTTGATGTATTTTGCAAAATTGACGTTGTCATAGTATTTCGACACTTCGGCAACCTTGGGATCCACAGGCTTCCCGTTTTTCGCAGCGAAAAGACGCGGCCAGCCGGACTGGCGGCCGAGCAGATTGCCGGAATGGTCGCTCATCGCGGGAACGCCGGTCAGACAGAGTGAAACCTGCAGATCAAGCGCCGCTGCGACAATCGCCTGGGCACCGCCCTGGCTGGACCCAACGACAATCAGATTTTTTCCATCCCATTCGGGCAGCGTCTTGACATAATCAAGAGCCCGGAGAACACGCAGATACATGTCCCTGAAATAGAACTTCTCGCGGTCGTTTTTGTCCTTGTGGTAATAAGCGCGCAATTCATTGGTATGTAAATTGGTATAATACTCTTTCGGCTGACCGTTCAGAATGCCGTGCGCATTGACGTCAAAGGAGATCGCGTTGTTCCGGAAAGGTTTGTTCGCAGAGTAGACCCCGGCACCATGATAGGAGACAACCGCGGGAAGGCTTTTGGGTTTGGCTCCGACAGGCATTGTCAGATAGCCGGAGACGGGAACATTGTCCACGCAGTCCACCTTGACGTCATAGCATTTGAATCTGGAAGCCTGTTTCCCTTTCAAGGGCACTTCCGTGCGATCCGCCTTCACGGGAAATTTTGCAAGAGAAGCTTTCTGATTGTCCCAGAATTTCTTGAAATCGGCCGGTTCGTCGCATCCTGCCTTGATTTTTTCCGGTTCAACCATGGCTCCCGCTCCTGCGAAAATAGCTTTTTTCCGTTTCATAAGCGGTTTGCCGTTTTCATCCAGAAGGGTGGCGCGAACCTGAATCCAGCCGGGGGCGTCAAGCGAAGCTTCGCAGACAATCGGTTTTCCGTCGGTCGTCGTAATGATGTTCTTCTGCAGTTTCCCGTCGCCGGAAGAAACCGCATAACCGATCTTCTGTCCGACCACAGGCTGTTTCGCCTTGTCGATCAGTGTAATGCGAAATGCGATTTTTTCGCCGGCCTTGTATACATTCTTTTTCTGAACGGGAACAACCCGGAGACGATAGCTTTCATAAGCCGGGCGCGCCGGTTTGGCTTTTCCCGCAGTTTTCACGGTTTTCGCGGGCGCTTCCGCCTTCTTTGCCTGTGGAGCCGGAACTTCCGCTTTCTTTGTCTGTGCCGCGGGCGCTTCCGCCTCTTGTTTCGGACATTCCACCGCGGTGCAGCAGCCGCAGCAGCATGCGCTCAGGAAGAATGCGGTCAATGCCGTCAGCCCGAGAGCCGACGCGATTCTCAGTTTGTCTCTCATGAGATTCTCCTTAAATTGGTTGGTGTTCGTAAATTCAACTGTTTACAAAAAGGAAAATAGCATGAATTCGGGAAAAAGCAACGTGGGAAAAGAAAAAATCCGCCCGGGAACAAGAAACTCCCGCGTACACTCTTGTTTCAGAGGACAGGCGTATCGCGGGAGAATGAAAAGCAAGCGAAAATCAGAGCAGATTTTCTGCGGCGAATCGAACCGCATTATCAAAAATCACTTTTCCTTCGCCCCATTCAGGAAGTGTTCCTTCCAGTTTCCGAGCCTGCCAGTCGGGGGCGTTGAAGGGGGAGAGGAATGCTTCGGGGTGCGGCATGAGACCGAAAATACGTCCGGTTGGATCGCAGATTCCGGCAATGTCATGGATGGAGCCGTTCGGGTTTTCCGGGAACCCCTTTGCGGGCGTGCCGTCCGCAGAGGCATAACGCAGCGCAACGAGATTCTCTTTCTCAATCCGGGCAATGACATCCTCGTCGGCGACGAACTTGCCTTCTCCGTGACGAACCGGCAGCCGGATCAGATCAATGCCCCGCGTGAACACACAGGGACTTTTTTCATTGGCGCGCAGCGTGACCCAGTCATCACGGAAGACGCCGGAATCGTTGTGCGTCAGCGCGGCCTGCTGCTCGAAATATTTTCCGTCAAGCGCTGGCGCGAGCCCGAGGCGCGTCAGAGTCTGGAAGCCGTTGCAGATCCCGATGACAAGTTTTCCTGCCTTGACAAAGGCGTGAATGTCCTCGCTGAGACGGAATTTCAGGCGGTTGGCAAAAACCGTGCCGGAGCCGAGGTGGTCGCCGAACGCAAATCCGCCGATGAACGCGAGAATATGAAACTCGTCGAGTTTTCTTCTGCCGTTAAGCAGATCATTGAGATGAATCTGTTCGGGTGTCGCGCCCGCGGATTCGAACGCGGCCGCCGTTTCTTTTTCACAGTTGAGTCCCACACCGGTAATGATCAGGGCCTTGACCTTGGAATAATCCTTCATATCCGTATTCTCCAGTTGAATCAGTTTGTTCTCCGGAAATTTACCGTGGAAAAGCCTTTTTTGCAAATGCGGAAACAAAAAAAGCGCGGAAAGTGATCCGTCTTCCCCGGATCCGTCATTGTCCACAATGCAGAGATCCCCCCGACAGACAAGAGAAAACTCATACGCAGCGCAGCCATTCCGGAAAAAGGATTTCTGATCACATTCGGTCAATTTAAACGGAGTGTTTTTCTGTTTCCCTGCTGCAACATTCCAGAAATAGCGGAAAAACGAAGCGGGATCCGTTTTTATAAACCACATATTTAGTTAATATTGAATTTATAAACAACAATTCATTCACGCCATCTGAACATCCAAGAAAAAACTTCTCTGTATTCCATTTGTGAAAACAGCGGGTGTCCGCGGGGAAGCTAAGCTGCGCACAGCACATTTCTGTCCGGAAAAATAGGCTTGCGGGGCAGATCATTAAAAACTCTCAGGACATCAAAACGTATCTTGGGAAAAGGGCTTCTGACTGCACCATGCAAACACCGGAAAGCGAAATGCCACGTCACGCATTTCCTCACGGTACATTATTCCGATCGGAATCAGTCGCCGCCGTCCACCACGGATGAGAGGAAAGCGTTTTCTCCCGCGAGGCAATTCTTCCCTGGAAAAATTTACTCTTTTTTCTTGCGAAATCCTCCGATGGCGGTATATTGCCGAATGATCGGGAGTTTTGCATGAATGCAGCGTTTGTCATCTATCGATATTTTCCGCACGGCGGCGTCCAGCGGGAAATGGAAAAAATGGTCCGCGAATGTCTTACGCGCGGACACAAGGTCACGATTTTCGCGGGCGAATGGCAGGGTCCGCGGATTCCGCTTTCCAATCTGGAAATCCTCAAACCCCGCGGATTGACGCGGAGCGAAAGAATCGCTGATTTCGAACTCCGGGCATTCCGGAAATTCGCACGTAGAAAATTCGACGCGGTCATCGGGTTCCAGCCGATGCGGGGACTGGATGTTTATTTTGCAGGAAACGATTCCTTCCCCATCGAACAGCCGAAACCGACAATCCTGCATAAACTTTTCTCCCCGCACTATCGGATTGAGCAGAAACAGGAGCGCGAGGTCTTTTCGCCCCGGTCGAAGACGAAAATCCTCCATCTGACAGAATCGCAGAAATACGAATTCATCCGCGTCTACCATACGCCCGAGGATCACTTTCATCTTCTGCCGCCGGGCATCTCCGAGGACCGAAGGCGTCCCGAAGACCACAGAAAAATCGAGGCTATCCGGGCAAAGATCCGCGCGGAATTCCACTTGGAGGAAGACACGCTACTCCTGCTTCAGATCGCATGCAATTTCACGGATCAGGGGGTGGACCGGACCCTTCAGGCGCTTGCGGCGCTGCCCGAGGAACTCGCCGCGCACTGTCACTTGCTCATCGTCGGGAACGACGTCTCGAAAGGCCGTTTCGACCGTCTGGCGCGCAGGCTGAAACTGGAGAAACACACCACGTTTACCTCCTGGCGCGACGACATCGGAAACCTGATGTTTTCCGGCGACCTGCTGCTCTGCCCGGCGCGCGCGCGTTCCGCCGGAAGCGTCCTGATCGAAGCAATCGCGGCGGGGCTGCCCGCCATCTGCACGGAGCTCTGCGGATATGCCTCCTTCACCGCGGAGAGCGGCGGCGCGGTCCTCCCGGAACCCTTCGCGCAGAACGACCTGAACCATATGCTTGAGGAGCTGGCGCTTTCTCCCGCGCTTCTGGAGGAGATGAAACACGCGACGCTCTCCTACGCCGCCGGACTCAATCTGCACAACCGGACGCGCTGTGCGGTTGATTTCATCGAGGAGAATTTCCCATGTGCGAAGTAGTGCTGCATTCCCCGTTCAAAGAACTCTGGGCGGACGCCGATCCGTTTGAAGAGGCCTTCCGCCTGGACGGGGAGAGTTTCCGGAAGGTCAAAAGCCGCCACACCTTCCGTTTTGAAGCAGGGGGAAAGGGATATTTCGCAAAGCTTCACCACGGATGCGGCTGGGGGGAAATCTGGAAGAACCTCCTCCAGTTCAAGCGCCCGGTTCTCGGCGCGGACAACGAATACCGTGCGCTGCTGCATCTGAAGAAACTCGGGATTGATACGATGACGCCATGCGCCTATGGTCTGCGCGGGCGCAATCCGGCGCATCTCCAGTCGTTCCTGATCACGGAGGAACTGACCGGCGTCGTCAGTCTCGAAGACTTCTGCCGGGACTGGCAGAAAAGTCCGCCGGACTTCCCCTGCAAGGCGGCCCTGATCCGCAAACTCGGCGCAATGACCGGAAAAATGCACCGGAGCGGTCTCAACCACCGGGACTGCTACATCTGCCATTTTCTTCTGAAGAAGGAGACCGCCGCCTCGCCGGATCCGACGCTTCACGTGATCGACCTCCACCGCGCCCAGATCCGCGCGCGCGTGCCTTACCGTTATCTGGTCAAGGACGTCGCGGGACTCTTCTTCTCCTCGATGGACACGGGAATCACCGCCCGCGACATTCTGCGTTTCATCCGTGCCTACGGAAACCGCCCGCTGCGCGAGGAACTCGCCGGACGCAGGCGTTTTTACGAAGATGTCAGGAAAGCGGCGCGGAAACTTTACCGAAAGGAATTCTCGAAGGAGGCTCCGCTGTAAGGAGGATTGCACGACTCATATTTCCGGAGCACCTCAAGCGTCTGCTCCCGGGAAAGCCCCAGCGGTCGGAAAAACGCCTTCAGATCGGCGATGACCTTCTGCTTGAACAGCGTCGGATCAGGATGCGATTTCACCGAGGCCAGATCAATCCAGACGATCCGCATCCCCTCTCCTGTGCCGCTCCAGAGGAAGTTGCGCGGATGCGTCCCCTCGTGACAGAAGCCGTTCCGGTGAAGGGTCGCCAGCATCTCCATGAGCTTCAAACAGAAAACCATCTGATCCGCGCTTCCGTATCCGGGGCCGTTTCCGCGACAGAAATACGCGCCGTTGCGGGTATCGGGAACATAACGCGTGATCATGAAACTCGAACTCAGCCACCAGACGCTTCGGTTCTCTCCGTAGGCGAGCACCTCGGCGGTCGGAATGCCGAACTTCCGGACGGTCAGGAATCCCTCCGCCTCCCGGCAGGCAAGCGACGGACGCAGGAAATAACGCAGAAAACGCTGCTCGTAATATGACTTGATCACAACATCACCGGAATAAAGTTCCCCCGGGCACTGTGCACGGCAGACGGATTTGCTGCGGGTGTTCCAGAGCACTTCCGCGGGAAAATCCGGATGTTCCAGAAACCAGCGGAAGGCGTCCCGGAACTCATCGGAAACCCTTGTCCAGGAGTGAAGGCAGGAGGGTTCCGTTTCAGCGGAAGCGGTGAGACAGCGGGTCGGCGGCACTTTCAAAATAAACTCCTTACTCATTTCATTGTTCCGAAAGCTGTACTAATGGCATGGTTTTTGAAAAAATCTAACGTCTGATTGGAAAAAATCGCGATTTTATGCTATTTTATTTATTCAAAAACGGAAAAACACCAGCGATCGGAACCATTCATGCTGCGCGAACTGCTTACAACCTTGATGGACTGCCGGAGAAGCGGAGGAGAATATCTTTTCGCCAAGGGCCGTTTCGTACTGCGCGGCTTTTCCGCCGATCCGGCTTTCGAACTGTCGAAATGCTCGATCATCAAGGATTCCAATACAACGACCTCCGGCTGCGCACATGGACTCTTCGTCAAGCGCTACAACCGGCGCGGACTGTGGCGGACGCTCAAGCGCACCTTCCAGATGCCGCGCTCGTATGAGTGTCTTGCTTCCGCAATCCGGCTCCGGGAAGCGGGAATCGCCACTCCGCGGGTCTGTCTCGCCTCGCGCTACTACCTGATCACGGAAGCGCTCCCCGCCGACGCCGTTTTTCTCAACCAAAAACCCGAACTGGCAGCGGAAGCAATTCCCCTGCTGGCGAAAATGCACGCGGCAGGCATTTATCACGGCGACCTGAGTCTGCGCAATCTCTACTTTCTGAACGGCACCTACGGGGTCATTGACCTGGACTCCGTCAAACTCTTCTCCGGAGGAATCCCCGGATCGCTTCGAACCAGAGAGCTGGCACGCCTGATCTCCTCCTGCGCCAGGGTATACGCAGCACGCGGAGAACAGATGGAACCATCCGCGCTGGAGAATCTTACAGAAGCTCTTGCGGACCGTTACCGGGAGAAAAGCGGCGTGACTCTGCCGGAAGTTCCGCTCAAAGAACGCATCCGCTATCTGGTCAGCCGGGTCCGCCGCCGCTGAGGGAAAGCGCAGTTTTCCCCCGGCTTGATTTTCCTTTTTTTCATGATATAATTAATGATGAAGATTTCAAAGACAGAAGATTTCAGAAAGGGGCTGCAACATATGAAAAAACATCTGCTGACATTTTCCTGTATTGTCTGCGCGGGTCTCGCGGCGCTGGCGCTCTGCGCGGCGGGAGACGCTTCCGCGTCCGGCACAGTCTTTTCCTCGGCGGAGGACGCCGCGAAAGCCGTGGGAGAACAGGACGTGCAGATTGAAGTCATCCGGACCCGGATATGTCCGGATGCACACCGGTCCGGGAAGGATTGTTATGTGCAGGAGATTCTCGGGCGGGTCGTATGCGCGGGAAAAAACGCTTCCGGTTTTCACGCAGGAGACTGCGTCGGACTCCGCGGCACGGTCACCCCCTGTGGAAATTGTACGGACTGCAAAGCCGGACGCGCCGCCGCCTGCCGCAATGCTGGATGGGTCTGTGCGGAAAACTGCAACCGACACCGGAATGCCTGCCGGAACCGGATCGTGACCGCGCAGGACAATCTGATCAGACTTTCGAATCAGGAAAACACGGATCAGATGTTCTCCCATCTCTGCGCGGAGTCGCGCCGCTGTCCGGAACTGCGCTGCCATAATGTCACAGACACTTCCGCGGCACCCTCCACGGGACACCACCGTAGAAAATGCGCCGGACACGGCGGGCACTGCCGCTGAAATCCCGACGTCTGCAAGTTGAGTCCGAAAACTTCCGGACATGCGGCAGCGTCATCCGATCAGGAAAAACGCCACAACAATCTGGACAGGAAATATGAAATACCCATTCCCGCTTTTTACGGCAATCGCGCTGCTTGTCTGCCTCGCAGCCTGCACAACCACCACACATTCTGAAAAAGAACGGGCGGAAACGTTCACCCTGCACAGGATATTCTCCTCCCATATGGTACTGCAGCGGCGGGAACCGCTCAGAATTTCCGGCACGGCGGAAGCCTCCAGATGTGTTCTGGTTCACTTCAACGGGAAAACACAGGAAGCGACGGCGGATAAAAACGGCGAATGGATCGCGGAATTCCCCGCGATGGAAGCAGGCGGCCCCTATGAGCTGCTCGTCGAAGGATGCGACAAATCAAAAATCATCCGTCTCGATGATATTCTCATCGGCGAGGTCTGGCTCTGTTCCGGACAGTCCAACATGCAGATGCCCGTGAAAGGCGGGCGATTCTGGCAGGTCCGGAACAGCGATAAGGAAGTGAAAAACGCCAACCATCCGCAGCTCCGGCTTTTTGAAGTGAAACGCATTGTCTCGCCGGGTAAAATCCTTCCGGATGTGCCGGGCGGTTCCTGGCAGGCCTGCACACCGGAAAGCGTCAGGCTGTTTTCGGCTGCCGCTTACTTCTTCGGGCGGCAGCTGCAGAAGGATCTCGGCGTCCCGGTCGGACTGATCCACGCATCCTGGGGCGGCACCCCGATCGAACCGTGGATTTCCGAATCCGCCTACGAAAAGGCGAACCGGCATGAAATCGAAGCAATCCGCTTTGCAAAAGCCCCCTCCCCGGAACAGAAGGAGCGCCTCCGCAAGTCACAGGAAAAGGTGCAGCGCGAGATGGACCGCTGGACGGAACGTTTCCTCCAGTCCGATCCCGCACGGAGCCGGGAGGCACAGGCATGGAAACAGCCCTCTTACGACGATTCCGCCTGGAGCGCCTCGAAGAAACCCGCTCCGTTTCCGGACAATATCGACGGCGTCGGCTGGTACCGCCACAGCGTTGAGATTCCCCCGTCTCTCGCCGGACGCGACATGATCCTCCATCTGGGCGTCGTCGACGACTGTGACGAAACCTTCTTCAACGGTGTGCAGATCGGGCGGACCGACACCCGGACACCCGGTTACTGGACGGCACAACGCGTCTATCCCATCCCCGGAAAACTGGTGAAGGCGGGAAAAAACGGGATCGCAGTCCGCGCCATTGACCACTTCAGCGGAGGCGGATTCAGAAGCCCCGGTTATCTGGAAGTCAAGGGTTCCGGAGAGAAAATTTCCATTGCAGAAGGCTGGAAATTCAAACTGGAATTCGCGGTTGACCCGAAAAAAATCGGGCCGCGCCCGGTTCTCCCCGCCCATCACCAGAACCTGAAAAGCCCGAGCTTTCCCGCGACGCTTTTCAATTCGATGATCGCGCCGTGGACGCGTTATCCGATCCGCGGGATCATCTGGTATCAGGGATGCTCCAACGCAGGAAGCATGGACTATTATCCGCTGCACAAACTGCTGATCCAAGACTGGCGCCGTCAATGGAACAATCCCGAAATGCCGTTCCTGCTCGTGCAGCTCGCCGGCTTTGAAAAACACACCCCCGTCACCCGCCTTCCCGACGATTACTGGAAAAAGAAGGCGCCGATGGAAAGCGTTCCCTACGCGCTGACACGTGAAATCCAGGCGGAAATGTGCAACTTGCCCTTCACCGGAATGGCGGTCGCGATGGACGTCGGGGATCACTCCGACATCCATCCGGCGGACAAGCAGACTGTCGGATACCGTCTTGCGAAGGAGGCCGAACGCGTCGCTTATCATGCCGATCACGCTTCACAGGGACCGGTGTATGCAGGCATGAAAGCGGAAGGCGGAAAAATCCGCGTTTTCTTCCGAAATGTCGGGAAAGGACTCACCACAAAGGACGGCAAGGCGCCGGGAGCGTTCGCCATAGCGGGAAAAGACGGCAGATATGTCTGGGCGGACGCGGTCATTGACGGTGACACGGTGGTGGTTTCCTCGGAGAGTGTGAAAGAGCCCGTCGGCGTCCGCTACGCATGGGTTCAGTACCGCGGGGACGTCAATCTCTGCAACCGTGACGGATTCCCGGCCGTCCCCTTCCGGAGCGACAAACCCGAATACCGCTGAATACAAGGAATCTTTTTCCCGCATTCCGCCCGTATACGTTCTGCAGGATAACAGATGAAACCATATATTTCGAAAAGAGCCTGTAATTAATATAACATAATATTGTTAAATATAACATAAGAAAATACTTGACTTTTCACTTTTTTGCGATATTATAACGGCCCAAACGGTCGCCGCTTTTTCAAAACCAATAAAAGGAGCCCTTTATATGGTGGTCAGCGATTTGCCAATGGGAAGCGCACCGGCGCCTCTCCGCTTTGAACATTTTCCAACAGCCTGGCAGGCGTTTTTATGGAGAAATCATTCCTATTTTCCGGAAGAGAAACTGGCGGAAGTCCTGCAATGTCCGGTCGCAACCGTCCGTGAAGCGGCGGCAGCGCTCGGCCTGCCTCCGCAGCGCATGGTCAATCCGAAATGGCTCTCGCACGGTTATCTGACCATTATCCGCGAGAACTGGCACATACTGAACTACCGCCAGATGCTTCAGCTTCTGGGCTGGACGGCGGAACAGCTCGCCTATACGCTCAAGGAAGAGGATTTCTGCTGGGGAAAGCTCGGCGCGCTCAAGCCGGACTGCACGGAGGTGAAATACGCTCCGCTGACACCGGAACAGGAACAGGCGACGGAACGTTTCCGGAAACGGGTCCGGAAGCACATTCCGGAGGAATCCGGCATGGAATATCTCGAACAGCCCTTTGCCTTCGCGGAAAAATACAAAATGCGTGAATTCTCCGGCGGGGCGGAGAAATTTGAGCTGAATTTCATTCACTCCTATGCGGCAAGCTGCGGCGATATCTTTCTGGACATGGAAAAACGCGATCCGATTCCGGAAAACCTGCTGGCGCAGTATGCGTCGCTGGGAATCAAAGGCGTCTGGATGCATGCGCTTCTGTATCTGCTCCATCCGGTCAAAGGCTCGGAGGAGTTTTCCGCCGGATATGAAACGCGTCTGCGGAATCTGGCGCTGCTCACGGAACGCTGCGCAAAATACGGGGTCGGGATTTACCTGTATCTCAACGAACCGCGCGGAATGCCCTATGCGTTTTATGAAAAAAATCCGGACTGGGCGGGAATTGACGTGCCCCGCAACAACATGCGGACCAACTGCACCAGCCGCAGAAAGCCGTTGGAATGGCTGGAAGAGGCCTGTGCCGCTGTATTCAAGGCGGCGCCGAAGCTGGCGGGAGCCTTCCTGATCACGATGTCGGAAAACCCGACCCACTGCAACTATGCATTCAATAAAAAGGCATGTCCCTTCTGTTGCAACCGCGATCCCGCCGAACTGATTGCAGAGGTGGTCGCCGCCGCGGAGCGGGGAATTCACGCAGCCGCGCCGAAAGCCGAAGTGCTGGTTTCCGACTGGGCGTGGCGCGAAGGGAAGGAAGATAAATGCAACGCACCCTTCAAAAAGAAGGTTATTGATCTTCTTCCGCGGAACGTCTGGTTCATCAGCATCAGCGAATGGGGCAAGGAAACCAATGCCGGCGGAATCAAAGGCCATGTGGTGGATTATTCCATTTCGCAGGTCGGCCCGAGTCCGGAAGCGGAGGAAGCCTGGCGCCACGCAAAGGCACGCGGTCTCAAGACCGTGGCAAAAATCCAGCTGAACAACTCCTGGGAACTTTCGGCAATCCCCTACATCCCGGTGCCTTATCTGCTGCAGGAGCATCTGGACAACCTTTCCCGTCTCGGCGTGGACGGGTTGATGCTCAGCTGGACGCTCGGCGGCTATCCCGGAGGCAATCTCGAACTGCTTTATAAAAATGTCGAGGAGCTCGCCGCCGATAAATTCTCCGTGAATATCGCGGGAAAAATCTGCGAAGTCTGGCGCGCTCTCAGCAATGCGTTCCGGGAATTTCCCTTCAGCTGCCCCGTCATCTACGTCGGACCGATGAATTACGGCTCGATGAATCTGCTCTATCTGAAGGAAACCAACTATCGTGCAACCATGATCGGGTTCCCTTATGACGACCTCAAATCTTGGCGGGATATCTACCCGGAGGAGATCTTTGAAGAACAGTTCCGGAAAGTGACCAGCGGATGGAAAAAAGCGCTTGAACAGCTGGACGCGCTTGAGAAAGAACTCCTCCAGTCGGATCGTGAAGGGTATAAGGAACTCCGGATCATGGCGGAGGCGGCGTACTGCCATCTGCGGAGCACGTATCTGCAGATCCGCTTCGTCCGTCAGCGCAGCGCCGGAGACAAAAAGGCAATGGCGGCAACTGTTCACGAGGAGCTCGCGATGGTTCACAAACTCCATGAACTCGCGCGGCGCGATTCCAGAATCGGATTCGAGGCAAGCAACCACTACTATTACTCGCTCAATGATCTGGTTGAGAAAATGGTCAACTGCGAGGATGTTCTCGACCGTCTGGCGGAATAAGCTCCGCAAAACAGGCCGGGGGGGCGCAGCGGATCATTGCGCCCCCTACCCTCCCCCAAGACGTCTGCGGCTCTTCCGCGCATCCTCGTCCAGAAGCTGTTCCATGATGCGCGAAGCATCCTCAATCATCTGTTCATCCGGCATTTTCAGAATGGTCTCCTCCGGAGGATGAAAAAAACGCCGGACCCGGTGCAGAAGCGGAGCACGGCGCCTGGAAAGCTCGTCCAGCTCGCGCCGCACGGTAAAAAGTCTCTGCGCGGGAACACGCCGGGAACCGAGAATCAGCGCGGCATTGTAGTGCACCTTCGCCTTGCGGTATTCGCAGACACGCGTCAGAGAGCGTGCCAGCCAGACACGGTAGAGAATATTCGACGGCGCCATGGAAACCAGCGAGGAAAAGAGTTTCACCGCCGTTTTATACTTTCTTGCGGCATAGAGGTTTTTCGCTTCACGGAAGGTCATGAAGACAAAGGTCTTTTCCAGATCGAGAAACAGTGTCGTCAGACGCGTGTCCTTCGGCGGTTCGTTGCCGACGATCAGCTCCTCGAGCGTATCATCCGCATCCGAATCCATGATCGAACTGCCGGACCACTGCGCAGGGCCAATAGAGGATGCGCGGACAATCAGAATCGTTTCATCATACGCGCGGCGTTTGCCCGGATCGGAAAGCGTGTCGAAGATCATCACCAGACGCTTGAACTCCTCCGCCTTCTCCGGCGCATTGCCGAAAAGATCCGGATGACACTGCTTCGCGCGGCGATAATACGCCTTCCGGATTGCGGTAAAATCGCTGTCCGGCGCGATGCCAAGCTGTTCGTAATAGTTCATCGGGAACCCGGCACTTCCTCCGCATTCTCGTAAAGATAGGCGACAAGATCCTGTTCCGTAAACAGGAAACCGTGTTCGCGCGCCAGAAGCAGGAACGCATCAATGACCGCCTCCTGATCCGCATATTTCGCCTGAAGAGAAAGCGCCTCTTTTTCCAGCTCCGCGTTGTGCGCAAGTTCCGCATAAAAACGTTTCACATTTTCCACACTCATGATCCACCGTCAGACAATCTGATTCCTTTTCCGACACAATAGCGCAAACTCCGATGTTTTCAATCACCGGAGGGCGGATTCCCCGCAAAAAAAGCGCGCGGCCAGTCATTCCGATCCGCCGCGCGCAGCCTGTTTTATCCGGGAAACAGCGTTTTACTGTTTTTTGGAGAACTTGTCATTCCACTCGTTGAGTTTTCTGGCGGCAAGCTCACGCCCGCCGATTCCGAAGGCGATTGCCCCGGCCACACAGAAGGCGCCGATTACCATAGTAAAGGCGGTTGTGACAATCGCGCCGCCGATCTGCATCGTGTTCAGCGCAATCGCGCCGGTGAAAATCAGCACGATCACCTTGACGGCAAGCGGCAGGATCTTCCCGTTCTCCCCCTTGCCGACCGCATCGGACGCCACATTCGCCAGGAAAATGCCGATCAGCATGACGACGATTCCGAGCAGAATGTTTCCGCCGAAGGTCAGGAACTGGCGGAGCAGTCCGGCAAGCTCCGTGAATTCAAGGATGTTGCACGCGGCGATCGCGGCAAGGAACATGATCGTGATCATCGTCAGCTTCCCGGCGACCTGCGCGGGCGTCACTGGGGCATTCTCCTTCCAGACGCCGATGGCGGAAATGAGACGGTTGAAGCCGAAGCCGTCCAGCAGCTGCACGACAATTCCGCTGATGATTCCGCCGACCAGAAAGGCGGCGAACAGAAGAACCGCCGCGCCGATCACATTGCCGGTCGCATTGAGAATCATGTTGAAGAAACCGGAAACCGAATCGGTCAGGGCGTCGATTTTGAGTGCGCTCAGCGAGGAAATGATGACCGGAATCGCCACCAGCACATAGGAGACCAGTCCGAGCAGCTGCGAGAGCGTCGATTTTTCTCCGAAAACTTTTCCGCAACCGGCCTGAGAACCGAGTTCATCAATCCGTGCCGCGATGGAAAGTCCGGAAACCGCCCTGCGGACGATTTTCGCGATGAACAGACCGAGCACGAGAATCACGGCAGCGGCAATGAGGTTCGGAATGAACTCAAGTACCTTGGTCATCATTTTCTCAAGGGAATCGGTGATTCCTTCAATCCGGAGCGCGCGGAGAATCGCGGGAAGAAAGAGCAGAAAGACGACATAGTAGATCGTCGAGGCAGTCACCTGGCTGATGGATTTTGTGTTTTCCAGATGGGGCGCAAGCTTGTCATCCAGCTTCAAGGCCTTGAAAACACTCAGGGAGGCAAACTTGATCACAGTCGCCACGACCCATGCGATGAACGCAAGAAGCGCGGCGCCGATGATGTTCGCCGCGTAATTGATGATCTTGTCGACGAAACTGCTGATCGGCTGCGCAGCCTCATTGAGCTTCAGGACGCTGAAACAGCCGAGGATCGTAATCAGCAGAATGACGAAAAAGACAATCCTGCTGATGACAATCTCGATTCTTGCGCCGGTGTCTCCGCCGTCCTCGGGAATGCAGCCGGAGAGTTTTTTCCCGACGCTGAATTTTTTGAGCAGAAATGCCGTCCGGTTGGAGAGCAGCACTGCCACGAGCCAGCCCAGCAGAAGAAAGAGCAGAGCCCCGATCAGCTGGAGAATATTGCTCTCCACGATCACCTGCCAGATGTTTTTGAAGAATTCTTCCATGTTTGAAGTTCCCCCTGTTTGTTTGGTTGTTATTGTTTCAAAATGAATGGGATATGATAAAATATAATAAAAAGAGGAGAAAAGATGTTTTTGAAGGAAAAGAATGTTTTCCCGCCCCGCGATCCGGTTTCAAGCCAGATCTGCGGGGCATTTCCACGCATCTGTCATGCCGCACGTGGATGGGGAAACCAGGTCACATGCCTGAGTTGACGGTTCCCTCGCGATTTTCCTTGTATTTCGAACTGGAAGGAATCCCCTGTTCAATACTCTTTTTTGTTTCGGCGGCATTCTGCCGAATCTGTTTTCCGATCTGCTTTTCCGTCTTTTTGACGAAAGAATCGACATCGCTCTTGTTCTGCGAGTAGAAATAATAGGCTGCGGCGGCAATTGCGGCAAGGATGATCAGAATGATCAGTGTACGGATTCCGTTCCTGGAGTTTGCCCGTTTTTTACTTTCCATGACCGAATTCACCCGCCCGGCGGATTTCTCCGCATTGGAGGCGCAGACCTGCGAACAGTAGTCCGCACCGTTCTTCCGGACAACGCAGATTTCGCAGACCGGTTTGCCGCAGGTCGCACAGCGGGTGACCGCAGGGGTATTGGGGTGATTCAGGCAGACACTGTCGGATATTTTCGCCATCTCCGCAAATCCTTTCCTTAGTGATTATGGGTAAAATTAAAAAAACTGAATCCACATCGAAAAGAGAGCAGAAAAGCCTGTCCGTCTTCCCCAAAAGAAGAACATACCTCTCTCTGATTAAGGATACATTACAGTCTGACCGTGCTTTTTCAAGACTCAGAAAAAAGAAAAGGAGAGAAAATCCCCGATTCCGAAAGAACGGGGAACTATCGTATCCATCAACGCCGAGGCACGGAGAAACCTGAGTTTTTTTTTACGAACGCTTGAAAAAAAATAAAATAATGCTATTTTTCATGTCTGGTTTTTCCCTTCGGAATTTGAAGAAAAACAAAAGATGGAAAGCCCTGATCCGGGTGGGATGCGCCTCCAGGTCGGAAAATGAAACATACGCTCCAAAGTTGATTCGCAACGCGGAATTTGATCTTATGCGGAAATTCAGACTCTTAGGGGAATGTGCCGGATGTCGTTTTCTCAAGGCTTGTGAAATATTTTGTACAGGGTCTTACCTTGTTCTGCTATCAGAAAAAAATAATTGATTGAGATCATAATATGTTGTTTTCATCTCATGCTTTTCTGCTGCTTTTCCTGCCGGTCGTCCTGACGGGCTACTTTCTCCTCGGCCGCCTGCAAAGCGCCATTTGGAGCCGTTTGTTTCTGCTGGCAGCAAGTTTTATCTTTTACGGATGGTTCAATTATTCCTATGGAGTGATGCTTCTTCTTTCGATTCTGTGGAACTACAGCTGGGGATGGCTTCTCCTGGAAGTTCCCGCGGAAAAGAAAATTCTCCGGCGCCTGACGGCGGGCTTTGCTGTGACAGGCAATCTCCTCCTGCTGGGGTATTTCAAATATGCGGATTTCTTCCTAGACAACCTGAACCGCCTGTTTGCCACGGATTATCCCCTGCTTCACATCCTGCTCCCGCTGGGAATCAGTTTCTTCACTTTTCAGCAGATTGCCTATCTGGTGGACATCTGCAAGGGGAACTTCACACGGCGCTGCCCGCTGCTGACCTACGCACTCTTTGTGTCGTTTTTCCCGCAGCTGGTGGCGGGTCCGATCGTTCTGCCGGGAGAAATGATCCCGCAATTTGAAGACCGGAAAAACCTGAACTGGAATCCCGGTCATTTTGCCGAAGGTCTCTGGTTGTTTGCCATCGGACTGGCCAAGAAACTGCTGCTGGCTGATCTGATTGCCCGGACCATTGATCCCGCCTGGAATTCCACTGGAGCCGTTCTCCCTGTGGACGCCTGGGGAGCCGCTGTGGGCTACACGCTTCAGATCTATTTTGATTTCAGCGGCTATTGCGATATGGCGATCGGCCTGGGCCTGATGTTCAACATCCGGATTCCGCAGAATTTCAATTCCCCCTACAAGGCCGCGGACATCCGGGACTTCTGGCACCGCTGGCATATCACGCTGGGCCGTTTTCTTGCCGAATACATCTATTATCCTCTCGGAGGAAGCCGGTGCGGCCTGTTCCGCACCTGCATAAATCTGATGATCACCTTTCTGCTGAGCGGACTCTGGCACGGTGCGGGATGGCTCTTTATTCTATGGGGAGGGCTCCACGGTGCGGCCGTCACATTCTGCCGGGTCCGCAGGGAGCTCAATGTCCGGACTCTTCCGCCGTTCTGCGGAAGAATTCTGACTTTCCTTTTTCTGGTCCTGACCTGGGTGATCTTCCGTGCGGAAACCCCGGATCAGGCGCTGAAAATCTACCGGGGAATGTTCAGCTTTTCTCCGGCGGAATGGCTCAAGGGGCCTCTGGATCCCTCCACCAACACGCTGGTTCTGTATTTGCTGGCACTGTCGATTGTCTGGTTTCTGCCCAACGCGCTGGAGTGCAGGCAATCCTTCCGTCCGACAGCCTTTACCGCAATCGTGACCGTAATCCTGCTGGTGGCGTCCTGCTTCTCCATGGCACGCCTGAGCCCGTTCATTTATTTCAATTTCTGATCCCCGGAGGAATATGATCTCTTTCTTCAAGTTACGGCTTCAGGCACTGCGGAATCACATCCCCCCGACGGCGGCCGCCTTTTTCTGTTCGGAACTGTCTCCCGGACGCTGGGTGCGTCTGGTTCTGTTCAGTTTTGCAGGATTTCTCATTCTTTCCGCGCTGGTGACGATTGCCATTGATCCGTGCATGCGCTACAGCGTCCGCCTGGGACCCTCGCTCTATATCATGGACTATGAAACTATCCCCGGCGTCCTCCGGCAGAAACAGTATGATTCCGTCGTTATCGGCAGCAGCACCTCGCAGAATTTCAATCTGAAAGAATTCCGGACCCATCTGAAACTTTCCCCGGTCAAAGCCACGGCCTCCGGCTGCTACTGGGCTACCGGAAAACTTTTTTTCGATCTGGCGCGGGAAGCGCGCGGCACGGAACTGAAAACCGTGGTTCAAAGTCTGGAAATCCCCGCCTTCTTCCGTCTGCCGGACGAGCACAAGACAGAACTGCCGGATTTTCTATATAAGAAACCGGGAATTCTCGACTGCTGTTACTGGTGGAACTATGATTTATGGAATGAATACCTGAAAAACATTCGCCGGATTCTTTTCAAAACCACATCAACATGGGCAGATTACCGCAATCCGGATCTGATGTTTGCCGGAGACTATCGTGCCGACCAGAGGAAGTTCGGCGTGGAGCGCCTGCGGAAGGAGTTCCGCAACAACCGCTTCCGTCCGCAGGATTCCGTTGTGAGGGAGGAGAATTTCCCGATCAGTTTCCGGAAGAATATCCTTGATTCTGTCCGCGGCAATCCCGGGATCCGTTTCATTTTCTACTTTCCGCCATATTCCATTTTCTATCTGGCAACCGCCGCGGACACCGGACTGCTTCGTCCCGCCCTGAACGCACGGAAAGCCATCGCCGAACAGTTGCTTGCATACGGAAATGTGGAACTGTTCGACTTCCAGACAGACTTCGATGTGATAACAAATCCGGATTGTTACAAGGATCTGATCCACTTCATTCCCGCAATCAACGACCGGATGGTCCGGAAAATGGGAAACGGAGAAAACCGGATTCACTCCGTCGCCGAAATGGAAAAAAACAACAGCGCGATTCTGGATCATCTTAAAACTTCGCCTCCGGAAATCTGAAGCGTCCCCTCCGTTATATGCCGCATTCCGTTATCATGTATTACCCTGTTTCAGATACCGGGATGTGGCAACACCACCTGAAAAGAGTGTAGAACTCCTCCGAATCTGATTTCCCGTCTGTTGAAAGCATCTGATTCCTCTGCAGAGCATAAAAAAGTAAATTTTAATTTTTTTTGATTTGAGGTATTGTTTTTTTCCAGGACATGGCATATAATATATACAGGCTATACAGGATAAGAAAAAACATGACAACAGTTCAGGAAAACCGCAGCAAATTCCGCCATGTGCTTGACGAGCTTGTGATGCAGATCTACAATGGGGCGCTGGAATCGGGGTCTCCGCTGTATTCCAGGCAGGAGTTGTGCCGGAAATATGATCTCTCCCCGATGACGGCCCACCGGGTTCAGAGTGAACTGCAAAAACTCGGACTGCTGACCGCCCGCCCGGGACAGGGATTCATCATCCATGCCCCGCGTCTGATTGAACCGGAAGGATTTGCACCTCTCCGGCGGGTTGTCACCATCGGCGGACGCAACGCCATCGGCCCCGGAACGATCCACGGCGAGCGCATCATGGCGGGGATTGCCGAAGAATGCGCACGGAACGGACTGGAGCATATCATTGAGTATGTAAACCTTCTTGAGAACCGGCAGGGGTTCATCAATACCCGGCGCCAGCTGAAAGCGGACGAAGGGCTTTCGCTTTTTCTCGGTCCGAGCCTGCTCCCTGAAGTAATTTCGCTTCTTCTTACTCCAAAATTACGTGTATCACTCATCAATGAGTCCATGCCCGGACATATTTCGGTGCGCTGCGACATCCGGCATTGTGTAAAAACAATTCTTGATGCCTTTGTCAGCTGCAACTGCCGCAGAATCCTCCGGGCAAGCTATTTCTCGTCTTTCGCACCGACAATCAACGAAGCGGAATCCATTGAGTTTTTCGAGGAATTCTGCCGGGAATACGGGCTTGATTTTCAAGTATGCACATCGGGCAATTATCACGATCTGATCCGCATCTGCAAGAATTGGCATGCGGATGCCGTATTTTTCATGGACGCCATTTCCGCAACCCGTTTTTTCCACCGCTGCAGGTCTGCTCTTTCCGTTTGTCCGACAATCGCCGCAGGCCCCAGCATTTTGTATCCGGAAATCCCGAAAGACTCGCGCATGATAATTTATGAACCGGATCTGGAAGAAATGGGGCGGGCTTCGGTTCGTCAGCTTCTGGAATATAAAACACCGTTGCAGGCCGTGTGCAATGTACGCATATGCGGTCAGATAATAAAATTGAAATGAAGCAAATAATAAGGAGGCAGGAGAATGAGTTACAGGAAAAAATACCACCGGCCCATGCGAAAACTGCCAATACTCCGCGATGGAATACCGCCTGAAAGCACGGAGAAAGCGTTGAGAAATAGATTTACATTGATCGAACTCCTGATCGTTATAGCGATCATTGCGATTCTGGCAAGCATGCTTCTTCCAGCCCTGAACAACGCCCGGGAAAAAGCCAAGGAGACCTCCTGTGCCAGCCTGCAGAAACAGATCGGCATCCAACTGTTTCTGTATGCCTCCGACAACAAGGACTGGCTGCCGAAACAGTATTCGGCCAATTATCCCACGCGCTGGCAATCCAATGACGGAAAATCCGGTATCATTCTGCTGGTCACTGCGGGGTATGTCCGCCCCGGCAGCAACAATCAATGGTATGATAAGCTGAATTGTCCGGCGCGTCCCCACTCAATGATCAGGGCTGCCGGTCTGAGCGGCGTCTCCAGTTATTTCTGGTATCTGGGTGCACCGGACGGCACCACCGGCAACAGTCCCAACCGGCTGCCTCCGAGGGACAGGAAACAGGAATATCTGTTCGGTGACACCATGGGAACCTCCTTTGATTACGGCCTGTCCGCCCCCGGCGTTCCCGTCAACAACCACAGGAACAGCAGTAACTGGAGCAGGGTTGACGGCTCAGTTCGTAAAATCGAAAGAAAATCCCTGGTCGCGTACCGGAGAACCTCTTCCGGAAATCTCTGGGTTCCGGAAAACTGTCATTATTAATTTCCCACGGAGAAGGAGATTCTAAATATGCTGAAATATACGTCCTTAATTCTATTCTGCCTCATCACGGGAGCACAGCTCCACGGCTGGGATCTGGTGAAAAACGGCAAAAGCGAAGCGGTCATTGTCCTTCCTGCCGATGCGTGGCCGATGGAAGCTTACGCGGCTTCCGAATTGCAGTACATTATCAGAAAAGCATCCGGAGCGGATCTGCCGATCGTGCGTATCGGAGAAGTTCCTTCGGGAAAAAAGCAGGTTCTGCTGGGACGTGCGGCCAAAGCGGATTTGAAGGATCTGCCTTTGAGCGGTTTCCGCATAAAGACCACTCCGACCACCTTGCTTCTTGCCGGACGCGACACCCGCGGAAAAGTCGAACGCCTGCAAACCGCTGCAGGAACTCTCTACGCGGTTTATCAATGGGCAGAGGACCACTTGAAAGTCCGCTGGCTGTGGGCAAGTGAACTCGGAGAGGAAATCCCTCCGCAGTCAACGGTCAGTTCCGGCAGTTACGATCTGCGGGTGAAGCCCAAACTGCAATTTGCCAGTGCCCGCAAATTCGACTGGCGCTGGAACCGCCGTCTGCTGCGTGCCGATCTGTCGCGTTACATCCGGTTTGCAGGCTGTTCCAGTCAGGGTCATGCATTTATCGACTGGTACCGGCGATATGGCAAAACCCATCCCGACTATTTTGAGCAGGACAGCCGGGGACACCGCATCAGCGACCGTTACGCGGGAATGTGTGTCTCCAATCCGAAATTCCATCAGCAGATTGTAGACAACTGGCGGAACGCCAAGGCGCCGCATCTGGCGGTCAATGCCAAGGAAAACGATGCGCACGGCCGCTGCATGTGCGATACCTGCCGTTCCTGGGATGGCGAGGATCAACGCTGGCCGACCGTTTATTATTCCGGCTATCGCAATGTCGGGGAACGTTATGCCCGCTTCTATAAAGCCGTATGGGAACTGGCATCCAAAATCAATCCGGATGTTCAAGTCGGCGGTTATGCCTACATGAATTATGTTTACGCACCGCGCCATACCAGACTCAATAAAAACATCATCATCGGTTTTGTTGACGATCTGCCCTTTCCGCGGACTGCGGAATATCAGCGGAAGGTCAATGAAGAAATTGAAAACTGGGGAAAATCCGGCGCTTCCCTCTATCTGCGCCCCAACTTCTTCTTGAGCAGCTACGCCATGCCGGAGCTCTATTATCATCAGTATGCTGAACAGTTCAAACTTGCCTGGAGCAACGGGATGCTGGGACTGGATGTGGACGGCCCCAACAACTCCTGGGCCACCATCGGTCCCAATCTTTATGTCATGTCCCGCCTGGCGGTCGATCCGGAACAAGTAGTCGATCATCTGATGGCGGAATATTGCGAAGCATTCGGGAAAGCAGCGCCCGTCGTCAAACAGTATTTTGACTACTGGGAAAAATACACAATGGACAACGCCGCCGCTTTTAACCGGATTCATGAAACCGAATCGGTCCGCAAATGGTTCCTGTATGGATTCCATTATGCAACTCTGGCTCACCGCTTTTTCCCCGCCGGAGTGTTCGCTCCCGCAGAAAAACTGCTGGATGAGGCCGCCCGGCTCTGTGCTGGCGATACAAAAGCGGAACAGCGTGTCCGCTTTCTGCTCCAGGGGTTGAAACACGCCAGACTCTGTTCTGAAACTTCCGCTCTGTTCGCCGATCCCGCAAGCAGCAATCAGGAACGCCAAAAGGCTCTGGCCCGAGTCAAGGCTTATCGGAAAACGTTGATGCCTGCGGTAGCAGATATTCCTTATTTCGAATCCCCGCGCAGACTGGAAGGCGTCGCATGGACATTGCGGGATATTGATCTGAGCAATGCCGTTTCCCTCCCTGAAAAATGGCAGAGTATTTCGGATCCCGACATGAAGGGACGCGAGAGCGGCTACTTCCAACCCGATTTCCAGGATGATGGATGGATTCCGCGTTCCACCTGGATGTTCCTTGAAGATCAGGGAGTCAACGACTATCGTTTTGCCTGGTATCGCACTTCAGTGACAATTCCAGCAGACCGTAGAGGATGGCGAGTGCTCCTGCGCCTGGGCGCCATGGACGAATCCGGCTGGTGCTGGGTCAACGGCAAACAGGTCGGAGAACTGCTGTTCAATGCCGCACTGGATCCTCACAGCTGGGAAAATCCTCAGGAATACGACATTACCGACACGGTCCGCTTCGGTTCCGGCAATCAGATCACAGTATTGGTGGAAAACCTGACCGGCAAGGGCGGGCTCTGGAAACCATCCTATATCCGCTTTGAACGTGCTGGAACCGGGGAGAAAATCATCCCGGAATTTCCGGTCAATCGCAGCTATCTCTCGAAAAGAACCGAAAACGGTAGTGTCATTTATAAAATGATCGGCCGTCCCGACCGGGGAAAAGCCAACGCATGGCAGACCTCGGTCGTTACCCTTCCGTTCAAAAATGTCGGCAAAGCACTTTTCCGCCTGAAAGCCAAGATCAGAACACAGCAGTTAGGCAATGGGGAATTCCTTGTGGCTGTCCGCCAGATCAATGCTTCGGGACAAACCATCACTTATAACGGGATCAGCCTGAAAAGGAATTGCCAATGGAAAGATTTCAGCAAGGAAATCAGTATCCGGGAAAATGCCGTTAAAATCGCTCTTTTTCTGATCGGCATTCACCTTCCCGAAAACGCCGCCGCCGAAATCCGAGACATTTCCATTGAACGTCTGAAAAACTGAGATGAATTCATTTTCTTTATATGATTCGCAAAATCCGGAATACAGGCTTCTCCCGGGAAAACAGAAACCAGAACGAAGGAAAACTTCATGATGCAAAACAGAACAGGGCTGATCTATACATTCGACCCTTACGAGGATTATCCATGGAAAGATGCGCTGAAGGAGATGTATGCGGACGGAGTCAGAAATTTCTCTTTTCTGTATCCCCTGGTGCTGGCATGGCAGGAGGACGGGTCGTTCGATTTCCATGTTCTGGATGAATTGACCGACGAGATCCTTTCTCTCACTGGCGATGTCCGGCTCCTCCCGAGGACCTTTCTGACAACTCCGGACTGGTGGGATGCGCGTTATGAAGAGGAGCTGCTGCGCTTTGACGGTCCGCCTCCACGCGTGCTCAAATTCCACAGAGCCACCCAGAAACTCTGGAAATACGAGGATAAAATGTATCATGCCGTGCGCAATCCGTCGATCGCCTCGGAGATCTGGCGGCATGATGCCTCCCGCGCGCTGGAGGCATGCGCGGTACATCTTCTGGAACGTTACGGACTGTCGAAGATTCTGGGCATTCAGCTTGCCTACGGCACCTGCGGAGAGTGGGGACAGTTCGGCAGTTATACCAACGGGCAGTTCGCCAACGCCGATTTTTCCCGCCCGATGGTCACGGCATACCGGAACTATCTCATGGAACGCTACGGCAACCGTGAGGAATTCCATACCATCATGCCGCCCTCGAAAGAGGAACGCATGCGGACGGAATACGGAATGCTCCGTTCACCGCGATTTTACCAACGGCAGCTGGATTATTTCGTTTGTTATGCAAAAACACAGCTGGAAACGGTTCAATGTTTCGCCCGTGCGGTGAAACAAATCCATCCGGAACTGAAAACCGGCTCTTTCGGAACAGGTCTGATGCCTGTCGGCGTTTCAGCCTATCAGCTGCACCAGATTCCGTCTTCACTTCAGGGGCTCGGACTGGCGGAAATCCCGGAACTGGATTTCGTCTCCACACCGAACGGTTACTGGAACCGCGGACAGGGGATGTATTCACAGGCGCCCGAACGTTCCGTGAATCTCCGCAAGACATTTATCGCCGAATGCGATGTCCGGACGGCATACACGACGGACTGTTATTTCCCCGCATCCTCCAGTTCCCTTGATCAGTTTCTCTTTGAGACCGGATACAATCTGACCACAGGTTCCGGCTGTTTCTGGCTCTATGATTTTGGAAAACACTGGTATCGGGATGATGACGTGCGCGCCACAGTCCGTCGTCTTGCACAGATCTGCGCATCGGAATCCGGGAAGATCCCGCAGGCGGAAATCGCACTTGTCATTGATCCAGGAAGTGTACCCTGCAGCGAGGGATCAACCGGATATTACCGCAACTTTCTCGATTTTCTGACTCGCGAACTGCCTCGCGGCGGGGTGCCGTTCGACAGTATCGTACTGGATGATTTTTTTGCAACAGAGCCATATAAACTCTATATTTTCCGCGACAAGTTCCTGTGCGATCCGGAACAGGCCGTCCGGATCCGGCGTTTTCTTGAAAAGCATGGAGCATCGGCAATCTGGTTCGGCCCGGCCGGAGCGGTGAGCCCGGAGTCGGTTGATTTTGCCTCTTCGGAAATCCTGACAGGCTTTTCCATCAGAAGCGTGCCGGATGTCATTGCGCCGAATTATGTGACATTCCAGGATCATCCACTGCTGGAGAAACTGCCGCTGCCTTACAGCATGAGTCCCGTGGAAAACTGGAATACGGTGTATGCTCCGGTCTTGACGGGCAGCGGCGGAGAAGTACTCGGTCTTGTGGAATCCACCGGACTGCCGGGCTGCCTGCTGAGACGTTCCGAGGGAAGGTTTGATCTCTGGAGCGCTTTTCCTCTGCTTCCGGCAGAATTGCTCCGTTCGCTCTATTCGCTGATCGGGATTGTTCCCCGTGTGGAAGGTCCCGCGGTCTGTTATGGAGCCGGAGGCTGCTTTGTGCTGCGGGCGGATGAAGATGCGGAACTTCAGGTTCGGACAGCGAATGCTTCATTGACCAATCTTATCACTGGAGCGATCTGTCCGGCCTCTGACGGCAAAGTGCGGATTCCTGTCGGCAGGGGGCAGACCCTGCTCCTGTGTGAATCCACTTCTTCCAGTGCGGCATGCAGCGGAACAGTGCTCTGAATTTCCGGATTGTCAGACATGGAAAACAGAATCTATTTGAGGCAGTGCTGAGGTTCTGGTAATTTTATTAATTCTTTTCTGAAATAAAAACGAATGATTACTTGACAAATTCATAAAAGGTGATATTTTATTGCCCTGAAACATATGGTGGTTGTAGCTCAGTTGGTTAGAGCGCCTGGTTGTGGCCCAGGAGGTCGCGGGTTCAAGTCTCGTCATCCACCCCATTACGATTTCTCCGTCCGAGTCAGACCTCTGATTCGGACTTTTTTATTTCTTGCGTAAAACCCCTTGTGTCAAAGGGATTTGCAACTTTTCTGCTTTTGCTGAATTTTCTCTGTAGAGAATGGAGAGAGGGCTGTTTGCTGACAAAATCCGCATAAAATCTCCCTAAATTCTCCGCTGCAGGAGGTCACGCGACCTCTGCCAGAGAAAGAAAAGCACTTGAAACACACTGCATCTTTATGACCTCTTACCCCAAAACGGAGAATAATGACCTCCACCCTCA
>CASEFP010000169.1 GCA_949287225.1 uncultured Lentisphaeria bacterium
ATATTTACCAGGATTCGCACAACTATAATCCAACTTAACGGAAAGGAAAAACCGGAAATGGGTAATTTTAGAAAACAACCGACACAACCTCAAATAGGGTGCTAAAAATGGCTATTTCAAAGAATTATGGGACGGCACTGTTTTCGTTTCAACAATATCGAAAAGGATTCCGTTCTGATCGATCCCGTTCGGAAGATCAGAATTCTCAATGCGCCCGGAAGCAATGTCTATCTCCGTATTCCGCCTGGAAATGCGCGTGTATTCCTGCTGGCGGACAGGCAGTCCGTCGAGCGTTATCCGGCGGTAATGCTCCCGATGAAGCCGGCGGGTATCCCCGAGGCCCGTACTTTGTTTTCCAATGCAAAATGGCAGGTCCGGAATAACGGAGAGGAAATCTTCATCCGGAACGGTCACCGTTCTCTGACAATCGGATTTTGCGGGGCCGCAGTGCTTTCCTGGAAGGATCGCCTGCGGGAAATGGTTCTGGGAAGTGATCCTGATCGGGACGGATTATTCCGGAACTTTTTCTGGAAACCGGAGAGCAGCCGCGCGAATCCGGACGCTTTCGCCCGTTACCGGTTTGAGGAATGTTCGGCGAAGGGAGATGGCTTGCAGCTGACCTTCTCCTGGACGACCAGACATCAGCCTCAGGAGCTCCTGATACGGAAACAGTATCATCTTTCAGACGGCTTAAAGGAGATTACCTGTTCAATCTCCTTGAAAAACAATGCGCATGAGGAGGCGGAATTCTCCTTGTGGATGCATAACCGCCCGAATGTGGGGAAAAAGGATTTCCGTTATCAGACTGGTGACTTGCCCGAATGCGGAGCCCCTCCGGCTGGAACGGACCTTTTCCTTCCGGCAAAATCTCCTGTGTTGACCTGCAACGGCATTGCATTTCATACTCCTGTCAATCAGCTGGAGCAGTATTATTTCTGGTTTGGAGATTTTCCGACCTGTGAAATGATTCTGAAAAATGTGGTACTGAAACCAGGTCGCGTATGGAAAACATCTCAGCGCGCGCTGTTGCGGGAATCCCGGTGATTTCCATGTTTTTTGAAGAAAGAGTCCCATGCTGCTTGACACATTTTCAACGCCGCGGGAAGAGTTCCTCCTGCATGACAGGGAAAATCAGGATTATTTGAAAAATTTTTTCCCGGAAGGATTGACAAACAGCGCGGAATGGATTATAATTTAAATGTTCAGATAATAAGATGTGGTGTTCAAATATGAACAATATAATCCCTGCAGTGGAAAAAACGATTCTTCTGATGGAGTTTCTGGCGAAATCTCCGGCAGGAGCTTCGCAGTCGGAACTGAAAAAAGAGCTCGGAATTTCGATGAGCACGGCTTACCGGATTCTCCAGACGTTGCTGGAACATCGGTGGGTCAGAAAAAATCCGGCGGGCGTCTATACGCCGGACAACGGACTCTTACCCCTTCTTTACCGCTTTCGCGGGAGCATGGAGATTCTGGAACAATCCCAGCAGGTCATCGACCGTGTTGCCGCGAAACAGGAAATCGCCTGCAAACTCTCGATCCGGCGCGGTGCGGAACAGGTGACCCTTCTGCGCGCGGAACCCGCTGGGCCCGTCGCACTGACCGGCCAGGTCGGATCCAGTTTTCCCGTGATTGAGGGGTCGGTCGGCGGAGCTCTGCTCTGCGATGAAAGCATGGAGGCGCTCTCTTCCCTGATTGCCGAATGCCGCGTTGATCTGGCGGAGAAGCGCAATCCCGAACTTCTGTTTGACGCAATCCGGGAGGTCCGGGAAAAGGGATACACGCTCAATCTGCGCAGGAACCGCTGGAATATCGCGGCGATGTCGATGCCGCTCCGGAACGCGACAGGTTCCGTCATCGCCGCTCTGACGCTGATCGGCACGGAATCCGATTTCGCCGGAAAAAAACGCGAAAAGCTGCGTTCCGTTCTGGACGGTGCCGTTGCGGAATGCGCAGGGGGGACAGGAAGGGAAGAAAAACAATGATTTCCCCGTTGCGCCCGGGTGTTCCGGCTGCGTGCGGATCAGGCATAAATTTCAGAACAGGAAACGGAAGATGAACCGAACAATTGACCCGTCCGCATTGCGGATCACGGACATGCGCTTTGCGGACATTGACGGAGCGCCGAAGCGGTGCACGCTCCTCAAACTTTACACCAATCAGGGACTTGTCGGCTACGGTGAAGTCCGCGACGCATCGAGCCGCACCTACGCGGCAATGCTCAAGAGCCGCATTCTGGGAGAGAATCCCTGCAATGTGGAGAAAATCTTCCGCCGGATCAAGCAGTTCGGCGGCGATTCGCGGCAGGCGGGCGGCGTCTGCGGGATTGAAGTCGCCTTATGGGATCTCGCGGGCAAGGCCTGGGGCGTTCCCGTCTGGCAGCTTCTCGGCGGAAAGTTCCGCGACCGGGTCCGCCTCTACTGCGACACCGATTCCGAAGGCGGCGGGCGCGACATGGGAAAAGCCCTTAAAGAACGCATGGCGCAGGGCTACACCTTCCTGAAAATGGATCTCGGGATTGAACTTCTGACGGATGTCCCCGGCGCGCTCTCCGCGCCGCTCGGCTTCCTCGAAAAAATGCGTGAATACAAAAAGACGGTCTTTTCGACGCCGCACGGTTCGATCGACCCGCGCGCGATGCGGGGGGAGGCCTACGATCTCTTCAATACGGCGCACCCATTCACCGGCATTCACATCACCGAAAAGGGGCTGGATTATCTGGAGCAGTACATGGCCGACTGCCGCGCTGTTACGGGATATGAAATCCCGATTGCGATTGATCATCTCGGGCACATTCCGCTGGAGGACTGCATCAAGCTGGCGAAACGGCTTGAGAAGTTCAATCTCGCCTGGATGGAGGATCCCGTTCCGTGGCAGCTGACGAACCAGTATGTGCGTCTGGCGAACGCCACGACGGTTCCGATAGGCACCGGGGAGGACATGTATCTCAAGGAGTCGTTCCGGCCGCTGCTGGAATCGGGCGCGCTCGCTGTGATCCATCCGGATGTCCTGACAGCCGGCGGCATTCTCGAAACCAAGAAGATCGGCGACATGGCCGAGGAACACGGCGTTCAGATGTCGATCCACATGGCGGAAAGCCCGATCGCCTGCATGGCCGCGGTTCACGTCGCCGCCGCGACGCGCAACTTCATGGCGCTGGAGGTGCATTCCGTCGATGTGCCGTGGTGGGCGGATCTGGTTGTGCCGCGTCTTGAGATCAGAGACGGTTCCATCGCCGTGCCGGACAAGCCGGGGCTGGGAATTGACGAACTTAACGAGGAGCTGATTGCGGAAAAGCTCCACGGCGATTTTCCCGTTGCCTGGGAGTCCACGGAGCAGTGGGACAGGGAATGGGCGAACGACCGTCAATGGTCATAATGGGAAGGAGAAAATTCTGTCATGAGCAGACGAAGCGAGGTGCTGAAGCCCTTTGAACGCAAAAAGGCGTTCATGGAGGATCGGATCGAGCACGGAATCGAATTGTACAGGAAGGGATTTGCGTTCCTGCATCTCAGCGACGCGGAAGGAAAACCCGTCACCGGAGCGCGTGTCCGTGTCCGGCAGAAAACGCATGATTTCCGGTATGGGGCGAATCTTTTCATGCTGGGAGAGTTTAATTCCTCCGAACAGAACGCGGCGTATGAAACACTGTTCGCCGATGCGTTCAACATTGCGACACTGCCGTTCTACTGGAGCGATCTTGAGCCCGAGGCGGGGAAGCCGCGCTTTGCCAAAGAGAGCCCGAAACGCTACCGGCGGCCCGCTCCCGACCTCTGTCTCGAATACTGCGAGGCGAGGGGGATTGAGCCTAAGGCGCACTGCCTGAATTACGCCGGTTTTCAGCCGGACTGGGCAAAGGGGGATGTCTCGAAGGAGAAACGTCTGCTTGACAAGCGTTTCCGCGAACTTGCCGCGCGGTATTCCGACCGTATTCCGAGCTGGGAGGTCACGAATGAAACCTTCTGGGGGATGCGGATTCCCCGCTATGCCGAATTCTATCGTCAGGATGATCTGATCGAATGGAGTTTCGAGACCGCCGAACGTTATTTCCATACAAACCGCCTGATCATCAACGAGGCGCACAGCCGCATCTGGAACTCGGAGTTCTTTTACGGAGCCCGCAGTCCCTATTACATGCAGATCGAACGTGCGCTCCGCTCCGGCAGACGGATCGACAGCATCGGCATGCAGTTTCATATGTTCCACCGGGCGGAGAAGGAGGCCGAGGCAACCGCCGTCTACTACGATCCCGAACGGATTTACGATGTCCTTGACTCGTATGCGAAGCTCGGGCGGAGCATTCAGGTGACTGAAGTGACGGTCCCGGCTTATTCATGGAAAGCGGAGGATGAGGCGATTCAGGCTGAAATCCTTCGGAATCTCTATCGCATGTGGTTCAGTCATCCCGCAATGGAGGCGGTTGTCTACTGGAATGTTGTGGACGGATTCGCCGCGTTTGCGCCGCAGGGGGACATGACTGCGGGGGAAAACTATTATCACGGCGGACTCGTCCGCTATGATTTCACACCGAAGGAATCCTACCGCGTGATTCAGGAGCTTTTCACAAAGACCTGGCACACGGATCTGACGCTTGATACGGAGACGGATGAACTCAATTTCAAAGGCTTTTACGGAATTTACGAGCTGGAAATCGAGGCGCAGGGTAAATCCGTCAGACGGGAAATTCATCTGACCAGAGAATGCAGCAATCATTTTTATCTTACCATCTGACCGAAAGGAGCATCCGTTAAAATGCCGTCACTCAAAGACATGAGAGAAAAGGCCCGGGAAGCCGGGCTGATGAAACTGGACAAACTCATTGCGACGCGCCAGCGCATTCCGGATTGCACGTTTCCCGTTCCGGTGAAGGAGCTCTGCGAACGCTATGAAAAACTCTACACCGGGTGCATCAACGATGTGATGCGTGAACTCTGTCTCCTGAACCAGAACCTGCCGTCGGAGATCATGCCCCTGCGCGACGAAATGACCGTCTGCGGAGAGGCCTTCACGGTCAAGAGCGCCCCCAATGTCATGATCGAGGGCGAGATGACCTTCCGCGCGCAGATGCTTGACGATTTCAAGCCCGACGGGGTTGTCGTATGGGACACTTCCGAGGATACAGAGGCCTCCCTTTGGGGCGGCGTCATGACCGCGACCGCGATCACCAAGGGGATCCGCGGCGCCGTGATTTCAGGCGGTATCCGCGACACAAAGCAGATTCTCGAACAGAAGTTTCCCGTTTTCTACAAATACCGCACCAGCAACGGTTCGCTCGGGCGCTGCATGATCACCCATTATCAGGTTCCGATCCGGATCGGCAAGGTCACGGTCCGCCCCGGCGACATCATCTTCGGCGACATCGACGGCGTCCTCTGCATCCCACGCGAAATCGCCTATGACGTTCTCCTGCGCGCCGAAGGCATCGAACGCAACGAGATCGACATCTTCTCCTGGGTCCGCCAGGGCGACACGATTTCCGAGATCATCGGCAAGGGCGGTTATTTCTGAAGCGTGGAGTCTTTTTATCATGAATCAGTATGTTGAGACAGTCAGGAAGAACAACGGCTATCTCTATGTCCTGCGCCGGACGCTTCCGCCGTGGCGCTGGCGCGAGAATCTTTCTGAACTGGTGCGTCTCTGCCCGAAATACGGGATTGATGAAGTCTGTGTCAAGATCGACACCGGAACCTTCACCCACTATTTCCCCTCTTTTGCATGGCTGAAAGAGTATCAGAAGATTCTTTTTCAGATCAAAAAGGAGCTCAATGCCGTCGGCGTCAATTACTCTTTGAATCCGAACGTCACGCAGGGGCACGGCGACCGCGGGCGGAACATCGATGCGCAGCATCCCGACTGGCCGATGTGCACGGCACCGGACGGCACGCACGCCACGGACTGCGCATGCAACATCGGGCGCGGATGGCGCGACTACATCCGGAAACAGTGGCGCATCTATGCGGAAACCGGACCCGTTTCGATCTGGATGGAGGATGATGTGCGCACGTTCGGACACGGTCCTGTCCGGATCGGCTGTTTCTGCGCCGAACATATCCGGCGCTTCAATGAACGATACGGGAGGAGGGAAACGCGGGAAAGTCTCGTGAAAAAATTGTTTGCCCCGGGAGTTCCAGATCCCGTCCGCGCGCAGTGGCTGGCGTTTCTCAACGAGATGACGCTGGAAGTCATGCGGATGTGCGAGGAGACGATTCACGAAATCTCTCCGGAGACCGTCTTCGGACTCATGTCGAGCGGTCCGGATTCCCATGCCGGCGAGGGGCGCGACTGGAAGGAGATGTATCGTGTGATGTCCCGCGACGGGTGCTGTCCGGTTCTCAGCCGTCCGCCGCTTGGCAACTATTCCGAGGGCGGGCTTCCCGGTTTGTGCGGAACCTCCACGCAGATCTTCATGACCCGTTCCGTCTTCGGGAACGACTGCCTCGAGGAAGGCGAGATCGAGAATTATCCCTATACGGGCTATTCCAAAAGCAACACCTTCCTGAATCTTCAGAATTCCGTGGCGGTCGGAAGCGGCAATGAGGCGCTTACGCTGAATCTCTACGACCACTGCGGGACGCCGATGTCCGTGACCGAGGACATTCTGCGGGCGCTCGCCGCGAATAAGAATTATCTGAGCGCATTGAAATCCGTTGTTCAGCCGCGCGGAACCGACCGGGGTGTGCGTGTCTACTTTCATCCCGCTTCCGGCGCGGAAAAGCAGCTCGACGCGCGGGGCGGCGGTTTCTTCTCCGATGTATCTCCCGCGCTCTCCATGCTGAAGATGTGCGGAATTGCCTCGACGTTGAATCCGGAGAAAGTCACCGTGCTTGCGGGGCAGGCGATCCGTGCCGCTTCGGACGGGGAGATCCGCGGGATTCTGAAAAACGGCGCGTTTGTGGATGCTCCAGCGTTTCAGGCGCTCTGCGAAATGGGATATGCCGAACTTCTCGGCGCGCGCTGGATTGAATCCTTCCCGTTGAATACGCGTCATCCGATCGCGGGCGAGCGTTTCTGCAATCCGGCCTTTGGAGGCACGGAACAGCACGCTTTCTCACTCGCCATTCACGGGCAGAACCCGCTGTTTTCCGTTCTGGAGGCGCTTCCCGGCGCGGAGGAGGTCACCGAATTCGTCGATCCGGATTTCAAGCGGATTTTCCCGGGGACGACGGCGTTTGCAAATCCGCTCGGCGGACGGATCGTCGTTTTCCCGCTGGAAATCGCCGGGCTCTGCGGGGGATTCAAAACCCCGACGCGGAAGAAATGGCTGTGCAGCCTTCTTTCCTGGATTGCGCGCGGCGCTCTGCCGATGGTGGTCGGCGGCGACCGCAGTCTTCTGCCGATCCGCATCGACCGCGAAAACGATATTCTTGCCGGAGTCTGCAATCTTTCGCTCGATGCGCTGGATGATGTCACGGTATCGCTGGGTTGCTCACGGCGTGCCGAACGTCTTCTCCGCCTTGAATACGGGGCGTCGGAATGGGTGGCGTATCCGGATTTTGAACAGGATGGGGAGACCCTCAGAATTCACGTCCCCCGCCTGTCATTTGATTCTCCGGTCTATTTTTCCATCATCTGCCGCAAGGAGGAGGAAGCATGATCGCATCATTGTTCAGTCTGAAAGGGAAAAAGGCGTTTGTAAGCGGTTCCAGCCGGGGGATCGGCCGCGCCGTCGCCATGCTGCTCGGAGAAGCGGGCGCGGAGGTGTGGTTCCATGCGAGCCGCCCGTCTCCGGCGCTGGATGCAACGCTTGCGGAGGCGGAAAAGCGCGCAATCGCGTGTCACTCCGTTGCGGCGGACCTCTCCGGAATGGAAGGCGTTGATCAGATTGTCCGGAGCGTGCGGGAGTGCGACATCCTGATCCTGAACGCGTCCGTCCAGCGCTATCTGACGCTCGATGAATTTGACGGGGAGGAGTTTGCGCGGGAGTTCAACACCAATGTGCGTGCATCGTTCGCACTGGTGCAGGCGTTTCTGCCGGGCATGCGCGCGCGGCGTTTCGGACGCATTGTCTCGATCGGCAGCGTCAACCAGCGGAAACCCTCGCCGCGTCTCGGGATCTATGCGGCGACGAAAGCGGCGCTCGCGAACCTGATTCTGAACTGCGCCCGCTCCTCGGCGGAATTCGGCGTCACGGCAAACAACGTTGCGCCCGGCGTCATCGCCACGGACCGGAATGCCGAAACGCTTGCCGATCCCGCTGCCGCGCGGAAGATTCTCGAGCAGATTCCTGTCCGGCGTTTCGGCACTCCGGAGGACTGCGCGGGAATTGTGCTTCTGCTCTGCTCCGAAGCTGGCAGTTACATCACTGGAGCGGATATTCCGGTCGCCGGCGGAATGCAGCTTTAGCATTCAGGCGTCTTTTCCGGGTTGAAAAACGAGGAAAAGGCGCTAAAGTATTTTCTCTCGAACGAACCAACAACGCGGGGAAAATACATGCTTACAGACTTCTGCACGAATCCGGTTCTGCTTTCGGTTGTCACTCTTCTGATTCTTTCCGCATTGCGTTTGAACGTCGTCTTTTCGCTTGTGATCGCGGCGCTCTGCGGCGGACTGCTCGCGGGGATGGACGGTGCATCTGTGATGAAAGCGTTCACCGGCGGACTCGGGAACGGGGCGCAGATCGCGTTCAACTATGCGATGCTCGGCGCGTTTTCCATTGCGATTTCGCGTTCCGGGGTTACGGAGCTTATTGCGCGGGAGCTCTTCAGGCGGATCGGCGGAGAGGTGACGAAGAAAAAACTTTTCATCTTCAAATACACGCTTCTCCTGATCCTGACGCTGGTTTCGATCTCCTCGCAGAATCTGATCCCGGTGCATATCGCATTTATTCCCGTTCTGATTCCGCCGCTTCTTCCCGTATTCGAGAAGATCCGCCTCGACCGGCGCGCGGTCGCCTGCATCCTGACATTCGGACTCATCACCCCGTATATGTTCCTTCCCGTGGGGTTCGGCAAGATCTACCTGAATACGATCCTGATCGGCAACCTGAACTCCAACGGATTGAGTGTGGATGCGTCGCTTGCGCCCGGTGCGATGGCGATTCCCGCGCTCGGGATGCTTGCCGGGCTTCTGATCGCGGTGTTTTTCTCCTACCGCCGTCCGCGCGATTACGCTCCGGCGCAGACGGCCGCGGAGGTGGTTTCGCAGGAGCCTGTTGAAATCAGACCGCGGAATGTGATCGTCGGCGTCATTGCCATAGTCGTGGCGCTCGCCGGACAGCTGTGGCTGGATTCGCTGGTGATCGCTTCGGTCGCGGCGATTCTGGTGTTCGTCCTTGCACGGACGATCCATCTGCGCGACACGCAGGATGTCTTCACGCACGGAATCAGTCTGATGGGCGGGATCGGGATCGTGATGATCGCGGCGAGCGGTTTTGCCGAGGTCATGAAAGCGACCGGGTGTGTGGATTCGCTTGTCGAAACGGTGTCGAACTCCATCGGCGCTTCGCGTTCCCTCGCGGTGTTTCTGATGCTGCTGATCGGACTGGTCATCACGATGGGGATCGGCTCGTCGTTTTCGACCGTGCCGCTGATCGCGGCGATTTACGTGCCGCTCTGCGTCAAGCTGGGAATCTCGCCTGTTGCGACGATTGCGATTGTCGGCGTCGCCGGGGCGCTCGGCGATGCGGGTTCCCCCGTCTCGGAATCGGTTCTCGGGCCGACCGCCGGACTCAATGCCGACGGACAGCACGATCATATTTACGACTCCGTGATCCCGACCTTCCTGCATTACAATATTCCCCTTCTGATCGCCGGATGGATCGCCGGCATGATCCTTTGAGTGCGCGGGAGGATGTTTTCATGATCGAATCGTGCAGAAACACATCTTTCGGCCCGCTCCGGATCGCGGAAGAGGAGAATGCGATTGTCCGCCTTTCGTTTGCGCCGGTCTGCGATGTGCGGAGCAGTGATGTTTCGTCTCCGCTTCTTGACGAGGCGTTCCGGCAGCTGGAGGAGTATTTTTCCGGAAGAAGGCGGGAGTTTGCGCTTCCTCTGCATCCGTCCGGCACGGCTTTCATGAAAAAGGTCTGGGCGCGCCTGCGGGAAATCCCCTACGGGGAAACGGCTTCCTACAAAGAGATTGCCGTATCTGTCGGGGTTCCCGGCGGAATGCGGGCGGTCGGGATGGCGAACAACCGCAATCCGATTGCCATCGTGATTCCCTGCCACCGGGTGATCGGCGCGGACGGTTCTCTGGTCGGCTATGCCGGAGGGCTGGAGCTGAAACGGCGCCTTCTGGCTCTGGAACGGGGCGGTTCACTCAAAAAAGATTCATAGTGCGGTGTCCGGCTTCGCAAAAAGATCCTCGAGTGTCCGCTTACCTGGTGCCGTTCCGGCGGTTCTGCCTGAAAAACCGATTCCGTTGCTTCTGCAGCTGATTGAGTTCGTCAATGCTGATCTGTCCGAGTTTGTATTTCTCTTCCGCTTCTTTCAGCGCTTTTTCCAGTTCTTTTTCTGTCCGGGGAGCGGGCGGTTCTTTTTCCGGCTGTTTCTCCGGCAGGACTTTTCCCTTTGTTTCCGCTTTTCTGAATTCGATGAAAAGGGAGCAGTCGATCTCAGTCGTCCCGCTGCGGGAACCGAAAAAGAGATTTTCAAATCCTGTCCGTGTGGCTGCCGTCCGCTCCCGAGGACAGGGTTTTATGGTAAAAAGAAGTTTTTTTTCACTGGGGGCCAGAAGTGTTTCCACAGGCAGAAGCATCCAATGGTCTTTCAGCTGCCTGCTCATGACAGTGGCGCCGCTTTTGAAATTTCCCCGCGGGGCGGTCAGGCAGACGAGGGATTCGTAACTGTCGGAGTTGTTGCGGATGAAGAAGTAGAAGGCTCCGGGGATGCCGAAAACGTTGCCGCGAAACGTGTCGGAGGCGACTTTCCTTCCTGTCCGGTTGTCCACGATCGTGCAAGTGACATCCAGGATGCTCCCCTCATGGAAGCCGTCAAATCTGAGATCATATTTGACCGCGGCTGCGAAGGGATTGTAGTAATCACGGTCAAGGGTCATGACGATTCCGGGGGCCGCGGCCGTCAGAACATGCATCATGCCGCAGAGCAGGGACAGCCCTGCCAGACGTTTCCATTGCTTGATTGGCAGCATCGTATTTTCTCCTTGTAAAAGCTCCCGATGACGGGAGATTGGCTGTGATTAACGCAATGATCCGGCGGATTGCTTTTTCCCCTTTCCGCTTTTTTGTCGGAATTCAAGAAGCAGCGTCCAGTCCGCTTCCTGTGTGCCGTTGCCCCCGGAGATGCTCTGCGTAAAACCCTTCGGAAATGTATTTGCTGTCGCGCCTGCGGGTTTCATGGAGAAGAGCGGGAGGTTCTCGTCGAGCGGCAGAACGGTCCGGAGGGGAAGGGTCAGACAATGCGATTTCAGGCCCCCGTTCACGATTGTGCTGTCTCGTTTTTCGGTCCGGTCTCCGAGCATGCAGAGAGTGATTGAGGAAGTTTTTCCGTCTGAATCAATAAAAAAATAGAAGGCTCCTTTTTTCTGTTTGAATGTCATCTCCCGGAAGGGCTCCGAGCGGACGATTTTCTGTGTCCTGTTGTCCCGAATCGTGCAGGTGATGTCCCAGAGTGCCTCCTTCCCGGTATTCCGGAAGGAGAGAACGTATTTCACCCCGAATGCGAAGGGGTTGAAATAATCCCGATCGCAGGTCAGGACGACTTCGGGAGCATCCGGCGCGGCAAATGCCGTGATGCAGAAGAAGAGCAGCAATCCGATCCAGGTTTGTTTCGGCAATGACATTCTTGAATCCTCCTCCGGTTTTTTTGTCCGTTTTTTCCCTTTGAAAAACAAGAGCCGTGTGCGGATCCGCGGTTGCTATGATATACCGGGAAGCTCAAGTTCCAGATAAAAGAAATCATTTTGGTTTTTCCTGTCCCCCTTTTCAATTTCAGATAAAACTTTCTTTTCGGTCAGAGTCCGCCGGGAATCCTCAGGCGGAATTCCGGATTTTATGATGTTATATTCTTTAGAGATTGTATGATACTGAATGATTTTATATACGGCGCAGTCTTTATATTTTGCTCCGATCTTCGCTGTGGAATGAAGAGATGGATGGGTTTCCAGAATGGGGTATTCCATTTCCCAGAAGAATTTGACCAGAATCCTGCATAATGCATTTGCGATTTCCGTATTTTCCTTCCGTAAAATACGCATTGCTCTTTCCAGGTCGGAACAGATCTCTTCCAGACTGTTCAGTATGGATAATGCTTTTTCTTCGGATTCAATCATTGTTTTCCCCCTGGTAAAAATTGGTGTCATGACACTCTGTTTCTGCGTAATCCTCCCAGCAGAGAATCCGGCGTCATTATAGTAAAAGTCGATGTCCGGTATGCAGCAATGGAATAAAAGTGAGAGCGATAAATAATAAAGCTGATACCATAGCTTTTGCAAGCCATATCCAAGGTGTTGCAGAATTACTTGTTTCAGAAAAAATTATATCACAGGTTAAATCTGGAATCCTGTCATAATCCGGCGGGAAAGATAATTTGATGATATTACTGCCTTCCGTCACGGGACCAACTGTAAACGTAAAGTTTTTCACATTCTGAATTTCTTCCGTTTTTACGAACCCTTTGGAATTTATAAATATGCATTTTCCCTTTTCCCCTTCCAGACTTTCTTTTATCGGGGAATGGGATAATTTCCCATTGTTTGCCTCTCTCAAATGATCTTTCTGTGAAAGGCTCTCAGCATCCGACATTGAAACATCAGTTCCTTTTTGAGAAGAGTCCTTGTTGCGTTTGCCTATGTCGTTTATTTTTGTATTCAGAACCATCTTAGGATACCAGTTCAGGTAATATACGTCATCAGGATAAACTTGTATAATGGCGCTATATTGATTTTTTTCTTTGCTGAAATGCAGCGTTTGCCTTTTTCTTTCTCGTGAATCTGAGAATTTCATAAAATGTTTGACCGAGATAATACAAAAATAAAGCATCATGCAGAAGAGGAAAAAACATCCTCCGTATAATAAGCCAAGCAATATTTTTCTATTCATTCAAGTATCCCGTTTATCAGTTGATCAAAATCTGAAGATTCTGGTTCTTGCGGTGAGCCTCCTCACCTCTCACGCCGGATAACTTTTTACTGAAAGATTGGTATGAAAGCCCATTGTTTACTATATCGTGCAGCTTGCCGATTGCAAGTCCCGAAACAGACATCGTCAAATAAGTAATGCTGTTCCTGAAAAGAGGAGGCGCAGCAATCCCCCTTTTTTTGCAAAAGCCGACTTCACTTAAGATTTTTCTCTTTACCTTGCATCGGGTAAAACTAATTTTTTATTTGTTTGGCTCTTTACAAGTTCAGAGGAGGTTCTCCATTGATAAAAAGAGCTAAAGGGATCCGGCCAGTAAAAGTCATCAATATCTTCTGTTCTGGCTTTTCTGTCCGCCTGGATGAAACGATACCAGTATTGATTGGCGGCGGTGGTATTGTTTTTCTGTTTTTCATAAAGAGCCAGATCACGGAGCAGAATATAATTGCCTGCCTCGATTCCTTTTTTGCAAATCTGATTTGCCTGTGCATGGCTTCCCAGTCGGCGCATTGCCTGTGCCTGCAATTCAAATCCTTTGGGTTCTTTCACCTTGCAGAATTTTTCCATACGGGAAATAATGGCAGTGTAATTGGCACTCCGGCTATTCAGTTCAATTTCAGTCATAAGCAGCGATGCAGCGTAATTTCCCATTTTCTCCGCACGAGCCAGATAATTCTTTGCCTTCCATGTTCTGGCATCCAATGTTTTTTCCTGTTTCTGTATTTTTTCAGGAAGGTCATTGTAATAGTAGGAACGTCCTAACCAGTAGAGTGCGGTCGGATTGTTTTTAAGTGCAGCCCTCTGCAATGCGCCAAATGCCTCTTCCAGCTTGGGAAAAGCATAAGAGTAATGGCGCTTATACTGGAATTGAGCCATTAATGCAAGTCCCTGGAGCAAATCCGCTTCGGGTGAATTAATTTTTACCCAATCAGGAATAGGAATCCGATCGAGGGATTTTGAAGATAAGAACTTTTCCAATTGCGGAAATTTGGGATTCTTCAGATAAAATGAGAATAAGGCGTAAAGCGGATCATCCCGATACCGCAGAGATTTTTGCACAGTAAAGAATTCCGTCGGCAGAGTTTTGCTTTTCTGGAATTCATAGCGCAGCAGTGTCGGATAAAATGAAGAATTTCCCTTGCATGCCGTCCGCAGCAGAGCAATGCATTCATCAAGACTTTTCTCGTGTTTCAGATCCCAAAGCACCTGATAAAAATATGCCGGATAATAGTTCATTTTGGCGGCCGCATCAAGATATTTCACTTTGGAGCCATCTGCTTTTTCTAAGTGCTGTGCGATCGAACATTTAAGCAATTTGGGAGAAACCATCGGAGAGAGGGCGTTTCTCGTATAAGCCGCATCATGTTCCCGCATGTTGCCGTGCATTTTGGATGCTTGTGTGGATAACTGTTTTGTACTGAACCATGGTTTCCCTGCGGCTGTAAAATCAATCAGCCAGCTGAGAGCGTCAGCATTGGAATAGTCATACTCAGCGGAATCCTTCAAATATCTTTTTGCTTTTCGGAAATCCGGCTCCACGCCATACCCGCGGAAATAGCAGACTCCTAATTCATAAAGAGCTGAAACATGTCTTTTTTTTGCCGCCTTTTCCAGAAGCTCCAGCCCTTTCGCCGGATCGCATTCCTTAATGGAACCATACAGGTAACGGAGTGCATAGGCATACTGCAGGTCAGGATTGTCGTGTCGCAAGAGTGTTTTGAAACGCTCCTGTTCGGAAAGTAGCTTTTTCTTTCTGGACTCAAGTGTATAATTTTGGTAGGGGTAAGGATGAAACTCCATTTTCGGCAGAGATTTCAGTTCCTCTTCCGTATCGCATAGATGGATAATCGGATTGGAGACTTCAAGGTAATCCATCCGGTGGCCGATACGTCTTGCACTGCGTGTGTGTGTGTTCCTGTATGATGTGGAGATTGCAAATTTTGACATTTTCATTGGCAGAAATGTACGATCTTCTATTTTGGCAAAGGGAAGTGATTGCTGATTGATGCATAATTTCCTTTGCCCTTTCTGCATATCGTAAATAATACGAATTGCAAGAGGCTGAAAAGAGGGGTGGAATGCGGCCTCCATGTAAAATTTATCAAGAGTAAGAGATGTTGTTGTCGACGAATAAAACGGGGACATCTGTCCATGGTGTATTGAGGTTAATCCATGGAGACGCGTATAGGATGAACCCGTTATCTGATGCTCACTGTCGTAGAATAATATGGAAAAATTGCAGGTCTTTTTTGTGGATAAAGCTGGAAAGAGCCTTATTTTGAAAGAAACAGTCAAAAAACGTTTTTTCCCCGCTTTTATTTTTTTTTCCGGCAGTTTCGTTTCCAATACGCCGCCATCCACTGTCTGCCGGAGATATTCACACATGGTACAATCGCAATTTTTGCGATGTGCTGTAAAATTTCTGAATAGGAAGTTGGGATGAAGAAGTGTATATTTTTCGCTGTCAGGAAAGAGATATATTTTTCCCAACGGACTTTGTCCGATTTCCTTGCAGTTCCTGGCAGTCCACGCGACAGGATACGGAACAACTTCTCCCATCAGCAGCAAAGGAAGAAACAGCAGCAGATATCTTAACATCGCATACTCTCCTGAATTAAAATTTTTTATTAAAAAATCTAGCTTAACAGTGCGATGTTCTGCATCGCAAAAATTGCTTCGTGCAGGACTTTCAGTCCTGCCGCGGTCCAGCTGCGTAAGCTGGCTGCCGCAGGCGAAATCCCCGATACCGTGCATGCTTGCATCGCGGTAATTTATTTCCGCTGATGTCAACAAATTTTCACGGTATTATTTTTTTCCCTTTTTCATACAGATATGTCTTTTGTATATTGCCGTCTTCATCATAAAAAATCATTTCACCGTGTCTTTCTCCATTTTCAACTGCTGCCTTCCATCTTATTTTCCCATCAGGGAAAAGACCGTAATCAATACCATTTCCATTTTCATAATATTCATGGAAAATTAATTTCCCATTCTGATCATAAAAAAAAGCTTCCTGAATATTTCCGTTTTTATATTTATACCGGGTTTGGTATTTTCTGGTATGTGCCCAGAAACTTTCATATTCATCAACGATATCATGGGTATATTTTGCTCTGAAAATCAATGTTCCTTCTTCATTCCAGTGTTTAGAGCAACCATGCCTCACAAAATGATTGTTATGATCAAAATACCCTTCGGTATCTGCCCTTTTTCCTGTTTCTATCAAAGATGAACGCGTTAGAACTATATCATTACATCCCAGGGAAATGAAAGCGACATATCCTAAAGCAAAACTATACGTTATCATACTTTTTAAAAAATGATACTTGGATAAAATTTGTTTTGGCGATAAAAAAAATAAAATTATACTTTTCATTGTGCGCCTCTCCCTCAGGTCGGACAACTTTTGATTAAAAGACTGGTGTAAAAGCCTTTAAGTTACTATATCCCATTGCCTGCCGATTGCAAGTCCCGGAATCAGTCAGCAACTGGAATGGCATGATTCCTGCATTCTTCTAAAAACGGCTGATCTTTTCTTGTCCAGAAAAGGAGGAATTCCGGGAGCTGAGCCGAGTGATGGCGGATTATGATTCCCCGCTGGAAAAAAACTTTTTTCAAAGAGACGCCACTGATATCATTATAGGGAAGGAGCCAGGTTGTTGTCCGGAAAAAGAAGATTGAAAGCTGTAATCCACTCTCTGTAAAATCAGCTTCTGCAAAAGGCCAGGTATAATTGAGCGCATCGTGGAATGAATTTCCGATTCGAATTCCGCCGCGGAACTTATGCATGAAGATTGCTCCTTTGCGATGAGTTGTGATTTGTAAATCCATATTATTTCCCCATCAGAGAAAGGCCGTAAATCGACCGGTTATGCCGGATGAGAACTTGACTGCGCAGGGGGGCGGATATTTTCGTCTCATTTTTTACATAAAGTGCCGAAAAATCAGAGCATAGTTTAGAACAATCCTAATTGAGTATGTTTCAGAAAAAAGAGCAGATCTCTTGGGATAAGTTGTATTTTTCCAATGTTTTTATTCCGCCAATCTTGAAATATTGCTATCTGCGTCATACGAATGTCCTCAGACGTTGAGTGTTGAGGAAAATTTCTTACTGTCAAATATAATGCCACGGCTGCTTCATGAGCTAAATCTATTTGTTGAGGTTCCGCATCGGGCGTTCTCTGAGAAACCAGACTTGAATCCAGTAAATTCAGCAGCATATCAATAGATTCTTTTTGACCGGTAAGAGCCAAGCCTAAAGGCAAATAAATCAATGCACAGCGTTTATTATTTCTAAGTAACTGAGATGCAATAGCAAGAGTTTTTTTATTAAAACGACCTCCTTTAATTCTAGCTAGAATACAAGCTGCCAGCCAGTTCCTGCGCCATTTATTCATATTGTTTTCATCACCAGCTTTATCTGCCAACTTTGTCAGTTCTTTTTCTGCATGATTTGAAAGTTCAGGCCAATATAAAAGATATATTATATTCACATTTTCATTTTTTAATATTTCTTCCTCCAGCAATAATTTATCTTCGGTAAGAATAAATTTCGGATCAGGAAAATTGACAACAATATTCCTGATAAGCGCGTTGCTGTTTCGATTATCTATCGCTATTTGAGAAATATACCAATGTAAAACAAATGGAATATGTTTTTCTTTTATTCTATTCTGATGATTAATTATGAACGTAAATACATTTTCTGAAATATCCTGATCTGTTAATAAAGCTGCCAACAAACTGGATCTACTGTTCAGATCTGTCTTTGTCAATGCGGTAAATACAGCTTTCTGGAGTGCTGCAATTTGTTGCTTTTCCTTTCCAGCCCGCTGCTGTGGTGTCATTTTCAGATAATCTTCAAGAAGATAATCTGCATGACTTTGTTTTACCATATTAAATAGCATGTTGTCTTTTTCCGACATTCCATATAAGATATCGGAAATAAACAGCATCAATGAAAATATCAGGCCTGCAGCTGTCTTATGCATCCGTCTTCGATTAGATTTCAAAGAAAACATCATCGTATCTCCCTCCATTGACTCTCTCTCAATTTCGTGCCCCTTTTTCCTCTGAATTGGACAATTTTTTATTGAAAGATTGGTTGAAAGGTCGTTGATTCAAAAAAAACAGTTTCATACAGCGATGCTCTGCATCGCAAAAATGCTTCGTGCAGGACTCTCAGTCCTGCCGCGGTCCAGCTGCGTAAGCTGGTCGCCGCAGGCGAAATCCCCGATACCGCGTATGCTTGCATC
>CASEFP010000170.1 GCA_949287225.1 uncultured Lentisphaeria bacterium
GTATTCAAAAGCATTTTTTTGCCCTTCCGTAGAAAAAACTGTTCCCGGTAATGTCTGGGGGAACATCCCATTTCCCGGCGGAAAATGCAATAAAGCAGCGGAACACTGATGCCGCAGAGAGACGCAACTTCATCCATCCGGTAATCGTGATTTCCTGTCAGCAGCTGAACAGCATGTTTGATTCTGTCACGCGAAAGACGCTGCACGTTCTGTTCCCGCTGGATGAAACGCTGCAGAGCGGTTTCCACCAGCAGCAGGGCAAGCAATTCCCATCCGGGACGGTGAATCTGCTCCAGCATGGTGGCTTCCTGCAATTCCGTTTGAATCCGCGACAGTTCCTCGCCTTCAAAAACCTGCATCCCCAGACCGGGCAGCACTTCATTGAAATCCATTTCTCCGATCATGTGATTCCGGATCGGGTAGTGAAACCAGATATAATGCCATTCCCCCAGGGCGCGGAAGGTGTACCGGTAGCCCGGTTTATAAACAAGCAGGCTGCCTTCCGGAATTTTCAGAGATTCCCCGTCCAGTTCCATTTCGCCCTTTCCGGTCAGGGAAAGCAGCAGTCCCCACTGTTTCACCAGACGCCGTGTCCAGCCGCTTGAAGTATTGACGTTGCTTCCGCCTGTCAGCTGGGAGAAAAACTGGGGACTTTGAGCTGTTTTTATAGAATCATACATTTTATTTAGAGGTTTTTCCATTGTCATCTCCTTAATAATAAATTATAATATAGTATGAACGACAGGAATGTCAAGTTATATAATATCAAATAAAAAAACAACAAAAAGATAAAAAAGAAAGAAATCAGCATGGACAGCATTCATGAAATTGCAGATTATTGCAGTCCGTTTCAGTCTGAAAACATAGCGTTGAACGGTCCAATCGGAAAATTGACGGATGATTTGATTTACCACCGGATCAATTCTCCGGAAGCACGGGATATTGTGTATCGGGAAACCATAGAAGCGTTCCGCAACAAGCTGGATGATACGAAAAAAGTCATCGGCATCTGGCAGGGCGAGTATTGGGGAAAATGGGTCATCAGCGCAGTCCGCGCCGCCCGGTATCAGAAGAATGCGGAGCTGAAGTCGTTTGTCCGGAGTGCGGCATATGAACTGATTTCGCTCCGGGATCCGGACGGCTGCATCAGCACATACCGGAATCCCGCCATGTTCAATGCCGCCCCCGAAGTGGAAGTGGAGAAAGCCATTGGAACGCCCAGCGACTGGTGCTGGAATATCTGGTGCCGGAAATACACGCTCTGGGGTCTTCTGGAAGCATGGGAGCTGACGCAGGACCGGCATATTCTGGAAGCAGCGGAAAAACTGATGGATCAATTGCTGGACACTCTGGAGAAAGACGGTACAGACATTCACGACACCGGAACGTTCAAGGGGCTTGCGAGCTGTTCGATTCTGAAACCCGTGATCATTCTTTACCGCGCAACCGGGAAGGAACGGTTCCGCAAATTCGCGGACTTCATTGTTGCCGGCTGGGAACGTGAAGACGGCAAAGCGCCGAATCTGATCGCCAATGCGCTGTCCGGAAAACCGGTTCACGAGTGGTATCCGGACATCAAACCCTGGGCGAAGACCTATGAAATGCTTTCCTGTTTCGACGGACTGCTGGATTATTACCGGCTCACCGGTCATGAAAATTCTCTGAAAGCTGCGGAATCGCTGTACTGGATTCTGCTGGAGCATGAGGCGAACCGTCCCGGCTGCGTTGGGTACAACGATCAGTTTGTTCATGCCGGAATTTTTCTCGACAGCATAACGGAACCCTGCGACGCCGTTCACTGGATGCGTCTCTGTTTTGAACTTTTCAAACTGACGGGAAAAGTCTGCTGCATGGATACCTTCGAGCATACTTTCCTGAATGCGTTTCTGGCGGGAATTTTCCGCGACGGCACCTGGGGTATGCGCGCAGTCCGCAGTTCCGGACATCACATGATCGCTCCGGAGCAGGCGATGATGCACTACAATCACTGCTGCGTGAACAACCTGCCCAGAGGTCTGATCAATGCGGCGGAAAGCTGTCTGATGCACACCGGACGGGAACTGCTGCTGAACCAGTACATTCCTTTCTCCGCAGAAAGCGATTTCGCCGACGGACATTTCCGGATCAGTGTTTCCGGCGAATACCTGACCGAAGGATGTGTGCAGGTGAGGGCGGACAATGAAAAACCCCTGAAACTGAAACTCCGGATTCCCGCGTGGAGCGGTTCTGCGCGGGTTGCAGTGAACGGACGGGAACATACGGCGGTTCCGGGATATGACGAGGTGGAACTGTCTGCCGGCAGCAATCGGATTGACCTGAAATTCGATCTGCACCCGCAGGTGATCCGTTTCCCGTATCCGGGCGATCCGGACAATTTCCCGGCGTGGCAGCGCAGACGCTATTACGAAGGGAAAGATACGGAAGGACTTGTGCTTCACCGCGGATACTATGCCACGGTTGCCGCAGGACCGCTGCTGCTTTCGCGCAGCAAGCTGATCGGCAGTATGGAAGAGGAAATGTTCGCACCGTCCGTGCTTGGCAACGGCAGCTGGAAGTGCCGTCTCGTTCCGGAGAAAATGCCCGGCGTGTTTGCCGGATTCAAGGCGGAATTCACTTCGGATGCGGGGGAAACATTCAGCTGCGGAGTTTGTGATTTTGCATCTGCGGGCAATATCGACAGCGCGGATCCGAAACTGTTCAGCATGTTTTTCTGAAACAACGGATATAAAAAAACAGATTCCGAGCGGGAAGGGAGGTATGGGAAGAACAGGACAGTTCATGGTTCAACATGGAATTTTTACGCAGGGAACAGACTCTGCGGATTCACGGAAACAGCAACAGCAGTATAACATAAGGAAAAGTGAAAATGAAAAAGATTTTGACGGCGGCAGCACTGGCTTTCGCCTGCACGCTTTTCGCGGCGCAGAAAACAGAAAATGAGATGGTTCTTCCGCTGAAAGTGGTCAAAGGCAGAATGCCCGGCTGGAACGGCGACGGGACACTTACCGCGCTTGACGGCGGGAAAGTGCAGCTCCAGCTGAAAGAACGGACCGGGAAAGATTATTATCAGGCCTCTGCCTTCTACCAGGTCAGAAAGCCGCAGCCCGGCGAATATGAACTGGTATTGGAACTTTCCACCCAGTCCCAGGGCTTTTTCACCATCCTCTTCTATTCCCCGCTGTATTCGAAGGACGGGAGAGTGGAACGCCGCTACGAGAAACTTCCCCTGGATGAATTCGACGCCGAAGGCGAGGTTCGGAAATACCGTGTGAAATTCAACGTTCCCGAAGGCGATTTCCAGCAAGCCGCATTCGGCATTGAATTCAGAAGCCGTCAGCCCGGCGAGGTCGTTTTCCATTCCGCCAGACTGATACATAACGCAAAATAAGCTGACCTGAAACACATAAGGATGCGTCATGGGAAATCTTTTAGAAAAAATAAATGCGATGTCCGGTGCGGAGCTGTTCGCCATCGGATGCCGAAATCCGGAAGGCGATATTGTCCGGTACGGTTCTGCCGCCTTTCGCAAAAAGGAAACGGGGACGACCCTGCTGTTTTCCAGAGAAGGTCTGCCGAAGGTAACGCTCCGCTTCCGGGAGGACGGACAATTCATCTGCGAAACCTGCCGGGTATCGGATATTCCCGGTGATCTGACACTAGAATGGATCGAACCGTTTCATCCTGTTTTCAAAAGTGACGGGGCATCCGTTTTTCTGCCGAAGCATGAAGGCATGTTGATCCGTCAGCCTGAAAAGAACCTGATTTACAAGGAACCCGGCTGGCATAATTATCTTATTTATCCCGGATATGAGCAGATGCAGTTTCTGGCGTATTTCAACGGGGACGACGGTTTTTACTTTGCGGCGCACGATCCGGCAGGAGGAACGAAATCGCTTGCCGCCAAATATGAAAACGGCTCGGTAATGCTGATGCTGCGGATTTTCTGCGGTTGCCGTCCCGGCGAATCTTATGAATCCAGGTTTGAAACAGTCATGACGGATTTCAAAGGCGGCTGGATGGAAGCGGCCAGCCTTTACCGGGACTGGGTTGAACATTCAGGATACAGTGTGCCGAAAGGAAAAATGCCAAATATCCTGGCGGATTCTCCCGTAGTTCTGATTTATCCTGTCCGCGGGGATGGCGATGACCGCGGGGAAATGACTGAAAACGAGTATTTTCCATACCGGAACGCCATGTCTGCCGTTTGCAGTCTTGCGGACAGATTTGAATCGAAAGTCATGCCGCTCCTGATGCATTGGGAAGGGACTGCGCCATGGGCGCCTCCGTATGTATGGCCGCCGTTTGGCGGAGAAACATCTCTTGCGGAATTCCGGGATGAACTTCACCGGAAGGGACACTATCTCGGAGTCTATTGTTCCGGGACGGCATGGACGCAGACCAGTAGTATTCTCAAAAGCTATTCCCGCATAAAACAATTTGAGGAGGAACACCTCGAATCTGAAATGATCCGCGGTCCACACGGCGAAATAGACGCTTATATCTGCAACGGTCCGGAAAACCAGCGAATCGGATACGACATGTGCAATTCCCGTGAACGTGTGCAGGAGATCATTGTCGACGAAGTGAAAAAACTTGCAGTTTTCGGGTTGGATTACGCGCAGTTCTTCGACCAGAATCTCGGCGGGGCATCCCACCCGTGCTGGTCCGGAAAACATGGACATCCGCCTGTCCCCGGAGCGTGGCAGACCGTGAACATGCGGAAACTGCTGAAAAAACTCAATGCCGTGAAGGGGAAAATGGTGCTGGGAGCGGAATCGGCTGCGGCGGAACCCTATATCGGAGAACTCCAGTTCAATGACCTGCGCTTCAACTGGGAATGTTCCAGAGCCATACCGGTTCCGGCATACGAATTCATTTATCATGAGTATATCAACAATTTCATGGGAAATCAATGCCGGGCGGGACAAGACTTCGACAATGAAAAAAGTCCGGAAAACCTTCTCTGGAGAACCGCTTTTGCGTTTGATTCCGGCAACCTGCTTTCCGTCGTACTCAAAGACCGCGGTCATATCCATTGGGGCTGGTGCATGAAATGGAATGAACCGGAACCGGAACAATCCTCCATCATCACTCTGGTGAAAAATCTGAACAATGCAAGAAAACGCTGGCCGCAGTTTCTTCAGTACGGACGCATGATGAAACCGAAGATGCCTGTAAGCGGCGGAAAGTGGATGCTGCATCTGCAAAACGGGACGGCTTACGAGTTTGACTCATTTTTTCATACATTCTGGCGCGCGCCGGACGGTTCGGAAGCCCTGATCATTACAAATTTTCTTCCGAAACGGCAGTCCGTACAATTCGGAACAGATTCTGTCGAGATAGAACCTCTCTCGGCTTTTGTCCAGCTCATAAAATAACCAAGGGTAGTGTCAAATTCGACATGAAAGAATATGAAAGAAATATGACGGGGCAGTTTGAGTTAAACTGAAAAATATGACGGCAAAAATGACGGTGGACAGTCATAGATGACGAACAAGTTGAAACGGATATTCAGATGTGTATTCATTCGGGCACCGAGTTATCCACAGTGCCCGTTCCGGCTCCGACGAGTTGGACGACCCATTCTCACCGGAGCAGCCACTATGGATAACTCTGCGTAATTCGCAGTTCAATCGGGGGAGAACCGATTCCATCGGTCGGCTCCCGTTCAAATAACAACAAAACGAGCTCAAACACGCTCCATGAGAAAGAGGAAGTGTTTGACAAAACCTATCATAGAAGGAAATTCAAATGACAACATTTAACGTCAAAAACAAATCACCGGAGAACAGATGTTTTTCATTAATAGAACTTCTGATCGTTATAGCAATTATAGCAATTCTTGCGGGAATGCTTCTGCCGGCGCTGAACAAGGCCCGGGCAATGGCACATGCTTCCGCATGTTTTAACAATATGAGACAAATCGGAAACACATTCTCCTTTTATGCGGACGACAACAGCGACTGGATGCCGTTGTGCTCATATAATAACGGGACATACGGCCAATTCGATATCCCGGATCCGGGAACCAGCAAATTTTTCTGGGTCAGGATTGTCTCTTTTTATACCGACAATGCATTCAAGAAATACATGATAACTTCCGCCGGAAAGCTCCTGCTGTGTTCGGCAAACCCTGCGGAAGCGCATTCCGCTGAATACAACGGGGTAAAAACAACCGTGTCCAATTACCTGTATCATCAGGCATTGGGAATTTTCTATGCAGATGGAAATGCGGGAACATATGGAAACAGCACTCCCTCCACCAGCAAGTATTACGGCGGGCGCAGCCGGAAACGCTGCAAAGCTCCCAGCGAAAGTGCAATTCTGGAAGATGGAAGCTGCAAAGATCCAGCCAATGGTCTGACGATCCGCGAGCGGGATCAAAATCTTCTTCCGACAGCTAAAAGACAACACGCCTCTGTCCGGCATAACGGGTCTACCCAGTTTCTTTATGCGGACGGCCATGCCGACAGGAAAAATCTTTACTCCATTTCAAAAAAAGAGTATGACCGCCTCCTGACCTGGAATCTGACAACCTGGACTTACTAATTTTACAACGCAAGGATAAAAACATGAAATGTGTGTCAATGACCGGAATGCTGCTTGCTTTCTTCGCACTTTCCGTTACCGGGGAGGATTTCGAATCCTTCCGTCCGCTTGAACAGGAAAAACTGATGGTCAGCTGCGGA
>CASEFP010000171.1 GCA_949287225.1 uncultured Lentisphaeria bacterium
CGTCGTCAGGTCGGTGTAGTTGGTGCCGATCAGTGAATTGGTCTTCCCGGAATAGGAGCCGGAAAGCTCTATGCCGAACTGGGTGGATTCCGTCAGCGTGACTTCGACAATCAGAACCTGCAGAAGCACCTGCGCGGGAACAACGTCCAGACGGTTGAGCAGCGCCTTGATCGAGGCGTAGGTGCGCGGCGTCGTGCGGACCACGAGACGGTTCAATACGCCGTCGGCGAATACCCGGACGGGGGTGTTGAACACGTTGGAGTTCCGGTCGGTCAGCGTGTTCTCCGTGCTGTTGATGTCGATCTGTCCGGTGGCTGTCCTTGTGTTGGTGTTCCGGGTGTTGCGGTTCGTCTGGGTGGAGTTGACGGTCTCCATTTTCGTGTTGCCGGTGGAGGTGTCGATTGTCAGGCTGGACCCCTGGATGTCGTAGATGATCGAGAGCGCCTGCGCCAGCTGGGAGGCCTTGTTGTGCCGGACCTTGTAGACGAACACGCGCTCCTGATCCAGCGAGTTCGAGCTGTCGAGCAGATCCACCCACTGCTGAATCTCCTGAATGGCCTCCTCGGTCGCGGCGGAGACGACGAGGATGTGGAGACGGTCGAGCCCGTTGATCTGGACGGAGCCGGGCGTCTCGGTCTTGTCCGTGATCTGCTGGACGTTGAATCCGAGCACCGGGAGGATGGTTTTGAGTTCATTGGTCAGTTTGCTCGGGAGGATGTTCGAGCAGAGGATGATCTTGCGCTTCCAGGAACTTTTCCCGCTCATGTCGATGATGTCGAGCAGCTGTTTGAGCTTCGGCATATTCGCGCGGTCGTCGGCGATCATGACCGCGTTCGGACGCGTCAGTTCGACGCAGACAGCGTCCTTTCCGATGAACGGCTTGAGCTGGTTGACAACCTCTTTGGCGGTGGTGTTCTTGAGCGGATAATAGAAGAGTTCGCCGCTTCCGTCGACAGCGAGCCGGGAATCGGACTGTCTCGCGACCTTCGGCAGCGCCATGATCCGCAGAAGGGTGCCCTCGACCGTGACGCCCGCTCCCGAAAGATTCAGCATCTTGTCAAAGGTGTCCCAGAGTTCCTTTCTGGTCATCTTCTGGTCGATGTTCAGCGTGACGACTCCCTTGAGATCGCTGTCGGCAAGAAAGTTGAATCCGAGCGCATCGGCAAAGGAGGGAATCACGTCCAGGAGCGGCGCACTGTTGAATACCAGATTCACGGTGATCTCCTCGTCGCCGTTCAGGATCACGAAATCATCATAGAAATGCAGCGGGGTCTTCGGCGTCTCCGGTTTCGGCGCAAGTGCGGTCACGGGAATTTTCTCGGTCTTGCTTTTCAGATTCGAGGGAAGCTCCTTGTCCGCATCGGTCTGAACCAGCTCCTCGTTGATGGATTCGGTCGCGCCGCGCACCTTGGAAATCTCTCTTGTTTCGGTCTTCAGGAAGGCGAAGCGGTCGGCTTTCCCGGGTTCCTCCTTCTTTTCCGAGTCATCCTGAGTGATTTCATCCAGATCCTTCTGGAGATGGGAACAGGACTGCAGAAGCAGCACGCCCAGCGACAGCGCGGCGATCCGGACAATCCGGAATGTCATTGGTTTTTGCGGCAGAAAACTCATTTTTCGTGTATCCTATTTTTATATGATAAACATCAACTTATCGTCGTCCGGAGCGCGCGCGGGTGCCCGTACTGCGCATGTTGCTTGTAGCGCTCTGCTGCGGCTGGGCCTGCTGACGGTTCTGCCGCATCATGCGCATCATCTGCATATTCTGGAACATCTGCATGCGCTGCATGTTCTGGAGCGTCTGAAGCATCTGGGTGCCGGTGTTCACGCGGCGGTTGGAGCGGCGGACCGTCTGCGGCGCATTCTTGGAAGCGTCAAGAAGTTCAAGCTCAAGCTTGTCGCTCCCGCGGGTCAGGAGGACGCTGTCACGGTTGACCTCGACGAGCGTGTAGCCGTTGCTGAGCGTCTCCCCGAGCCTGACATACTGCTTGTAGGAGACCTGATTGCCCGCGGCTGCCACGGTAATGTTGGAATAAATCGTCTTCATCTGCCCGCGGACACCGCGTTCCGCGCCGCGCGTATTCGTCATGTTGATATTCTCCGAACGGTTGTTCCGGGCGATTCCCATCTGGCGTCCCTGCGGCATGGCGCCCGGGCGTGCCGCTGCTCCGGCCGGTCCCGGCGGCATGAACGGCATCCCCGGACGGCGGACAGGCGCAGCAGAACCTTTCTGCTTGATGATGGCGCCGACACAGTCCCCGATCTTGAATGTGCCGACCAGCGAAAGTTCGACGCGGGTATTTCTGCCGGGTGTACTTGCGTTGGGACAGCGGTCGGCATTGAAGATATTCGTGTCGATGATTTTGGCAAGCTGCTCGTCTGGCGTCATTTCCTTCTTGGGCAGTTCCGATTGTTTCGGTGCCTGCTTCGCGGGGTCTTTCGGCAATGCGGAGACGGACCGTTTTTTCACGGTGTAAACGGTCTTCCCGGAAGACTGGAAATGTGACGCGACACCCCAGAGAAGCAGAATCCCAAGAAAGATGTTGAACACAATCAGGAGCATCTTCATTTTCCGGCCCCCCCGTGCTGTTTCTGCATATCGGCGAGCATTTTCCCCTTGATCGGAGGCAGTTCGCCGTCAAAGGCGATCACGCGGATGGTTCCGTTGAACATCAGCGTGGTCTGGGTTGCCGCGGTCGTTGCGGTATTCGTCACGACACGGGTGTTCTGCTGGTGCGGCGGGCGCATCGAAAGATTCGCCGTGATGCGCCGCCACGGAAGCGCCGGTTTGTTTTCCTGAAGTTTCGCGATGAAACGCATCAGATTTTCAAACGGCGCGCTGAAGGAAACGTCCAGTTCCGCAAAATAAAAGTCGTCGTTGATGCGCGACGTCCGGACGGATCCCAGGTTGTTGAGACTGATTTCCGTTTCTTTTGCCGTGCTTTCGACGATCTGGCGCAGCAGCAGTTCCGGATCGCCGTCACGTTCATACTGCCAGCTGTTCTCGATCATGGCACGGTATTTCTTCCGGATTTCGTCCATCTCCCTGAGTTTCTTATTCTGTTCCGCCTGTTCGGTTTCAAGTTTTTTGATCTCCTTGCGCAGCGCCTCCCTGCGTCCCTCGTTCGGGAACCAGGATGAGAAATTTCCGCCGATCTGAGTCAGAAGGAAAATCCAGCTGATCAGGAGCGCGCCGCACGCAACGGTGAGCTTGCCTTTTCCGGTTTTCAGAAAATCCCTGAGCTTCTCATTCATTTCGCATCCTCCGCGGAAACGAGTTTCAGCATAATCGTACTGGTCGTATCATTGTTCCTGCGCCGCTGCTGAATCTGCTCAAGCTTCCAGAATTTGAGCGGGCGAAGCATTTCCGGAACATTCAGGCTCTCGGCTTCGCTCCGCAGCGTCAGATCGACACTGCTGTCGGTCCAGCGCAGATTCTGGACCATGACGTTGTTCGGCAATACTTCGGAAAAGCGCGCCAGCTTTCCGATCACATCGCGCTCACCGGGCGCCTGGTTGATGACGCGTGTCAGTTCACGGAGCTCCTTTTCCGCCATTTTGAGCTTCCGCTGCGAAGCTGTGACCTGCGTGCGGAGCCGATTCCGCGTTGCGGTCAGAGAAGAAAATTCCCGATGGTTGCCGGAGAGAGTGCCCGCAAGTCCCCATACAAAATTCACAATCAGAAGGAAGAGCAGCAGCGCGGTCAGACGCAGCTGGTTGCGGAGACGGCTCGGACGAAGCTGTTTCGGCAGGACATTGAGTCCGGAAAATGTATGTTTCACATCGGGAAATGACGCAAGACGCGCGCACAGAAGACAGCCGAGCCATTCGGAAAGTCTGAACCCGGGATCCCCGGGAAGCACGAAGTGCTCACGCAACTCCTTCTCCCAGAAGGAAAGCCACTCCGGCGGCAAATCCGCAAGCGGATGCCATCCTCCGTCCGCAAAATAGAAGTCCGGTTCCAGTTCCGGCAGAAAAACGGGCCCGTCGGATTCCCGGAGCGCCAGAAGAGGGTAGACAAAGTAATCGGCCTTCCCGATGCTTTGCGTGAGCATCGCGGCCAGACGCTCCTTGTCCGTGGCGGGAAACGCATAGACGTTGACGGGAATCGTCTCGCCCTCGTCCGCCTCGGGACGCGTGACAAATTCCAGTTCAAAATTCGTCGTGTCCTGAAGCAGTCTCTGAGGCAGCTCGAATTCCAGTGCATTGCGCATGGCCTTCGCCGCAAGCCGGACACTGGTACAGCGGAAGAATGTTCCGCCCTTGAGCGCACCGGCGAGAATCAGGGGACAGACACGGCTGTAAGAAATGTCGTGCAGCACCTGTTTCCACGCCTTTGCCGGATCAGTTTCGTCATGGGTACACGCTGCGTAAGCTTTCAGGCGGATACCTTTGGCATCCCCCCGGAACGTGCAGCACCGGACACAGCCCGGCGCAAACAGAAGAACGGCAAACTCTTTCAAAGTGGAAAATTTCATGAACAATCGCCTGGCGGATTACGTTTTCGGTTTCGGAGCGCCTTGTTCGGCCTCCGATTTTTTCAGAAGCTCCATCACGCCTTTGCGGTAGGCTTCCGGATTGTCCCTGCGCGCGGCGTCGAGCCTGCGCATTTCCTCGGGGTATTTTTTCCGGAGAACCATGAGCCGCCGCATGGGATTTTCACGCGGAGTACGGGAAATGGCTTCCATCTCGGAATTTCCCGGCCTGCCGAATCCGCCCGTGGCAAAACGCCCCATCTGAGGCATTTCGATCCCGGCTTTCTGCATCAGTTCCCGCGTTTTCTGGAAGGCCGCACGGGGATCGTCCGCACGGAGTTTTTCAATCTCTTCGAACTCCGTCTTGAACTTGCCGGAGTTCTTCAGCTCCACCATTTTCAGGCGGACCGACTCGGTCGTGGCAGGCAGTTTCACATTCGCTTTCTTCGCCAGTTCCTCAAGCTTGTTTTCAGCAAGAATGCGCTGCTTTTCCACTTCGGCGTATTCTGCCGGATATTTTTCCTTGAGTTCCGCTTCAATGGAAGTCCGCGGACTGCGCATATTCCCGAACATGCCTCCGGACATGCCGCCACGCATCCCCATGCCGCCGCGCCGGTCACCGCCCTCGCCGGACATGCCGCCACGCCATCCCCCCCGGGGACCGCGACGGTCGGAAGGCAGAGTCACAGAAGCCTCGGAAGCCAGTTCGCGCATCTTTTCCAGCGCGGCAAAAAGGTTGGTTGCCTGAAGTTTCTCAATCTCCTTGAATTTTTCAGGATATTTCTTTTTGAGTTCCGCCTGAGCCTTCGCCCATTCCGCGGAATTGTCCTGCCGCGTACGGTTTTCTCTTTCGCTCCGGAATCTCTGCCGTCCGGGGCCCTGTGCAAAAGAGATGCCGCATACAAGCGCAAGCAGCAGAACCCCCAGCAATGTCGCTTTTTTCATCGGAACACTCCTGCATGTTATGATAAGGTTTTTTCGTGCAAACTCTCTCTTTAACGTTGAAATACTGCCATTTATTGTGGAAAAATCAAGAGAAAAATCATTTTTTTTTCATTTTTTGCCGGACAGGCAGCCTATCTCCGATGCTTTCCGCATATGAGAGCCTGGAAAAAAGTTTCTCCGAAATCCCTGCGTGCGAAAAGGGAAAGCTGCATTGGAGCTTGTGAATCAGGAAACTGCTGACAGCATCTCCCTTGAGCCGCCCCCTTTGACGGACGCGCTCTGGAAATGCAAAAGATTTTTTTGGAAAAATAATCGCGCACGCCTTGACAAAAAGCGATTTCTGTTTATAATTAAAAATGAACATATACTATACATAGTTTTTTCACAAGGTGCAGGAAATGAAACGCGACCTGATTTTCACGGAACTGAAGCGGGGGATTGTGACGGGGCTTTACGCTCCGGGGGAAAAACTCCCGACCGAACTGGAACTCTCCGCGCGCTACGGGGTAGCGCGGGGAACCGTCCGTGAATCCCTGAAACGCCTGGAAGAGGCCGGTTATCTGGAACGCGTCAAATCCAAAGGCACGTTCATCCGGCAGCCTCTGCACAGTTCCAACGAGGACAAGGTGATCTCCTTCCTGATTCCCTATCCGAGCTACATCCGCATGTGCAGCGATGTTACCTTTCTTCATTTTTCCCAGGCGTTGTACGGCGCGATCCGGGCGGCATCGGAAAACGGATGGCGTGTCGAGACAGTGCCATTTTCCCGTACCAACAACAATTCCGACATCGACTGGCAGGCGCTGGATCATATCCGCGAAGATTCCCGTCTCATCATTTTCAATCACTGGTACTATCCCGCGTTTGAAACATTTCTGAAACGACGCGTCAGGGTCGGCATCATCCGTACCTTCCATCATGTGAAAAGCCCGTGGGATCACTGTTTCGCAAACTGGATTGATGCCGTCATAGATACGAAAAAAAAAGGGTTCGACGCGGTCTGTTTTCTCTATTCCGCCGGATGCCGGAAGATCCTCAATGCCTGCGGGTACTACCAAGACCCTTATAATGAAAAGAGGCTCGGTTATCGGGAGGGCATTGAATATACCGGGCTTGAACGTCTGGAATTTGACTGCGATGTTTTTCCCGTTGACGTAGCCGGTTCCGCGAAACAGATCGTGCAAACCATTCATGATATCTGGGAGAAAACACATTTCGATGCTTTGATTGCCGATGATCCGCACCGTTTCCTTACTGCCGGCGGCAATATTTATCGGACGCTCGGCATTCCGCAAAGTGTAAAAATTCTGCTGGAAAAGGACGATCCCGCTGCCTATCTGCGCACCTCGCCGCAGATCAGCGCGTTCCATGTTGATATGGACTGGATCGGTTACACTGTGGCAAAACGCCTTATGGAGCCTGTTTATCAGCCCTGTCAGATCATTTTCAACGGAATCCTCAACAACAGAGAATCCTCCGGAGGCGCCCGCATTTCTCTGGACGACCCCCCGGGGATAATGGAGACAAGAGAAACATGTTTTGCCATGATATAAACAAACAGAAAGGAGATTTCCGGAAAATGTGCAGGACAAGCCGTTTTTTTACACTGATCGAACTCCTGGTCGTGATTGCAATTATTGCGATTCTGGCCGCTCTGCTTTTTCCCTCCCTGCAGAAAGCCCGGGAGAAAGCCAGAAGCGCCCAGTGCACAGGCAATCTGAAACAGATCGGAACCGCATTCGGAATGTATACCGGCGATTATAAAGATTGTTTTCCCACCCAGCTGGCAGGAAACAGCAGCTGGAATGAGCTGAAAACGACCTGGATCGGTGCAGTCGGGCAGTATATGGGAATCAAGAACGGGATCAATGCCTCCGGATGGCCAAGTCTCAGGAAGAAGGGACCGTTTGCCTGTCCGACCCTGGTGCCGTATCTGCAGCCGGGCGAAACCTTTTCCGCCGACCGTGTTCATTACGGCTACAACGCCGATCTGTTCGGAGCAAACAATTATGAAGTCGAGGATCCTTACTGGGGCATGAAACGTGCAATCGGCGTTCCGGTGAAGGCCGGGATGCTGCGAGGCGCGTCCGGAACAATCCTGTGCGCGGATTCGCGCTTTTCCTCAACAGACAGTCTGAGCGGGCATTACGGTTTTTCGCAGGCGACGTTCTCACGGATTGCTCTGCGGCACACCAGAAGGGCAAACGTCGTCTATGCGGATTTCCATGTCGGCAATGAAAATGTATATGGCGTGGGAGCTCATCCGACGACCATGCCTTGGAACGGTGCCGGTCTCGGGAAAGCTTTTGTCTCATACTACAATCCCTCCAACTATAACTATGGACCTTTCCGCTGATTGGAACAACTTTCCCCCAAATCATAATTCTGAAATAAAAGCAAGGACAAGAACGCAATGATGATGAAAAGAATCGTTTGCCTGTCACTCGGTGTGCTGCTGAATCTTTCGGCCTATGATCTGAAAAATCCGGCCCTGAATCCGGTCGAGTTTCAGACCTCTCCGCATCATGGAAATCTGGAGCTGATCCGGAACGGCAGACTGGCGTTTGCCATTCTCTATGACCGGAATGCGGAAAAGCATCTGCGCAATCCACAGCAGAAGGGAATTCTCTCCGCCGTGAACACGCTGGCTGCGGAGATTGAGAAATCCACCGGGCAGAAACCGGAGGTATTCGATGTCTCGGAAGCGGAAAAGGCTTCGAAATATCCATACCGTCTGCTGGTCGGGGAGAGTGCGCTCACCAGAGAACTCGGCATCTCGACCGCGGATCTTCCGGACGAAGGATTTCTCATCCGGACGTTCCCGAAAGGGATCATCATCGCCGGAAAGGATTCCTCCCTTGATCGGAATTTCAACCGGAATCCACTCAATCACGCGGGAGCACAGCGGGGCACACTCTGGGGCGCATACGATTTTCTGGAGCGCTTTTTCGGTTGCCGCTACTATTATCCGGGGGAAGACGGATCCCTCCATCCCCGGGTTGAAAACCTGAGTATTGCGTCGGTCGCCTACACCGACCATCCGCGTTTCCGGAACCGTTCTCCGGAGTGGGTTTACTGGACCATGTATGGCTGGAGCGGGAAAGATCAGCTCTCTGAAAAATGGAGTCTTCTGCTGGGATCCATCAAACGTGCCGATGTCGATCGTTTCACGGAAACATGGCGCCTTGCCAAAACGTCTCCCTTCTGGGCGGGACATAATCCGCGTCCGGAAAAATTCCTTGCCTCCTACCCGGACAAAAAGGAGACGATCTTCTACCGCGCCCCGAACGGCAATCTCTATTACAATGCAAAACAGCACATCGGCAATTATTTTGACGTGACAAATCTTGCATTCGCCGATCTTCTGGTGGAATCCCTCAAGAAATTCTATGCCTCCGGGGGAAAACAGAACGACGGCTGGAGCAGTCTCAGCTCCTCTTACATTCCATTCGGTCAGTGCGACTCGGAAGTTCCGCTTCCGGACATGATCGAACATCCGGTTGTGAAGAAGGAAAAACTGATTACAGAGGAGAATATCAAACGCGGATTCTCCTACAGCGATATTTACGGGCGCTTCTACCAATATCTCGGGAACCGCCTCAAAAAGGAACTTCCCGGAAAGAAACTCGTTCTGCTTCCCTACTCCAATTACACGCGCGCCCCGCTGAATCCGAAATGGGCGTTCCCCGACAATATCGAACTGCGGGTCTGCATTTTCGACTTCCCCGCATGGACGCGCAATCCATCCGTGGCAGAGAAATGGCTTGCCAATATGACTGAATGGTATAACGTGCTCGGCAGGCGCCCGGTTGTTTCGCTGTGGCTCTACAATATCCCCGGAAATCCGTTCGCACGTGCCATTGCACCGCAGATGATCGCGGACGTGCCGAAAATTCTGGGAAAGACCCTCGGCAATCTGGAGCTCTTCTTCGATCAGTACGGCGGACTGGAATTTTATTACTATTACGCCAATTACGCGGGCGTCCGGGGCATGTGGAATCCGGATTTCAACGTCGAGGCCGCCATCGAGGAACACTGGGAACCGTTCTACGGAAAGGAGGCGGGAAAATATCTGAAACAGTTCCACAAGGTGCTGTTTGAAAGCTATATGAAATATTTCGTCCCGCAGAGGGAGCGCAATCCGCTCTATCCGCTGACGGTTGTCAATGAACTGGATTCTCTGCTGAAAAAAGCCGGAGACGCGGTCAAACCGGGCACAGTGGAGGCGCGGCGCTTCCGCGTGTTCGCTTTTCCGTGGAAAAAAGCCTTTGAATCCCAGCGGAACCGTCACGCCTATTCCCGGCCGCTTTACGGCGCGCACCGTCTGCTTTCCGGCGAGAAGATCGCAGTCGACGGAAAGGGAAAAGACGCCGTCTGGCACGGCGTGAAAAATATGCCGACGCTCGATCCGCGCGGGAGCAGCGAAAAACCGAAGTATCCCTCCGAAATCAAACTGACATGGGATGAAACCGGCATTTACGGACTGGTGGTCTCGCCGTATCCGCCGCTTGCGGATGAAAACAAGTCCATCTGGAACAATTCCAACGTCGAGATTTTTATCTCTCCCGGAACAAAAAAGGAGGACTATTTCCATTACGCTGTCGATGCCCGCAACCGCCGTCATTCCGGTACAAAACAGCTTGTTCCCGTGGACAAGCCCTACAACGGCTACTGGACAAGTCCGGGATTCCGTTCCGCAGTCGATACGACGGAAAAAGGCTGGTCGCTGGAATTCTTCATTCCCTACGCCGATCTGAAGGTCCGTGCTCCAAAGGCTTATGACACATGGATGGTCAACATCGTCATCAACAAAAACTCCGAGCCGAAGGAATACAGCTCCAGCGCCATGACGCTCGGAAACAATCACAATCTTCCAATGTACGGATTTCTCAGATTTCTCGGCAGAGGCGACTGACTTGCTTTTTATGGGGAAGATACGGGAAATGGTATTTTGTTTCCACGCCGCTCGAAGTTCCGCCGGAGCGGATAACGGGAATCGGACAAATCAGTCATACAGTCAAGCAGGAGAAAAACCATGAAGAAAATGTCGGCTGTCCTGGCGGCAGTGAGTCTGGCCGGGGTTCTTTGCGCACAGAATTCCGTCACGGTCAAACAAAAGGAATACAACGGATGGAAGGCACGGGATTTCAGTTTCAACCGACAGGTGGAAATCATGAATTCCCGGAATTTCTATCAATTCAATCTTCTCCAGTACCAGCCAGATAAAAATGGAAAAACCGAAACATTCATGAACCTTTCCGCTCCCCGGCAGGAATGGGGATTCGGCAGGATGCCGGTCAACTTTCTTTCCGTGACGGTGAACGGCATCCGGGAAAGAGTGCTCCATCTGAATGAGAACAGCTTCAGAACATGGACAAAACCCGATTCCGCCGGGGCGACGGTGATGCTGAACTTCGACGGCGCCGCCGTCATTTTCGATGTTTTCATGAAAAAGGACTCCCCCGTCCTCTGGTTTACATTCCGTCCGTCGGAAAAACAGCTGACGCCGATTCGTTCCATCCGTGTCACTCTTTCGCTGGTGATCTCGCGCCTCTTCGTCAAAAACGGTGTTACCGTGTGGGCAAATGCCTACAATCGCCAGGCGCAGAGCGCGGCACGAAAATTTGAACAGCGGAAAGAATCCTATCTGCTCGGTGCTGAGGATCAGTATCTCATCCTCAGCGACAGCGTGCTTGACGGTTCCGGCGCGGGAAAAGGATACGGGCCCTCCTGGCTTGCATTCAGGATGGATGATGTCCAGAGCGCGAAACTGGATCTTCGCAATGCCTGGATGAACAGCGTTTCCTTCACACTGAAACCTGATTTCAAAATTTTCAGATTCGGTATCTGGCAGCGGAAGAATGCAATCTCCAATCAGGATTTCCTTGCGCTTTTCGAAAAGGAAAAGGACGCGTTTCTGCTGAAATAATCCTGTCAACAGCCCTGCCGCTACAGGGATTATTGCGCATAATAGGGATTTTTCGGAGAGAGCGTCTGCGCCTTCTTCAACGCCTGCGCGGCGTCCGCCGAACGGTCGGGAATATGTTTGAGAAGCTGATATTTCCGGTAGTAATAACCGGCGCGTTTCGGAGCGCGCGCGATTGCCTCGTCCAGCAGCGAGAGTCCCTCGTTGAAGGAGAACGGGCCGAGCGCCAGATAGTAACTTGATGCCGCCGCGTAGGGAAAGGGAGATTTCGGAGCAATTTGCGTGCACGTGCGGAACATCCGCGCCACATCGTCCGGCGTGACGGGACTGGTGCCTTTCTGCGGCGTCCCGAACCGCACATCCGTTACGGAATGGAGTCTCTCATATGCCATCTCCGCGGCAACCACCTGCGGCAGCTTCAGAGCCGGATACACAATCAGCCCCGCGGAAATCAGCAGAAACAGAAGGTTCAGCACGCTCACACCTTTCGGTGTTTCGGGGAGGGGCAGTTTCAGAATCCGGTCCGCCCCCTTCGAGGCCAGTATCAGCGAACCGAGGGCAATCGCAGTCGCCGTGGCGCCGGGGGTTTCATAATCCAGCTCGATCATCGCGTGGACCGTCCAGGAGACAACGGCAATCGCCATGCCGCAGTGAATGATTTTTTCATCAGCTTCCGCCGGCTCCGTGCGCAAAGATTTGTAAAACAGGATCAGCGCGGCGGCGCACGGGATCAGCAGGAGAATCCCCGCAAGCAGGAATGCGCAGACTCCGCTCTGCGAGCCGAGTGCGAGAAGGAAGTTGTGCGGTCCGTGCGGCGCCTCGTCGTTGACCAGATCCTTGTAAACCAGATATTCATGGAAGAACTCCCCCCATCCCGCGCCGGAGAACGGATGCGCCAGCATCATCTCAAACGCCGCCTTGAAGTAGTCGAACCGGAACAGCATGGATTTGAAGCCGCGTCCGAGTTTCACCATGACGATGAATCCCCCCAGCATCACGGGAATCAGCGCGTAACAGAGAATCCGGAGCTTTCCCGGAATCCGGAACAGCGGAATCACAACGGCAATGCCCGCGATCAGAGCAAGAACTCCGCCCCGGCTCTCCGTCTCCTTGAGAAGAAAAAGATAGAGCAGTGCAACGGGAGTGCAGAGAATCAGGCGCGCGGCCCATGGCGGCGTAACCCTGCCCCCGAGCTTGTACAGACTTGCGAGAATCAGCGGAAACACCATTGCAAGATATCCCGCGTAAACATTGCAGACGGCAAAATCCCCGGAAACCCGTGATTCCATCAGACGTGTCGCAAACTGTCCGGTCAGGATCTGCTGCCCTGTCGCACGCTCCTTTTCCTCCAGAAATCTGCGCGTGTCATCGAAGCCGCTCCAATACTGATTCAGCGCGGAATAAATAGAGAAGACCGCTCCCGTGAGAATCGCCCCGAAAAGCCGCCGCGGAAACCGTTCCGGATCGCGCTCCAGCATCAAACAGAGCGCCATTGCATAACATCCGAGCCCGAAACAGTGCACCGTGTTCTGCGCGGCGAAATCCCAGGTCGTGGCATGAATCCAGCCCGGAAGCGACGCCCCCGCAAGGAGCGCCCACAGAAAAGCGTATCCGCGCAGAAGGGAACTCCGCACCGCGCATGGGCGACCGAACAGCATGCAGAGGACAAGCGCAGACGCCGCAAACGCCGGGAACAGCATCACCGACCAGGAACCGATCAGAATGCCGACCGGATCGCTCCAGTAGATCATCGGCATTTCCGGCACACCGACGGTGGAGGCGAATTTCAACGGGAGAATCGCCGTCAGAAACAGGAGAAAAGCTTCCGGGAGGAATGCGAGTCTTTCGCCAAATGTGCTCTGATTCATGAGACTCCTTTCTTCACTCTGCAAACTCATGCGCGCGGATGCGCCTTGTTGTAGACCGCCTTCAGACGCTCCGCGCTGATGTGCGTGTAAATCTGCGTCGTACTCAGATTGGCGTGCCCGAGCAGCTCCTGCACGCTGCGCAGATCGGCGCCCGCGTCAAGGAGGTGCGTGGCGAACGAGTGGCGCAGTTTGTGCGGCGTCATGTCTGCGGGCAGCCCTGAGGCGGCCAGATAGAGTTTGAAGTTGCGCTGGAAACTGCGCGGCGTCAGGCGTCCCCCGTCCTGATTGACGAAGAGCGGCGCCTCCCGCCGCGCGTCCGACGTCCAGAGCGCACGGATGCGGAGATATTTGCGCAGCGCACGTTCTGCGGGACCGCCGAGCCCGCAGAGCCGCTCCTTGCGCCCTTTGCCGCGCACCTTCATCACGCCGCCGAGCAGATCTACGGAAGCCAGATTCAGCCCGAGCGCCTCGCTGATGCGGAGCCCTCCGGAGTAGATCACCTCCAGAATCGCCCCGTCGCGCGCGGCGGAGAGCTGCGCATTCTCCTCGGATTTCACGATCCCCTTTGCCACCGCGTCGCGCCAGACCGCATCCACGGAATCCAGCAGACGCGAAACTTCCGCGACGGTCATGTATTTGGGCAGGAGCTTCTGTTTCTTCGGAGAGACCAGCCCCGCGAACGGATTGGATTCGACGATCTGTTCGCGTTCCAGATAACGGTAGAAGGAGCGAAGCCCCGAAATCTTCCGGACGATCGACGTCCGGGAGAGTTTCTCACCCTGGAGCGCCACAACAAACGAGCGTGCGTCATGGACGCTGACGGAGTTCCAGTCCACGTCCTGTTCGGATGCCTCCGCATTGAGGGTCAGGCGGGAAAACTGCTCAATATCCATCCGGTAGCTTGCCAGCGTGTGCTCCGACGCGTTGCGTTCGCTGTTCAGATACGCGAGAAAGCCGCTCAGCGACCGATCCGGATGTTTCCTGTCGTTTTCCCCCATTGCCTTACCCCCTCGCCGCCATCGCGGCCCGGATGAAATCCTTGAAGAGCGGATGCGCCTCCAGCGGCGTGGACTTGAATTCCGGATGGAACTGGCATGCCACGAACCATGGATGCGCGTCAAGCTCGATCATCTCGACAAGCGAACCGTCCGGCGAGGTGCCGGTGATCCGGAGACCTTCGGCCTCAAGCGCCTCGCGGAAGGCATTGTTGAATTCATAGCGATGGCGGTGACGCTCGGAGATCTGTTCCGTCCCGTAGGCGGCCTCTGCGCGCGACCCTTTTGCAAGCACGCACGGATAGGCGCCGAGCCGCATCGTTCCGCCTTTGTCGGTCACATGTTTCTGTTCCTCCATCAGCGCGATGACCGGATGAGTGCTGGACGCGTTGAATTCGGTGCTGTCGGCATCCTCCATGCCGCAGACGTCACGCGCGAATTCGATCACGGCACACTGCATTCCGAGGCAGATGCCGAGGAAGGGAATGTTGTTTTCGCGGGCGTAGCGGATCGCTTTGATTTTGCCGGAGACGCCCCGGTCGCCGAATCCGCCGGGCACCAGAATGCCGTTGAATCCGCGCAGCAGTTCAGATGGCTCGCGGGAATCGAGTTCCTCGGCTTCGATCGGATGGATCTTCACCTGGACACTGTTGGCGATTCCGCCGTGGGAGAGCGCCTCGTAGATGCTCTTGTAGGCGTCACGCAGCGAGATGTATTTTCCGACGACGGCGATGTTGACGATTCCGTTTCCGGGATTCAGCACTGTGTGGAGCATCGTCTGCCACGAACTCAGGTCAAGGTGGTTTTCCGGGAGGCCTAGCAGCCGCAGGACGCTTCTGTCCATTCCCTGTTTTTCGAGTTCGAGCGGAACTTCGTAGATCGAATGTTTGACATCGAGCTCCTCGATCACCATTTCACGTTTGACATTGCAGAAGAGTGCGAGTTTCTTCTTGTGATCCTCCTCCATGGGAACTTCGCAGCGGCAGATCAGCACATGCGGAATGATGCCGATGCTGCGGAGGATGCCGACGGACTGCTGCGAGGGTTTCGTCTTGAGCTCGCCCGCCGCGCGGATGAAGGGTACAAGCGTGAGATGCAGAAAGATGGAGTTGCCTTCCCCCGCGTCCTGATGGAACTGGCGGATCGCCTCGAGAAACGGGAGCGATTCGATGTCGCCGACCGTCCCGCCGATTTCAGTGATCGCGATGTCGAGGTCCGGCGAATCGAGAGAGGCGATCGCCGCCTTGATTTCGTCGGTGATGTGCGGGATGACCTGCACCGTCCCGCCGAGATAGCCGCCGTGGCGCTCCCGCGAGATGACCGTGCTGTAGATTCTCCCGGTCGTGTAGTTGCTCGCGCGGGAGCAGCGGATGCCCGAGAAGCGTTCGTAATGCCCGAGATCCAGATCGGTCTCCGCCCCGTCGTCGGTCACGAAGACCTCCCCGTGCTGATACGGGGACATGGTGCCGGGATCGACGTTGAGATAGGGGTCGAGCTTCTGCATCGCGACGCGGTAGCCGCGCTGCTTGAGAAGCATGGCGACGGAGGCGGC
>CASEFP010000172.1 GCA_949287225.1 uncultured Lentisphaeria bacterium
CCGGCGGCGGTTCCACTCGCTCAAGGACGAGAAGTGCTTCTTATAGAGCCACAGGGACAGCGCATCACCTCGAGGGGAATGTCCGGAGCTCTCATGATTAATATGTATGAAGGAGGTGAAAAAATGCTCTCACATTCTTTCGCCTCAATGGATACGCCCGGAGCTCTCGAACTTTTCTACCGAAAAGTTCTCGTCACTGAGCGGTCTGAAGTGCTCCGGGCGGGGGATTTCGTGCTCCGCACGACCAGCTTACGCAGCTGGACCGCGCAAGGGCCGACGGCCCTTGACCCCGAGAAGAATGCATTCGCATTCTTCCGTCTCGCGCAGGGGCGGACTCACTGATTGTTCAGATAGTTACGAACCGTTTCAGCGCTCACCGGCCATTTTTTGATTTCACGGTCGCCCAGAAGAATCACACCCTCGACAACACCTTTTGTCATGTACTCACGCGTCTTGTCGAGCTGATAGACAAGGATCTCAGGAAGATTGCCCGCATCGCTCCGGCCATATTCATGCAGGAAAATTCCCTGAATAATGGGTTTGCCGGGGAATTTCTTCCGGCAGAGTTCAATCTTCTCGTCATATTCGAGAATCTCATCTTTGTTCCAGAACCAGAGATTGACCACATCCATATAGGGCTGAATAAGCGAAAAATCCTTGATGTCAAGTTCATGGACATAAACAACACCATACATTTTCAGATTCGCATTGTGCTTTTTCAATGCACGATAACGCGCTTCAAAAGTTTCCGGGAGAACAATTTTCAGGAAATAAGTCGTCACGTCATCGCACATCGCACCAACGATATTGGGGAACTGGAGCGAAAATCTGCTGAGAGTCCCGGCATTCTCCTCATCGCTCATACCGCCCTGCGCACCCGGAGTGCGGCATTTGGAATTGACCTGGCAGAGCATCCTTTTGAATTTGCCGTGAAGAGCCAGCATCTTTTCGCTGGTGGGGCCGTAAACATAGACAACATTCTTCGCATTGAAATAATCCGCACCTTTGACAAGGGTATCATCCGCCATACTCCCTCCCCAATAGGGAGTCGGACCGCCCCAGACCCAGAGATTGTCGTCGCCGAGCTTCACGAAAGAGGAGGTGTCCATCGGCGGCGCATCGGCAAGAATTTCCCGGATGACGGCATCCAGAGCGGAATTTTCCGGCTCAATATCTTTTGCCCACTGCGTATCGACTTTGCCGCAGAGAGGATCATCTTCGACATAATCCGCACTCCGGGGTGCGGCGGTCGCTCCTAAATCCACTGTCCTCTGCATCCGGACATTCCGGCACTTTTCGTGAAGCCGTTCAATCGCAAGATCCAGTTTCATCCGTTGTTCAGCAGTGAGTTTCATTGTTTTGACTCCTTTTTTCTGTTTATCAAATTGACGAATGTCATTTTCTGGATATATTATACTGGAAAAAAGAAAAAAATAAATGTCATAAACTGGAGTTTTCATGTCAAATCATACTGAAAAACTCTTTCATCTAAGCCAGATTCCCAGTTTTGACATCCGGATTTTCACAGGCGGTTACACATTTGTGGAAAGCTGGGATCATACAAACGTCAATCTCGGCATCTGGCTTCTTTACTGGAATCCGGACACGGGCGCGGAACTGGAATGGAACGGAAAACAACGGGGAATGTCTCCGGATCTGCTCTTCCTGATTCCCCCCTACACAACATTCTCGACACGGGCACGTAATCCGTTCCGCCATTTTTATCTTCATTTCGATGCCGCCCCGCCGTTCAACCGTGTAAAGCAAGGACCTCTCTCCTTCTCTTCGACCTATGCCGCAGAACTGCTCAATCGGTTTCAATCCGGAAACGGCGAAACGGCATATGCGCTCCTCTGCCGCCTTCTGGTCTATGAATATCTCCTGCGGATTCCGCAGAAAGCCTTCCTGCCTCCGGATGAAACCGTTCTTGACACGCGCATCCAGCGCGCAGTGGAAATTATGAATCGGGAATATGCCACACTCTCCGGCAATCACGAGCTCTGCAGGCGGATCGGCATGTCACTGAACAATTTCCACCATCTTTTCCGCGCAGGAACCGGAACCACACCGAAGCATTATCTCCTGAATCAGCGCATGGAGGCCGCGCGCAGGAAGCTGATCAGCACAGAGAAAAGCATCGAGGAAATCGCCGCGGAGACCGGATACGCCGACCGCTATCATTTTTCCAAAGCGTTCAAGCACTTCTACGCATGCAGTCCTGCGGCCTACCGGAGCCGGATGCAAAACCGTCCATGAACCATGGAACTCCCCTCCCCCGACACCTCTGAAAATAAATTACCGCGATACAGGCATATGCGGTATCAGGGATTTCGCCTGCGGCGACCAGCTTGCGCAGCTGGGGCGCGGCAGGACTGAAAGGAAAGCACGAAGCTCTTTTTGGCGATGCAAAGCATCGCTGTATGAAACTAATTTTTTTTGAATGAATTACCGCGATGCAAGCATACGCGGTATCGGGGATTTCGCCTGCGGCGACCAGCTTACGCAGCTGGACCGCGGCAGGACTGATAGTCCTGCACGAAGCATTTTTACGATGCAGAGCATCGCTGTATGAAACTGTTTTTTTTGAATCAAGAAAGACGCTCCGAATCCGCTTCGGGCCCAGCTGAATCCACGCGGCAAAGCGGAATCATGATCCATGACGACGGCATGCAGGAGCGCTGCTTGCCGAACGCCTCCTGCGGCAGACGTTTCGAAATGTGGTTGTTCAGCGGAAACTCTCCCGCGGATCACGAGGCATACCGGCATTTCTGAAACATGAAGATGGAAAAATCCCCGAAGGGACGGATATTCCGGATCCTGCCCACGGGGAGCCCCATGACGGGGGAATGCCCCTTCGCCGCATGGACAAAAGGAGCATTCAGCATTTCCCCGGACTATTCGGTGAAGTTGCTCCGGACAGCCTTTTCAAGCCGATCCGCGGAACAGCGCCAGAAATTCTTTTCAAAATCTGTGGAAAACGCCGCTATATGCGGGGTCAGGATCACTTTTCCCGATTTCAACAGCGGATTGTCGGGCTTTGGGGGCTCGTCATTGAGCACATCCAGCGCGGCTCCGCCGAGCGTTCCGTTCTCCAGAGCCTCCAGCAAAGCAGCCTCGTCAATGACAGCGCCTCTCGAGGTGTTGACCAGCAGAGCGCCCGGCTTCATCATGGCAAAACGCTCAGGGTTCATCAGATGCGTTGTCTCCGGAGTCAGAGGACAGTGCAGAGAGACAAAATCACTCTGCCGGAGCAGATCTTCCAGCGGGATGGAATCCGGATAAGCCGGATCATAGTGGAGCACCTTCATGCCAAACCCGGAAACCATTTTTTCGACGGCATGCGCAATGAGTCCGTATCCGACAACGCCGAGCGTCCGGCCGGTCAGATGCCGGGGTGTCAGCTCCGTAGCCAATTCCCACTCACCGTTCCTGACCTGTCCGTCGAAAACTGTAATATGCCGGGCAAGCGCAAACAACAGAGTCACAGCGTGCTCCGCCACAGATTCGGAAATGGACTCCGGCGTATTGTAAACGCGCATTCCAAGTTTCCGCGCCGCGTCCACGGGAATCGCATCCAGCCCGCTTCCGCTGCGGAGGATCGCCTTGCACCGGGTCAGCTGAGGCAGGACATCGGCTGTCAGCGCAACATTTGCGCCGAAAAGCCAGACAAGATCGGCATCCGCTGCAAAAACAGCCAGTTCCTGCGGGTTTTCGCAGCGGCGGCATTCGAGTTCGGCAAACGTGCGGATCCGGGCGGTGCAGTCCGCGGGAAGCCGGCTTTCCGGTGCGGAGATCATGGCAATCTTAAGCATTTTCGCACTCCTTTCTGAATGCACGGAGCCCGGCGGCCACCGCGCCCCAGTCACTGATTCCCGCAAAATAGTCCACTCCGCGCGCTTTCCAGCGGGGGAAATCTCCGGCGGCCGTCCCGAGCATAATCCCTCTGGCTTTGACCTTGCGGCAGATTTCATCAAGCACCTTGTTCAGTTCCGGGTTGTCCATCTGGTTCAGGATCCCCATGCTTCCCGAAAGGTCGCAGGGGCCGACGCAGATACTTCCGATTCCTTTGACATCCAGGATCCGGTCCAGATTCCGCACCGCGTCGATGTGTTCAATCTGGATGATGACCATCGGCTCCGTTTCCGAACGCCGGACATATCCGGGGAAATCATCCGCGCCGTAACGAGTTGCACGGCGCACTCCGCAGCCGCGGATTCCCGTCTTCGGGTAACGGCATGCGGCAACGGCGGCTTCGGCGGCTTCCGGGGTGTTGACCATCGGCACAATCACCGCATCCGGAGCAAGATCCAGATACGGCTTGATCAGCATCGGGTCGTTCGCACGCACACGGACAAATCCGGCGCAGCCGGTCGCGCGCAGAGCTATCAGGTGCTGCTGGACTTTTTCAATCGTATGCGGAGCGTGTTCGGCATCAATCCATGCGAAATCCAGTCCGCAGTCGCCGATCAGCTCGGCAACGGTCAGATCTGAGAAGGTCAGAATCGCACCCAGCAGAATCTTGTTGTTTTTCCTGTTTTCCCAAAAGCGTCTTCCAAACATGAGCAGCTCCTCGTTTTTTATTAAAAAATATAAAAAGCAGAACTCGCCTTATTTTGGATTGTATTATAGTCATAATCCCCTTTATTTCAAGAGAAAATGTAAAAAAAACGAATTTTTTATATTATAAAATATTGCATATTCTCCTTCTTGTGATATAGTAGAGGCATGATACAGGTACTGACAAGGGCGTTTATGATTTTTCAGGAACTTTCCCGAAAAGGAGAATGTTCCCTTGAGGAACTTGCACGCACGACCCGGCTGAACAAGGGAACTCTCTGCAATATCCTCCGCACGCTGATCGAACTGGACCTGGTTGCAAAAAGTGTCCGTGGCAGTTACCGCATCGGAGAAGGGTTTTATTCTCTTGCACGGGACCGCTCCGCTGAGAAATACAGGCAAATCGTCCGGACAACGGCGGAATCCCTGGCAAGGGAACTGGGGGAGTCCGTGGTCATTTCCACACTCCGAAACGGCCGGGTCGAAATCATTACCCAGGCACAGGTCCAGCGTCATCTGATGGTCAATTCCGAAATCACCTACAAAGACCTCTCGCTCTATCACAGTGTTTCCGGGCGGATTCTGTATTCCTTTCTTCCGCGCGAGGAACGCATGCGCCTGTTTGAAAGTCATGGCCCTCCGCTGGAACAATGGGGCGGATACCGGGATTTTCCCTCCCTGGAGGCAGCGGTGAACACCATTTGCGGCGAGTCGATTTCCATTATGACCAACCGGCAGGAAGGAATCAAGTCATTTGCGATTCCGCTGCGTGAACCTGTCGGCGAAGTCACAAGCGCACTCGGCGTGACACTGCCGATTTTCCGGCTTCCTCCCGAACGGGAAAAGCTCCTTGTGCAATCCATGCGAAATGCCGCGAAACGCTTTACAAATGCACTGCGCGGAATGGGGGAGCATGAATGAGGATTTTCCGCCATATGGCGTCAGGATGAAATCCCGATGGATGTTCTGTTGTTCCTCATGGAACCATCCGTTGAGATCATCCCTGTTTTCCCGGATGGTTCTGCAGTTCCAGCGAGGCCGCCTGAATGAAGAAAATACTTCCGAGATCACGTATATGGAATGGAAGATTATCGCTTCCGTCCGGAGGACAGACTTTTTCCAGAATTGCCCCCTGAAGATTGGGATCGGAAACCTGATTCAGCTGCATTCTGCAGCAGAAATCAAGAGCCAGTGCAATGAACGGCCGGATTGACTCGTCTCCGCAGAAACTCCAGTAATGTTCAAAACAGATTGCCGCACATGCACTTCCGCTGGCGGCATGACCGAATGATGGCGTGGAAAAATCCACATAGGTATCCCGGAACAGACCGCCATCGCGCCGGAGTGCTTTGCGGTACCACTCGACAGCATGCCGGAAAACAGCCAGAAAACGTTCATCCCCGGATTCCTGATAGAGTTCCAGCATGGGAAGTCCCCACCAGTATGCGTGGCGGGGATGAATGTAGCCTTTCTCCGCATTGCAGGGAATATATCCGATCCAGTTCCCCGGGGGATTCTCATCGGCAACCAGAGTTTCCGCCGAAGCAAATGCAATATCCCGGAAGCGTCTGTTTCCTGTCAGGCGCCATCCTTTCAGGAATACCGCATCATCCAGCAGCGGACGGTTCTGTGAAGCATGGATTCCAAATAGGAATTTATTCTCTTTCAAGCTGTAGATATCATAAAATTTCCCCAGTTCATCCCGCCAGGCGTTTTCCGCGACCCAGTTCATTGCGTTCAGAGCGGCATCCCGATATTTCCGGTCGCCGGTTGCCTCCGAAAGCAGAAGCAGCCCGTCCAGGGCTTCCAGAATGGCGGATGTGTTGATCTGATCCCGGGCGGCTTCATAAGCTTTGATCAGCCCGGCATGTTTCCCGTCCGTCAACTGCTGGCGCAGGATGAAATCCGCACTGTATTCCGCCTGTTCCAGCCAGGAGTCATCCCTCAGAGCCTTTGCCGCCATGACATACGCCTTGACGGCTTGCCCCGTATGCCAGACAGGACAGAAACTGTTCCATTGTTTGTGATAATATTCCCCCCGAATGGCGCCGTTCCAGCTGGAATACTGAAACTGTTCGCCGAGTTTGCCGACCGGTTTGTCATCCCGGACCGTCGCCGGCCCGGAAAGCCAGTTCAGAGCGGAAAGCAGAGTGTCTTTCAATTCTTTCATAAGATTATTTCCCTATAGGAATTCATACATGGATTACCGTCCGTGTAGAGGACCGAACGTTTCTGCGGCCGGGCTATCATGGACCAGGTCGTCACAGAGAGTGTTTCCCCGCCGTGACGGCAGGGGGAATACGGAGAAGAGTGATCGCTGAGAAGAGTCCGGATCTCACTCAGATTCCGCGGCACCGGCTGTCGGCGGATATATTCATACCTTTTGACGCAGTGATCCCGCCTGCCGACGGGTCTGGCATCCGCATGGAGGAGACCGGGAGACATATAAAGGTTGGTTGCCCACGCGAAATTCTCCCCCCTGGCACGAACGGCGAGTTCGGGTACTGCGGCATCAAGGAAAAACGCATCATTCCGCGCATCGCCGACAGCAATGGCAAAACCTTTTCCCGTCAGCGGCACCTCCCGGAGTTTCTGCTCCAGTTCCTCTGCACTCCGGCAGAACTGCATCAGCTGATACATCCTGAGGCGTATATCCATGCGCAATCCGCTTTTTGGAAAAACCGATCCGACGGATGCATGGGTATTGGCAAGCCCCTCGGCATTCATCATATCCAGCCCGCTGAGCCATCCGGCGTAGGTGATCTGCACGAATGGCAAACCACTGGCCGGATTCCCCTTGCGGACGACAAACGGGAAACGTTCCTGAGGTCCGGCATCATTGTTCTTGGCAACGATGACCCCTTCGTCGGGATCATTCCGCAGAAACATGGGGGTGCAGCGTTCCGTCCTGTCGTCAAAGGTATCGGTGAAATTAATGGCAAAGAGAAAATTTTCCTCCGTGCGGCTTCCGGCGGCAAGACCGGAAAATTCCTCCAGAATGTCCGGAGCATACCGGGCCAGGACCTGCCTGACATTCCGGGAAAAGTCATCCGTAACGGGGAATTTTTTAAACCATTCCCCCCAAAGCTCCCTCGCCAGATGGATCTCCTGCCGCATGGCTTCGCCATACTGCTCTCCCATCTGCCGCGGAGACCCGTATGTTTCAATCTTCCTCATCGCTTCTCCTTTTTCCCAATATATTTGCATGTGTCGCCATTTGCAATATGACCAGCTGGGAAGGCACACAAAAATCTGCATAAGGGACACGGAAAGTTCCAAATGCCGTCACCTGTTCGTAAGCGACCCGGGTATCCGGACAGGTGTGCCATTTCCAGTGCCTGTCGAAACATTCCCGGAATTGTGTTTTCATCCCGTAGTGCCATAATCCGGAGGCATAGGTTCCCAGTGTCCAGTCGTCATAGTGGTAATCACCCGCCGCAGGGGATGCGGGACTGTTGCGCATGGTGGTGATCCCGCGATCATCGCCGCCGTGTTTCCGTCGCAATGCAACTACACTACGGGCTTCCTCCTCCGTCAGAAAACCGGAACTCAGCAGTTCAGGATAATAACGGTAATTGGCATAACTCGCCTTGCGGTCATCCCAGAAGTGTTCCGGCAGAGAAAAAACCTCGTCCAGACGATAAGGAACAACACCGAATCTTTTTTTTGCTTTCTCCAATGCCTGCCGCAACCGGAATGCGGTCAGTTTTCCCTGTTCCAGCCATTGCGGATCTCTGCCTGCCGTTCCCCATGCTGTCAGACCGGCAGCGGCCCACGCATTGTTGTGAGTGAAGCATCCGGTATCATCCGCTTCGTCCGCCTCCGGCACACCCACAAACAGGCCGGATTTTTCATCCCGGGAAGTGTTGAGCAGATAACGTGCCATAGCATCTCCGTATGGCTGGCAGCGGCGGAAAAAGCCGCTGCCGGAAAATTGACTCAGAAGCGACAGAAGCATACCGTATTCCGCCAATGAGGGACCGTAGTAATCCAGTTTTCCCGTTTCAGGATCGACAAAATGAGTGAGATAGTATCCGAAATAGGCTTCCGCTTGTTCTCAGTCTCCGGCGGCAAGGCGGGTACTTACCACAGCCAGTGTCGCAGGAGGAAAACCATCATGCTGAGCCAAACCGTAGAATCCGGCTCCGTAATGAGGATGCAGTCCGGTATACGCACACTCCTGCAACATGGCGGAAATCCGCATGGAGTCACGCAATCCTGCAGTGTCTCCGCATTCGGGCACCGGAATCGCGTCCAGCCAGCGCAGACGTTTTTCCCACTCCCGGATGAGCGAGGCGGTCTTTGACTCAAATTCCGCGCATGAGACACTTGTTTTCCCCGTAATGTCACAGGCGCGCCCACCGTCACTGAGCCACAGATGTTCCTTCTCCATCAGGAAACGCAATGTTTTTCCGTTGCGTTGAAGTTCCAGCACCGGGACTCCGGGAACCGGAAAGCGCCAGGAGGCTTCCCCTTCCAGCCAGCCATGCCAGTTGAACAGCTCCGGGCGATCCTGACGTTCCGGCCGGAACACCAGTTGGTCATGCTGCTGCCAGATTCTGCCATCCCGTTCGATGAGGAATACATTTTTCCCTTCCGGTTCGGAAAGAAACACGTATCCGGTCAACGGGGTATATTTTGGGTTCGGCGAATTCATTTTCCCGTTTTTTCCCGCTTCAGCTTTACATACGGATGCGGCCAGCCCATTGAATCTGCTTCGCAGTCGGCAAGATAGCCGAAATTGCAGACATAATCACCTTCTACTTCCGCCCTGTGTTCGCACATTTTCCGGAACGCCTTCCGAAATGCTTTTTCAGCATCCGGAGAATTTTTCGCCTGTGTCATTTCGATCTGCCGCGCCCGGCATTCCCGTGTAAGGCGGGCATCGGTCAACCCCGCCCGTAAAAATCGAATTCGCTTTTGCGTCAGGGGATTTTTTTCTGCTGCGGATTCTGCGGCATCCAGCAATTTTTGGGCTTTTATGAACATTTCTGCGGGGAAAAGATCTGCGGCCAGCAGCGTAAAACGGGTATTGCCGCCGCCGGCAGTCCCGTAACGATCCGGATTTTTTGCCGCCAGACGCCGGAATGTTACCGGGTCAATCTTCCGGCAGTGCTCCCGCCAGAAGTCAAAGTATGCACGGACCTCCCGCTCCGCCGGAGCGAATGCACTGAAAAATTCCCTGTCTATTGCCTGTGTGGTCAACTCCGGTTCACGATGCAGACGCGCCAGCGTATAAAGCATAGGGGTTTGCACCGCCCAGGATCCGGTCAGACTGTCCTGATAAGAGGCAAACATTCCGTTCCGATACGCCCAAGTGAAATCACCTGCCAGTTCCCGGCGGAAATCAATGGGGAAATTACTCCCCGCCAGCATGTAATTGGGACGCAGGATCAGATCCCGCACCCCCGCGTCGCGCCAGCGTTTCCACTGAGTCCGGAATGTCTGACTCGATTCCGCCGTGTACGGGAAAAAATGCGAGGGGAACGAAACTGATCACCACTCCCGGATCGACCTTGGTTGCCGTCGGACCTTCCACATAATTGGCGTAGGCATAGCCCACAACCCGTGCCTTGGGATTGCTTTTGCGGGCCTCCTGCAAAACCGCGTTGTAAAATTTGGCATAGCGATCGGAAAGAGAAGGCGGATAACCGACAGCCGTGCCGCCATCTTCCCCCCAGTCCGCCCGGGCCAGCCGGAAACGTCCGCGCCGCTGCAGTGGATATGGCCGGCCGCTCCAGTAATCGGAGGCCGCAAAACGGCTGTCCGGAGCATCCCACGCACGGCAGTTCGGACAGGTGCACATGCCCGGCGTGTCATTTTCACATGCGACCACATGAGGACGGTACGCCCTGTGTCCCGGTCTGGTCAGCGGATCATTTTTCCAATCTCGGATGATCTGCTTCCACAAATCGGGATTGGATACGCACATCGTAATGTACTGTCCGTCCTTATCCCCGTCCAGCGGTGCACGTCTGCCATCCGGCAGCAGACTGAAGAACTCCGGATGAGTTTTGCCGAAACGCTGCCAGTATCGGGAAAACGCATGACCGTAATTCCAGTTTCCCACACCGCCGAACCGATGCCGGATCAGGAATTTACGCTCTTCCGCCTGATACCGTTCACGGGTTTCCGCACTTTGCCAGCCGCGCAGACCTCCTGGATTCTGTATGATCTGACGCCAGCAATACAAGGCCGTCATGCTTGAACTACGGTCTGTCATCAATACGAAAAAAGCGCCGCGCGAAACGCGGAAAAAGACGCCCGCCGAGGCGAAGCTGTGGGCAGTCTGGTATAATGAACTCTGCCCGCTTCTCCAGCCTCACCAGCGCAATGTTCACTACCTCGCGGGAATCATCGAAAGACGCCTTGCGCGTCGCGTCCTGGATGGCG
>CASEFP010000173.1 GCA_949287225.1 uncultured Lentisphaeria bacterium
ACCGAAGCTCTCGTGATTATTGAGTATAAAAGAGACGAAAAAATGCTCACGCATTCTTTCGTCTCAATGAATACGCCCGGAGCTCTCGAACTTTTCCGATGGAAAAGTTCTCGTCACTGAGCGGTCTGAACCGCTCCGGGCGGGGATTTCGTGCTCCGCACGACCAGCGTTTCGCCGCTGGATCACGACAAGGGTCAATGACCCTTGACCCCGAGAAGAATGCTCACGCATTCTTCCGTCTCATGACCGAGTCAGGGGCGGGAAGCACGAAAACCACCTCCCCTTGTCCCCGGGAAGAATGTTAGCGCATTCTTCCGTCTTTATTACTTTTTCGCCGGTTCTTCCGTTTTCTTCGGTTTCTCCTTCAGGAAGCTGTCACGCGTCGCAGCAGAACTGTCATACACGTCTTTTCCAACCTCAAACGTCCAGGCTCCAAGCATTTTGTTGAGCTTGGCGGCCTTCTCCTGCCGCTCCTTGACAGTCTTTGCAAACTCGGCATCCAGTTTGGCCTTGTCTTCCGCTTTTTCTCCGGCGGGCGGTGTACGTTTCGCGGCCCCCTTCCATGCAACCGAAACCCGAAGGAAATATTTTCCGTCAGCACCCGCGCCCGGACGGATCGTATAAACAAGATCGTCACTGTCGGTCAGCGTCAGTTCCGGAGCCTTGTCCATGCCGGTCTTAGCCGCTGCCGCCTTCGGATCGGCAACATCCGTAAAACGAATCCAGGAATAGGCATTCTTTAAAGAACTGATTTTCGTATCGTCCACTTCGCGGTCGGCGGGAACCGCCCCTTTCAACGCAAGAGAGCCATCCTTCGTCTCCAGTTCCCATTCGACTTTGCCGTTGCGTTTCAGCACGGCATGTCTGGGATCGGAAATCTGGAAGAACTCCTTGTTCAGCCAGTCGGCGGTCGCCGTATCCACTTCCGAAAAGGTGTCCTGCACAAGCGCATTGCGCCCGTCGGCAAGCTGGATGTAGCGGCCGTTTCCGCTCATACCCCCGTAGGGATTGTTCATCGCGGCATCGCCGCCCCGGGTGTGCTCGGAACCGAAGAGGAACGTATGCACGGGTTTGGCGTTCCGGTCGGACATCGTCACGGTCACGGCCTTTTCCGGCGTGAGGGAGAGTTCCTCCGCCTGCTTCGCGGTCAGCGGGAGTTCCTGCGCAATGCGCGCATCACACAGTTTGATGAAGAACTCGCGGAGTTTCGCCACGTCCGCCGGATAGTTGTAGCGTTCCGCCACAACCCAGCCGGACGGTGTCTGTTTCAGCGTGACAACTCCGTTCTTCCCTTTGAACCGGATGTCGGAAAGTCCATCGCTGCTGAACGAGGCGGGAACCAGCTCCCGCGCTCCGGACGGCGCAGTGCTCCCGGAACCTTTGCGCTGCACGGCGTAAATGATTCCGAGAATGATGACAATACATGCCAGAATGATCAGATGTTTCGATTTCATCGATGGGCGCTCCTTCTGCGTTTGACCGCCGCCACCGTGATTCCGGCAACAACCACCAGAATCGGCATCAGCGCGATATTCATGAAGATCAGGGTGTTTTCAAGAGAGTCGATTTCAGCGCGCAGCTGTCTGCGGACCAGTTTGAGTTCCTTTCTCGCCTCGACTTCCTTCTTGCGGAAGTCTGAAAGGACCTTGCGCTGTTCGGAGGAGAGAAGTTCCTTTTCTCCGGGTTTGCGCTGGCGCTGGAGCTCGTTGATCTGAGTCTGCACGCCGCGAAGTTCCTCCTCAAGCTGGACGATCTTGCCCTGGAACTCCTTCTCGGCCGCCGCCTGCAGGTCGCGGACAACGGTGAACGGACGCGAAGCCGTGCCGCGCGCGCGGATCTCAAAGAGATTCTCGTCGCCGCTGAGCTGGTCGATCATGTTCAGTGCGAAGTTCAGGTTGTCGTTGATCGGCTGCGCGATCGTCTGACCGAGGAAGTTCCCCTGCCGGATGCAGAAGGAGTCGAACAGCATGTCCGCGTCGCCGACCAGAATGACCACGCCGGGTTTGGCGGATTTCTTCAGACTGGCGTCTTTCTTTTCCGCAGTTTCGGCCTTGGCGTCTTTCGCATCCTTGCCGTCCTTGGCATCGGCGGAAGCGGCGGCGGGTTTGCCGTCCGGGAACGCCGTGGGGAAGGTCCCCGCAAGCTGCATCGCCAGAACATATTCATGGTGTTCGGATTTCAGGCTTTTCAGAATCTGCTCGCCGGGCATCTGCGCCTCGAACGAGCTGATCAGTCCCGCGTCGTCGGAGGAGTGCAGGAGCACGGTCTGTTTCAGGCCGTCGACCGCTTTGCCGGAGAACTCGCCGGGGCAGAAGAGCAGCAGAGAATTCAGAGAAGCCAGCGCGGGAACGGAAGTGTTGACGTCCGCCTTTCCGAGCGTGAGCACCGTCGGCATCGACTCGACATTGCCGTATGCGCCGCGAATCCGGGTTGCAAGTTTCCGGTCGGCGACGATTTTGCCGTTGCTGAAGGTGAAGCCCCACGCCTGCAGAAGTTTGTCAAAGGCGGAAGTGTCCGGCTGCGGCTGATAGGGCTGCCGCATCGCGGAGACCGCGAACGGATCAAGGAAGGCGAGCATCTTCCCGCCGCGCAGAATGAACTGGTCAAGCGAAAAGAGCATTTCATCGCTGAGATTCTGCGGATGCAGAGCGAGAATCACGTCGATGTCTTCGGCAATTTCCGTTCCGGTCGCGGGAATCTCCACCACGTCGTAATTGCGTTTGAGTTCGCTGACGATCCACCACGGGGGCGTCCGCTGCGGATTGTTCATCATCATCGGCGCGCCGTTGAAGCCGCCCATCACGGGCAGCGAAGTGAGAATGCCGAGACGGACTTTTTTCGCCGCGGTCACTTCGGTGATGGCGCGCGCAAGATCATATTCCAGCTGCGCCTCGCTCTCCGGGGAGAGGAACGGCAGAACAGCCGTCTTTCCGCCGCAGCTCACCGCGACGCCGAAATAAACCGGATCGCCGGAGCCGAACATGTCGAGCGACTGTCCGGAAACACCGTCGAGCACGGCGGAATCCTCCTCGTCGGAATCGGGGGTCGGATTCAGTTTGCTGAGTTTGATTTTATCGCCGCCCGCGCGCTGGAATTCCCCGAGCAGGTCTTCGACGCGCGTGGCGTAGTTTTTCAGGACGACGGGCATGTCGGAAGCATTGCGCGAATAGTAGAAGCGGATGCTGACAACCTTGTCCAGATGTCTGAGGATGTTTTCGCTGCCCTGCGACAGGGTGTAGCGCTTCTCCTCGGTGCAGTCCCACCGCAGGGCGACGGGCTTGAGAATCGCGTTCACGAAGATCAGGATCGCACCGGCGATCAGGATGCCGGCGACGGAGCTGATCCAGGCAAGCGTTTTTTTGCTGTTACCATTTGATTTCATAAGTCATGACTCCTTCAGCTGCGCTCAGGCGCGGCGGTTTTTCAGGACGCTTCCCGTGACAAGCAGCGCAAACGCCGTCAAGGACAGGAAGTAGACAATGTCGCGCAGGTCGAAGACGCCGCGCTGCATTCCCGTGAAGTGGTAAAAGACGCTGAGATCCGCCGAGAGGTCGAGCATCCATGCGGGCGCTCCCCACTTCAGAAGCAGATTCGTCACGGGCGGAAATCCGATCAGCACCAGCAGCAGACAGAGGACGGTCGACGTGATGAAGCTGACGATCTGGTTGCGTGTGAAGGCCGATGTCATGCCGCTGATCGCCAGATACGCGCCGGCCAGCAGGAAACACCCCGCATAGCCGGTTACGATCGGGCCCGGATCCGGACTGCCCAGATAAGCGACCGTGAACACGATCGGACAGGTCAGAATCAGCGCGATCCCGAGGAAGATCCATCCCGCGAGAAATTTTCCGAGCACCGCCTCCGGAATGGAAACCGGCATTGTGAACAGCAGTTCCAGCGTTCCCTGGCGCCGTTCCTCCGCCCACTGGCGCATTCCGACCGCGGGG
>CASEFP010000174.1 GCA_949287225.1 uncultured Lentisphaeria bacterium
GAAAGGCGCGCTTCCAGCGTGTCGGTCCGGATGTCCGGCGGAAGGGCGATGCGGTGCGATTCAAACACCGCTCCCGTATCCAGCCCCTTGTCCATGCGCATGAAACATACGCCGCTTTCGTGTTCCCCGTTCAGCACGACGGAGGTGATCGGAGACGCACCGCGGTATTTCGGCAGGAGCGACGCATGGACGTTCAGGCAGCAGAATTTCGGCAGATTCAGAAGCGCTTCCCTGAGAAGCTGTCCGAAAGAGACCACCACGATGATGTCCGGCGCCTCCGCCTGAAGCGTCTCCAGGAATTCCGGCACGTTCACGTTCGGTGCGCGGCGGCATTCGATCCCGTGCATGTCGCACCATCTCCCGACCGGCGTCGGCGTCAGAATCATCTTGCGCCCCGCCGGTTTGTCCGGCTGTGTGACGATCCCCGCCATCTGAATTTTCGGATTCAGACAGAGCGCCTCCAGCACGGGAACCGCAAACGCGCCCGATCCGAAAAAGAAAATTTTCACCTTGCTGTTTTCCATTTACCCTTCCGATGCATCCTGATTATCTGATCCGGCACGGACGTCCCAGCGCGTCCGTGAAACGCAGAGAGAACTTCCGTTCCTTCGCATAGTCGCCGTCATTGTCCATATATTTCACAACGATCCGGTTGAGTCCCTTCCGGAGCGTGATCCCTTCCACACTGTCCGTATCCGGCAGGCAGACCCGGCGTTCCTTTCCATAATCGGAGACGGAAACCCCGTTGATCCAGACCCGCAGTTTCCCGCAGCTTCCGGTCTTGAGAATCATGTTCTCCATGCGCGAGTCCGCCTTTAATGTGGCACACGCGTAGAAAATACTTTTTCTGTCGGTTTTTCCGGTGATTCTTCCGGAAAAATCAGCGATTCCGGCAAGCTCTTCCTCTCCATCGGAGCTGAAGCGGATCACGTGCCAGCGAGCGCCTTTCGGCGCCCGGCGCGAACCGTTGAGATCCTTTTCTCCCGGCACGGACTGCGCCTGAAACGCACCGGACGTTTCCGCCTTCACGGGTCCGAGGATGTTCCATGCCATCAGGAAATGGCTGTTGTCGGAAAATCCCTGTTCCCGGGCCGGAGCCAATTCAATGCCGGAAATCTCGAATTCCGGTGCAAGATCCTCATCATCCTCCGATCCGGCAGAAGCGCAGGCACAGAAAAGTGCACACGCCAGAACCGGAAAAATACAAGATACTGCGTATTTCATTGTTTTGCAAATGCTTTTCCAGACCTTCACAGCTCATCCTTTCTGAATTTTTCAAAAAATTTCCTTTTAATTTACATTCCGATATTGACTTATGCCAGTGGAGATGTTATTTTATCAGCTCTTTTTTCAGAGACAGGCCCGCATGGCCCCTGTTATCGCTTGACACCATGCGGGAAAAACAACAACCTTCAAGGAAAGGAACGGGAATGAAACAAGCTCAAGCCAAACACAAACTTTGCAGACGCCTCGGCTACTGCATCTGGAACATGCCCAAGTGCCCCAGCGTGAAACGGCCCTATCCGGCCGGTCTCCAGGGGAAGAACGGCAAGAAGAAAAAACTCTCCACCTACGGCGAAATGCTCCAGGAAAAGCAGAAAATCAAAGCGCATTACGCCCTGACCGAGCGCCAGCTCAGAAACATCTTTCTTGCCGCGAAACGCATCGAAGGCAGAACCGACGAAATCCTGATGCGCAAGATTGAACTCCGTCTCCAGTCCGCCGTCTATCACGGCGGTTTCGCTCCGACGATTTTTGCCGCGAAACAGCTGGTTGTCCACCGTCACGTCAAAGTCGACGGGAAAATTGTCGACCGCGCCTCCTACCTGCTGAAACCCGGCCAGGTGATCACGATCGACGCCGAGAAATCCCCGGCGATCGCCGAAGCCGCGAGAAACGTGAACTCCACGGTTCCCGCCTACTTCGAGTCCAACAAGGAACAGCTCAAGCTGACCGTGACACGCGAACCGATGATCGAAGAGATTCCGGTGCAGGTCGAAGCCCTGCGGGTCGTCGAGTATTATGCCCGCTGATTCCGTTTTCCGGAACCATCAGACTCCTGTTTTCCTCACGGAAAGCGGGAGTTTTTTTATCCGGAAGTTTTCCGTATCCGGCTCGCGGCGTGATGCGGAAGAAAGAGGTTCAGCAGGTTGTGTTTCTGCATAGAGACAGAGAGCAGACATCCTGTTTCCGCATTCGTGCATTTGATTGAGGAAAAGAAAGGCAGTACAGTCTTATGGAAAAAAAAGAGAACAAAGGCGGCGATTTCCGTTATTCCGTCGGCGAAAGCAAAGTGCCCTGGCATGCGGTCGGAGAATTTTTCAACGGGAACGATGCCCTGGAACTGGTGAAATTCCTTCTGCCGGATTCCGGCAAAACGGAATATGACGCGGCGCTGCGCGATACCGCGGCGGCCCTGGAGCGTCTGGCTTCCGTCAGCGGAAGGGCGACCAAACTGACGCTCGGGGAAAAAGTCGCCGAAGCCGAAGAGGCCGCAAAAGCCTATTTCGGTTCCAAATACGCATGTTTCCTGACGAACTGGACCGCCGGCATGGAGATCGGATACAAACTTTCCGGACTCAAGGCAGGAGACGAGGTCATCATGCCTGCCGTCACGTTCATCGCCACGATGGCGTATCCGCTGAGCATCGGCGCGAAAATCGTTTTCGCCGACATTGATCCGGAAACCATCAATCTTGATCCGGCGGACATCGCGCGCAAAATCACGCCGAAAACCAGAATGATCGTCCCCGTTCACCTCGGCGGCTACCCGGTCGACATGGATCCGATCATGCGCCTCGCCGAACAGCACGGGCTCTTCGTCATGGAAGACGCCGCACACGGCATGGGCGGCGCCTACAAGGGACGCAAGCTCGGCGCGATCGGACACTTCGGCGGGTTCTCGCTGCACGAAGTGAAGAACATCAACTCGCTCGGCGAAGGCGGCATTCTCCTGACCAGCGAGGATTTCGCGGGAGAACAGCTCAACGGCGCGCGCTTCCTCGGGCTGGACTTCTCGCGGAAGATCAAGGACTGGCTCTACGACATCTCTCCGCTGAAAGACCGCTTCGGCGCGCTCCAGATCCCCGGCAATCACTCCGCCACCGAGGTGCAGGCGCTCGGCATGCTTCTCCAGATGCGCCGTCTCGACGCGATTATCGACCGCCGCCGCAAGGCCGCCGAATACATGAACAGGATTCTCGGAGAAGAGGAGGGCATTCTGACCGAACGGCCAGACACGCCGGAAACCTACGGGACGCATCACCTGTATCTACTGCGGATCGATCCGGAAAAGGTCGGGGGCGACATTCAGCTTCTGTCGAAGAAACTCGCGGAGAAGGGGCTGACGAACATCACCCATTTCGGGCCGATGTACCGCTTCCGGATCATGCGCGAACTCGGCTATTGCGAAGAGGCGATCGCCGAAACCTGTCCAAACACGGAACGCATGTTCTATCACTCCTACACGCATCTGCCGCTCTATCCACTGACACGGGAACAGCTGGAATACCAGGCGCAAGCGGTCGTCGAGGCGGTGCGGGAAATGAAGGCGGGAAAATAATTTTCCCGGCACAATACCAGGGAAATACGGTATTTTACCGATTTGCAAACCATGATTCCGGTGCTACATTACCCGAATCATGGTTTCATTGTTTTAATTTCGGAGAGGAAAAATGGATTACAGGAGTTATTTCAAGCAGTATCCCGACAAGAACGGCCGTTACGGCGAATACGGCGGAGCAATTCTTCCGCCGGAACTGGTTCCCGTGTTCAAGGAGATCACGGAAGCCTACAATGCGATCTGCCATTCGGCGCAGTTCATCAACGAACTCCGGCGCATCCGCAAGGAGTTCCAGGGCCGCCCGACTCCCGTCTATCACTGCGACCGTCTCTCCCGCAAGCTCAAAACCGGCTGCCAGATCTACCTGAAACGCGAGGACCTGAACCATACCGGCGCGCACAAGCTCAACCACTGCATGGGCGAAGGGCTCCTTGCCAAATTCATGGGCAAAAAGAAACTGATCGCGGAAACCGGCGCGGGCCAGCACGGCGTGGCGCTGGCGACGGCGGCCGCCTACTTCGGGCTGAAGTGCGACATCTACATGGGCGAGGTCGACATCGCCAAACAGGCGCCGAACGTGACGCGGATGAAAATCCTCGGCGCGAATGTTGTACCCGTCACGCACGGGCTCAAGACGCTCAAAGAGGCGGTCGATGCGGCGTTCGACGCCTATCTCAAGGAGTACAAGGACGCGATCTACTGCATCGGCTCGGCGCTCGGGCCGCATCCGTTCCCGCAGATGGTGCGCGATTTCCAGATGTGCGTCGGACTCGAGGCGCGCGAACAGTTCCTCGAGATGACCGGAATTTTCCCGGATGTCGTCTGCGCCTGCGTCGGCGGCGGCAGCAACTCGGCGGGCATGTTCGCGGCGTTCCTGAACGATCCCGTGGAAATCTGCGGCGTGGAACCGCTGGGACGCGGTCCCAGGACAGGAGATCATGCCGCGTCAATGGCTTACGGGAAGCGCGGCATTCTGCACGGCTTTGAAAGCATTATCCTTCAGGAGGAGGACGGCAGTCCGTCGCCGGTCTACTCAATTGCGAGCGGCCTGGACTATCCCGGCGTCGGGCCGGAACATGCCTTCTGGCGCGATCTCGGGCGCGTCAATTACGTGACGGCAAGCGACGAGGAGGCGATTGACGCGTTCTTCAAGCTCTCGCGCTACGAGGGAATCATTCCGGCGCTGGAGAGCGCGCACGCGGTCGCCTACGCCATGCGCCGCGCGAAGGAGATGCACAGCGGCGCGATTCTTGTCAACTGCAGCGGCCGCGGCGACAAGGATGTGGATTACGTCGTCGAGCACTACGGCTACGGCGAACAGTTCATGTTCAAGGATTGATGAGCATTCGCATGATTTGATTCATTTCCGCCCGTCCGGCATGCTTTGTCAAGGCATTGGTACGGGCGGATTTTTTTGTCCGCGGCACCTCAGCGCCCGAGTTTCCGGAAGTTCCGGGACGGCGTCCGTCCTCAGAGAATGTCGAAATTGCCGGTCGTGGGATGCTTTTCGAGATAGTCGTGAATGCTCTGCGCCATCTCGGGGCCGATCCCCTCGACTTTCGCGCAGATCATCTCCACCGATGCTTTTCGCAGGCGGTGCACCGATCCGAACGCCTCCAGAATCGCGCGCTTGCGGGCGCTTCCGATGTTCGGGATCTCGTCCAGAATGGAATTCTGGATCGTCCGAAGGCGCAGCGCCCGGTGATAGGTGACGGCGAAACGGTGCGATTCATCTCGGATCGCCTGAAGAAGTTTCAGCGCGGGCCGCTCCCTGTCGATCAGAATCGGTTCGGATCGTCCGGGAATGAATACCTCTTCATTGCGTTTCGCCAGCCCGATCACCGGAAACGGCGGACAGTTCAGCTTGACCAGCGCATCCACGGCGGAACTGAGCTGTCCCTTGCCGCCGTCCACGATCAGCAGATCCGGCAGAGGAAGCTTTTCCTCCAGAAGCCGGAAGAAATGGCGCGAGACAGCTTCACGCATCATGGCGAAGTCGTTCGATCCGGTGACAGTCCGGATGCGGAAACGGCGGTATCCCTGCTTCCAGGGCCGCCCCTCACGGAAGCAGACCATTGAGGCGACGGCGAGCGTTCCGGAAATGTTGGAGATATCGAAACAGATCATGACATCGGGCGGATTCGGAAGTCTGAGTGCGGCACGGAGATCCTCCACCGCCCCGGGCCCCCCGACATTCTGCGGAATGAATGCGTTGGAGAACGTCCGCGTCTTCGAGCCGTAGAGGGATTCGATGTTTTTCGAGATGTCGCGGAAAAGAGCGGCTTTCTCAAAGTTTCGTTTTTCGGCGCATTCCATCATTTTCCCGCGCAGGAGTTCAACCACTTCCCCGACGTCGCCGTTGAGAAGCGCGATCAGGCGGTCAAGGCGGTCGCGGTATTCCTCCTCCGTGACCCTGCCGATGCAGGGACAGCAGCAGTCGCGGATCTTCGCCGCGAGACAGTGGGCATACTCCTCGGCGCCGGGATCGTGAAAGGCGCAGGAGCGCAAGGCGAAGTGCCGGAGCAGGAATTCAAGAGTCTGCTTCAGCGCCGCCCCGTGGGGAAAGGGGCCGAAGTAAAGGCAGGAGTCGTCCTTGCGCAAGCGTGCCAGTTTCGGGCGGGGAAACTTTTCAGAAAGGTCGATTTTCAGGAGAAGATGCCGTTTATCATCACGGAGAAGCACATTGTATTTCGGGGCATACTCTTTGATAAGGCGCGATTCAAGGATCAGCGCCTCGTCCTCGCTCCGGACGGTAAGGCACTCCCAGGAGTCTATCGAGTTGATGAGGGAGCGGAGTTTCGGATCGGCGCGGGTTTCACGCGACGGCTGGAAATACTGCGACATGCGTTTGCGCAGATTCGCGGCCTTTCCGACATAGATCACGGTGCCGAAGACGTCGCGGTATATGTAGACGCCTGGCTTCGTCGGGATGTCGCCGGGATAAAAGGAAATTTTTTTCAAGGTCATGTTCCGGAATTTCTTAAACAGTTTCAGTAAAAACGGGGAATAAAATAATCGCAGGGATCCAAAAAACAATCTCCGCATCATGAAAAAGCAAGAAAAACCTTGTGTCAAGGAGGGGAAAACTGTTTTTTTTACGAAATTTTCTGCGCTGCGGGACTTGACATAAGCGTATATGACTGTATTTTTCGTTAATATTGTTGTCATCGGCATTATTTTAAATGGAAAGGGTGTGAAAATGAAATTCTTGGCGGCATTGTTTTTCTCCGCCGTTTTCTTCTTTACAGGGAGTCTTTACGCCCAGAATAAACGCGCCGCCAGAAAGCCTGCAATTTCCGAAATTCAGCTGAATGCCGCGCTGGTCAATACACCCTCCCTTCTGGTGCAGGACAAAGCCGATGCCGGCATTCCGCTCGGGAAAGTGAAAAAGTGGCTTCAATTCCAGATTGCATACAAGTTCTCCCAGGCGACAGTCAACGCAAAACGTGTGTTCGAAGACATGAAGGTGGAGCTTTACGTCCGTCATCCCGCGCCGGAAGGATATGCATGGTTTACCGGCACCCAGTATCTCCATTGCGTAATGGCGGATACGGAACGGCATTATGTTGCGCTTTACATGCCGCCCTCCACCGTAACCCGCTATATTTCCCGGGAAAAGAAAGCCAAGGACATTCTGAAAAACTTTATCGGTATCGTCATTATCAGTGACCGCGACGACAATATTCTCGGCATTCACTACTTTGATCTCTCCACCGGCAGCAAAAAACTGACACGGAATCAGAGAAACGCGGTGCTTGCCGCATACAGAACCATCAATCAGGCGAAATATAAATTTGTCAATGGAATCTGGCCGAAGGAAAACACGCCGTGGGAGTGGATCGACGCGGAGAAATATGATCTCCCGAGACCGGTTTTCAGCAATCCCGGCAAAGCACAAGCCAAGCCAATGCCCGCCGAGCAGAACACAGAGGAAGAAAGCGGAGAGTGAACGATGCCGTCAAATGAACTGTTACTTTGTATCGATATCGGCGGAGACAGCATCAAAGCTGCGGAATTTTCCTATTCCCCGACAGGAGATATGGTTCTTGAGCGTTTTGCCTTTTCCGAATTCGGCAAGGAACTGAACGGAGAAGAGGATAATTTCCCGGTTTTCGCCACGGCATTGTCCGATATCGTCACGAAAAACGGGTTCCAGGCGAAGAAAATCTGTCTGACGATTTCCGGTCAGAACTCCTACATCAAATTCGTAAAAGTTCCGGCGATGGTCAGCGACGAAAAGAAAATCAAGCAGATCATCGCCTTCGAGGCGCAGAATGCCATTCCGTTCTCCATGGACGAGGTCGTCTGGGATTCCCAGCTGATCAGCACGGCGGACGACAGCGGCGAAATCGAGGCGATGTTCGTCATTGTCAAAAATGAAGAGATCGACAAGATCACGCGGATTCTGGAATCGCTCGGCAAAGAAATCGTGCTGATTGAAGTCGCGCCGACCGCCTGTTACAACGCGGCACGGGCTAACGGAGTCGGAGACACCGATTGTGAAATGATTCTGAACATCGGCGGGCGCTGTTCCACCTTGATCTTTATTGACAGCGGCCGTTTTTTTGTCCGCATCATTCCGATTGCGGGGCATTCAGTCACACTTCAGATCAGCAAGGAATTCGGGATTCCCTACGCGGAAGCGGAAGAATTGAAGCGCCGTCACGGTTTCGTCGCCCTGGGCGGAGCATATGAGGAACCCGATTCTGAAGTCGCGGCAACCGTATCGAAGATCATCCGCAACGTCATGACACGTCTCCACGGAGAAGTCAACCGTTCCATCAATGTCTACCGTTCTCAGCAGAAGGGGCGGAAACCTGAAAAACTTTATCTGGCAGGCGGCAGTTCCGTCATGGCCTATACCCCGAGGTTCTTCGCGGAAAAACTGCGCATTCAGGTGGAATACCTGAATCCCTTCCAGAATATTGCGATCTCCCCGACACTGGACAAGGAAAGTCTGGCGAATCTGGCGCACATGTTCTCGGAAACAATCGGTCTGGCCATCCGTCATATTACGCTCTGCCCGATTGAAATCTCTCTGGTCCCGGAATCCATGCGGAAGTTGAATGAATTCAAATTGAAGAAGCCATATCTGTATGCATCGGCGGCGTCTCTTCTCCTCTGTCTGCTGGTCACCTTGCTGGGTTTTTCCAAACAGTTGGAGATTGCGGAGTACAAACAAAACATCGCAAGCAAATTCATGACGGAAACCGACAAAGTAGTGAAACGCCTGAAATCCGCCGAAACCGATTTTTCCAATGCACAGAGTGAATACAACGCCGCAGCCCAGATCCTGGCCAAGCAGAAGATCTGGCCTACAATGCTGAATGAAACCCAGAAAGTTCTGCCGGATGACATGTGGCTGACCTCCTTCACATTGACCAGCAATCAGCCAAATCAGAATAAGAATCCGCAGGATGACTTCGGAGGGAACCTGTTCGCCGGAATGGGGCCCGTCCAGCAATCCAAACCCGTCGGTTCCCCGACCGAGTTGACTGCGGCAAAGTTTGACGGTCATGCCTTGATCCGGGACAACGGAATCAACGAGCTGTATATGGAAATGCTTTCCAGATCAAAGTTTTTCAAATTCAACCCGCAGACGGAAACATTCACCTCTGTAATCGACGGAACCATGGCAAGCACCTTCAACGTATCAACCTTCTCGCTGACGTCAAGCTTGCAGGAAATGTATAAAAGAGACAACTAAGGGGCAAGGATCGAATCAAAATGAATTTTATCAGAAAAAATATCATATTTTTCATCGTATGCTCCCTGACGGCGCTGGCATCACTCTATCTGATTTATCTGGATCTGGCAAAGCATTCTCTGATCTCCAAAGCCAATACGGAAACAGAAGAAAGCCGCCAAAAGGCGGATAAGGCATATAAAGGCAAGGGAAACCGGCCCGTGGAGCCGAATGTGAAAATGATTGCATCCGATACGGAAGTCGTCAAACAGCGGACAGCAGCTCTGCAGCGTATTTTCGGCAAACCTTATCGCAAGGCATTGATTGCCTTCGCCAGGGAAATCGGGATGACCGAAGATGATCTGCTCAATAAATTCCGCGATTTCTATGAAAATGACGAGCAGAAGGATAAATCCGCGGAAGTCCTGATTCCCCTGTTCAAGAAAAGCCTTGGAGATCCCCAAAAGATCGAACCTGCATTCAACCGTTTTATTGAAACCGTTCAGAAAAACACGGTTGAATTGTTAAGAGGCCAGGCGGCGCTTGACATCTTTGCGGTGGCTCTTGGAATGCCCCGCACAATGAATTCCTCTTCCTGCCACGTTCTTCTTGCCACGATGCAGCGCAGTTTCTTCGACAGACGCAACATCCCCGGCGTATTGAATATTCAAACGGTTCGTGATTTCACTTATAATGAATATGTTCAAACTCCCCCTCCCCTCAGCAAGATCTCCGATATTCTGACGATGATGCCGATTTTCGAAGACATCTTTTACCGTATGCGTTTAAGTAAAATATCCAATGTGGAATCCTTCACAAGATTAAATGAAGGGGTCTCTCATTCGGACAAATACAAGAAGTATTCCTTTAAAACAAAAGTAACCGGAGACATAGACTCCATCCGGAAACTGATCAACACATTACATGAGGCGTATAAGGACAATCAGGTTTATGTGGTCACCTGGGTTTCACTCATATCTCATACGGATCCGGAAATCGCGCATGCACGAACCTTGATTATGGGCAATGCGTCAGCCACGTCTCAACCCGGCGTCAATCCACCCAATTATCCGATGACGGGTCCCCAGCCGGAACGTCCGAACTATCCGCCACCGCGTCCGATGGGCAACCAGCCGAATGCGCCGCAGAATGAATCGCATCTGCCGCTTGAGGAACGCTCGGACTACGGCGCGGTAATTATCGGACGCAACCGGCATGTAACAGCGGATCTGGAATTTGATTACTACATGTTCGTCGGTGATCAACTGAAAACAACAAATTAACTTACAGATGGGGATACGAAATTGCTGTTTCTGAAAAAACATTATGAAAAGATTCTGCTTGGAAGCCTCCTGACAGTCTTCATTGGTTTATTGGTCTTCCAGTTTCATCTCTGGCAGCAGGGACAGAAAATCAAGATTGATGGAATCCTGGAATTTACTCCGCCTCCGCCAAACTACACCAGCATTGATTTTGAAGCACAGGACTCCCAGTTCAATGTACTGGCCAGTCTCTCGGAAACACCCCAGTGGCTGAAATCAGAAAAAAGGAATCCCTCTTCGCTGAATTTTACGGATTTCATGCTTCCCTATCAGATGGCTTTCTGTCCGTATTGCAGAAAAATGATTCCAGCAACGGATTTTCCCCCTGTTAACTCAGATCGTGAAAGCAGCTGCTCCCTCTGCCGCCACGCTTTGAAAGCGCCGCTCCGCAACAAGACGAATCAGATTGTGGACACGGATGGTGACGGAATTCCCGACAAGGAGGAAATAGCTCTCGGGATGAATCCGAATGACCCGAATGACGCGGCCGCGGATTTTGATGACGACGGGTTCACGAATTACGAAGAATACATGGCAGGCACCAAGATTCGCGAACCGAAAAGCAGACCTCCCTATCATGAAAAAGTTTCTGTCATCAACGTAAGCCGGACGATTTTGCCCATCACCATCAAAATGATTGATTTCAAGGGGAAAAAAGATAAAAACATCGCGGAAGTTCAAATTGGAATCCGTGACCGGCGCGGCCGCGAGAAAAGTTATTACCTGAAACTTGGCAAAGCCTTCAACTGCACAGCCGGGACCTTTACTATCGTTGACATTGTCCAGCAAACGGAAATGGTCTCCATTCGGGGTACGAACACCAAAACGGAACGGGACAGCTCCTATGTGATTCTCCAGAAGCGCGGTTCTCAGGATAAAATTGAAGCGCACCAGAAAGTTCGTGTAACTGAGCCTAGAGAGAAAATTACGCTCCGCCTCGGTTCGCTGAAACGGAATCAGGAAAAAGAGTTCTATGCAGGCGATACGTTTGAACTGGGAAGCAATCTGACCGGCGTGGACAAATATACCATCGTCAATCCGAATGCACAGAAAAAGACTGTCGGTCTGAAATTTGAAAAAGACGGAAAAGTATATGAAATTTCCAGAAAGTCTCTGATTGAGGCTTTGATTGAACAGAAGCGAGCACAGAAAGTTCAACCCAAACCGCAAAATAGATAAGTTTTAAGATAAGGGATCAGTTATGATGAAGATTGCCATGGAGTTCAGCAGACAGTCCGCGCGGATTTCACTTTCCGTGATTGTCGCATTCCTTCTTTCTCTTGTTTCGACGGAGGTTCTTGGACAGAACCGGAAACCGGCTTCCGGAACGGCCTCCTCCGCAGATGATTTCAAAATGGATCCATTTGAATTTGACATTCCCAACGACAATGTCATGCAGGAAATCCAGTCCCGGAACAACATCCTGGAGCAAAGCGTATTTCAGCAGGTCAGAATCGGAGATAAATTTTATGCGGCAAATCAGTTTTCCGATGCATTCAGTGCTTATAACCGCGCAATGGCAATTATTGATCGCAGTAAATTAGGTTCCGGTACTTACGTTGCCTCCGTAAAGGCGAAAATAGAGCAGCGCATGCTGAAAACAAGAAAGCAGTGGGCCATCTCCATTGTAAGAGACGCCAAAAAGGTTTATCTCAATGCTCTTGCCAAGGATGATTCCGCCGAGTCCGTTTCAAAGTTTCAGGATGCGGAAAAACTTGCCAAGTCCGCCCTTCCAGTCTACTATACAGGAAAGACGATTGACGAAGCAAATTATGACGATAAGGCTCTTCAGAAGATCTCCCAAGACGATCCTTCTTTCTATAACAGTGTAACAGCGTTTGTCACGGATTGTCAAAAAATGGTAGAAGCCATCCAGTTCCGAGAGGAAACATCTCTTGCCACGGTGGATCCGGATAATAAAAGACGCAAGGAAAATATTGCCAACCTGCTCCAGGAGTCGCAGATTCTTTACAAAAAGAAAAAATATGAGAAAGTCCGGGACAATATGGAAAAAATCCTTGTCCTCGATCCCTATAACCAGGATGCAATGACCCTCCTCAATAAGACTTATAAAAAGATTTATGATGTCGGTATGGCACGCCGGGAAAATGATGCGCTTGAAAAGATGGCGGATGTTGAATGGAAATGGAATGAACCCGGACTTCCGGAAGACAGTTCGATCACAGTGGAAGCGCCCCGCGAAATGACTGGCAATCGCTCGACACTGTATGACAAACTGCAGAAGATCATGATTGACAAGATTCTGTTTGAGACAACGGATATACAATCCATTCTGGCGCGTCTTGCCGCATTGAGCAAGGAAAACGATCCGGAAGGGGTCGGTGTCAGTATCATTCCTCCGCCGGATATCGCCATCCGCTCCAGAAAAATTCCTTATCTTGAATTGGAAAAAGTCCCGCTGCTGGAGGTCTTGAAATATGTTTGCGAACTGGCCGGGCTCAAATATAAAATTGAGGACCGCGCTGTCCTGGTCGGGACAGAAGGAATTGATGACATGGAACATGGCTTCTTCCAGGTAAGAAATTCGCTGATCAACCGGATTGCCGCCGAAGTCGGTCCGAAAGAAGAGAAGAAAGAAGAAAAAACCGGCGGCATTACAGACCGGGTTGATACCTTTACTGATGAGGGTGCTTTTGATGAAGCAGCCGAGGAAATGATTTCCGTCGCTGCGGTTACCCCGGAAATGCTCAAACAGTTCTTCTCCGACCGCGGTATTTCCTTCGAGGATCCGAATTCTTCGATCGCATTCGACACGAAGACGAATAAACTCATCGTAAAAAATTCGCCGGAGAACCTTCGAAGGATGGATGCCCTTCTCAAAGAAATCGACATCCAAACCCCGCTGGTTCTGATTGAAGCCAAGATACTGGAAATCACCATGCAGGCCATTGAAGAACTGGGCTTCGACTGGACTTTGACGTATCTCAACACCAATACAAACCAGCGCTTTACTTTCGGCAATCTGCCGGTTTCCAATCTGTATCGCCCCTCCGGAAGTTCAAATTCCACCCGTTCGGAAGCAAACAACAAATTAATCAACAACATGAATATTCTTCCGAATTTCGGAAGCGACAATCAATTCAATCTTTTCCTTTCCGTCCGGGCAATTGACCGCACGGACCGTGGAGAAATCATCTCATCGCCGCGCCTCCTGACGGTATCAGGAATGGAGGCCTCGCTGAATGTTGACCAGCAGCGCTACTTCCCGGATTCCTGGGATGACCCGGAAGTGACCATCGTCAATGGAACATCCTATACCTACAACCCGCCGGTTCCGGATTTTGAAGAGCAGGCGGTCGGTACTGTTTTCAGCGTGACGCCGACTGTCAGTCCGAACAATTACACCATTATCCTGAAAATGAACAGTGATATTTCCAAAATGACCGGATGGTCGAATTATGACTACAGCATCATCATCGGCGGACTGATGAACAGTCCGGCGGATACGACCATCGGCAATATCACACCGAAGATGAAAATGCCGGAATTCACCCGCCGTGTTGTTGATACGCAAGTGAAAATCTACGACGGGGAAACCGTTGTAATCGGCGGTATTATGGAAGACCAGGCTTCGAAAACAGAAGATAAATGGCCTTTCCTCGGCGATGTGCCTCTGCTCGGCAGACTGTTTACAGATTCCTACAGCGACAGCCGGAAGACCAATCTGATGATTTTTGTAACAGCCCGCCTCATGAAGGGGAACGGTCTTCCGGTTCGTGACAGTCGCGCCCAGGGGTTGTTTGAATTCACCAGATAATTGAGGAATGAATGAAGATGAAGCATATTATACATACAATGGAGAGCACGACAATGTCTGCAAGATTTCTTCAATTTCTGATAGTCGCGTCAATTCTGATGACCGGTGGACTTTGGGGACAGGATTCTGCCCGGAAAAGTAAAGCCGCCGATCCTGCCGCTCCCTCCGCGGCAGAAATGAGTGACAGGAAAAACGAGTTTACAAACAGAGAGCGCCTTCGTCTGCAGGGCTCGGAAAAAGAAGTCGACAGCCTTGTTGCAGAAGCGGTGAAATGTTATCAGAAAGATGAGTTCGACAAGGCAATTGATCTTTATCTGAAAGCCAAAAAACAGCTGGAGGAGCTTTATCAGACCAGTAATCTTCCCCGGATTAAGGCAAAAATTGATAATTGTGATCTTTCTGTATCCAAGGCATATTACTACTGGGCTCAGAAAATTTATTTTGACGCGGTAAAATCCGCCAATGCGTCTGAATATGATGTTGCCATTGAAAAATGCAGGAAAGCGATTGAAATTTATCCTCCCTGCAAGGAAAAAATGGAAAAAATTATTGAAAAATATCAGCTTCTGAAGGAAAAAACGGAGACTCAGGAGAAGATCAAAGCCAATACGCAGGATGATCCGGAAGAAGTGAAGGAAAAGCGCGTTCTGCTCCGCCAGGGTGAGGTTTTATACAAAGAGGGTCTCTGGGATAAGGCACGTTCGAAATTTGAGGAAGTGATAGCCATGGATCCTTATAATGAGACGGCCATCGATTATATCCGTAAAATCAATATCAAATTGCTTGATGCCGCAAAACAACGGACAAAAGTCACAAGGAACCTCCGTTCTGCGGAAGTTGTCTGGAATCCTGTTACACCGGTAATTCCCATCAACGGCTCCGGAAGTCCGGATCTGCAGGAAACCGGGGTGGTCAAAGATACCTATGAAAGCCCGATCACCAAGAAACTGAAAGAAATTATCATCGACCGCATAGATTTTGAAGATGTTTCCATTGCAACCGCTGCAAAATACCTGAAAGAACGCAGCAAAGAAAAGGATCCCGAAAAAGTCGGCGTGAACATTGTCCTGCGGGGACGGATCAATCAGCCGATCACTGCGGAAGGAGATGAGGTTGTAATGGAAGAAGTCACGACTACCGGAACGGGCGGTCAGGGTGATGGAGAGGAAATCACAATTCAGCCTCTTACAATGATGGTCGATAATATTCCGCTGGAATCCGCAATCAAATATATCTGCAATCAGGCGAATCTCAAATACCGCATTGAGAAATATGCGGTAGTCATTGCCTCGCCGGATGTGAAACTGGAAGATGTGGAAACCAAGATTTATCCGATTGAAAAAGATGTCATTAATCTCGGAACGGATGAAAATATCAAAAGCAGTTTTGAAAATCGCGGTATTTCCTTCCCGGCAGGCGCGGCGATCGTCTACGATGAATCCATCGGACGGCTGATTGTAACGAACACGCCTGAAAATCTTCAGAAAATTGAAAGCATCATCAAAGAGATGAATATCGTGGATCCACAGGTGCTGATCCAGACAAAATTTGTCGAAATCAAACTCAACGACCTGGAGGAACTCGGGTTCAAATATAATTTCTCCCGGCAGAATTCCAATGTTGCCAAACTGACCCAGTCCGATTTGATCGCATGGGAGCCTGGAACCGAGCAGTTCATTGGAGACAAATATTACAATGTCTATCTGCCGAATACGACAACCGAGTCCATTACCATTGGAGGAAATACCAGCGGAGATTCCTCTTCCAGTACAGGCGGAACAACTGGCGGTGATACCGGCAGCGACACCGGGGGAACAGGAGATACGGGATCAGGCTCCGGATCGACCGAAGGAGGAAGTCTTGTCTTCAATAAAACCACAACCTCCAAATGGCTGAATTACGGAGGGACAATCCGAGGGGACGGTTCCACTGCAACCAACAGTACCGGTTCAACGGTTTATTATACCAAGGCTCCCATTCAGGATAAATCCATTTCCTTTGCACCGAACGATGACATGATTCGGGTATTCAACAGCACCGGTCAGTTGGACAATCCTTCCGTTGTAGACGGATACGGCGAACTGTTCAACATGTCATACTACAATAAATACGGATACAAGCTTGATGCATCCATCTATGCTTTGGATCAGTCGGATGCCACGGACATCCTCTCCTGCCCGCGTGTTACAACAATGAACGGCCAATCCGCGACAATCAAGATGGTGACGGAAAAATACTATCCGACAGACTGGGAAGAAGCCGAATACAGCGTCATGAGCGGCGGCAATGCGGAAATCCCCGTCTTCATCGGTTCCACAGCGGAACTGGATGAAGCGACGGAAGAAGGCATTATCTTTACTGTAACTCCGAACGTCAGCTCGGATAAATACACCATCAACCTCTTCATGCAACCGCTGGTTCAGAAATTCATCGGATGGGACGATTACAGTTATGAAGTCCCGATGGATATCACGATCAATGGCAACAACCAGGTCGTCAACGTCCCGAATACGATGAGGATGCCTATCTTCGAACGCAGAATGACGAAAACCAACGTCGAATGCACCGATAACGGCACAATCATCATGGGCGGCATGATCCAGGATGAAACCACGACTCTGGACGATGCCTACCCGATTCTCGGCGACCTTCCATTAATCGGCCGTCTCTTCCAGTCAAAAGGGCGCGCAGGAGCGAAAAAGAACCTGATGATCTTCCTCTCCTGCAGGCTGGTCAATCCTGATGGCTCTCCGCTTCGTGAGCGGGAAGATCGCGGGCTTCCTGCGTTCAGAAATTAATCCGGCATTTCTGCTGATTTCACTGAAAAAAGACGGACAAAAGATATTGTCCGTCTTTTTTTCTGCTCCTGATGGGTAAGCGCCCAGCCAGCCCCATGGGGAGGTAAGTGGTATCTCCCCAGTCACCCCCATGCCAGAAGTCAGGAGAGCAAAATTTTTGGTCGTGTTTTTTTGCCTTTGAATGCGTCAGGACGGATTTTTCGTCTTTGACCGGCAAGAGATGAGGGATTCCCGTTGAAATCGCTTAGA
>CASEFP010000175.1 GCA_949287225.1 uncultured Lentisphaeria bacterium
ATACCTCGCCCCTTGGGGCGACTTTATATTCTTCGTTTTTCCATTTTTGCATCCGGCTCGTTTACGAGCCGTGTAAGAGCGGGCGTAATACCCCGATGCTTTGCGTCGGGGATAGCCTGCTCTGAAGCAAAAATTTTATTCGGACGGATTCGCTTGTGACGCCTTCGGCAATGGGCTGGTTTGCCGACGGCGCCAATTTCGGTTCTCTGGAACGCTATGTACCCTATCATGCCGGAAAACAATCCCTCAACACGGTATTTTTTGATCAGCACGTGGAAAGCATTCGCCGCAGTTCGATTCCGACTGCCCGTTATCTGATCTACGGCAATCCGAATGCGCTCGGAACCGCCACCGCCAGCAAATATTTCCCGTTTTCAGGCGTAAGGTAAAAAAGGAATGGATACGATGAGAAGGATTTTTCTGTTTTTTTTCTTTGTTTCGGTATTTGGTGTGCATGGCGCGGATCTTGTTTCCGGCGGCCGTGCGCAGGCTTCCGTCCTTCTGCCGGAAACAGCCGGTGCTGTTGAACGATACGCTGCGGAGGAATTGATCCGTTATGTGCGCTGCATCACCGGAGCTGAAATTCCTGTGAATGCGCAACTGCCCCTCCGGATCCGTTTTCTTTCCATGAAGAGCTCCGGGGGGAAGAATCCGCTTCCCGCCGAATGCGGCAGCCTTGAAAACGACGGATTCGTGATTGCGGTGCAGAACGGATTTGTCGATATTATCAGCAGGAAGCGCCGTGGTTTTCTATATGGTGTCTATTTCCTTCTGAAGCAGAACGGCGTCCGCTGGTTTCATCCGGGTGCGGACGGCGAACATTATGCAGCGAAAGCTTCTTTTTCTGTTCCGGATGGAGTCCTGCTCCGGAATCCTTTTTTTGCCACAAGACGTTTCCGGCTTCACGCCTGCGCCAACCTTACCCATGAAACGTATGCATGGCTGCTCCGGAACGGGCTTCAGGTCTGTGTACCGTTCCGTCCGACACCGGAACTGGAAAAATACGATCCGATTTATGAGAACGGGGGACATGAGATGACGCGTCTTCTCGTCGGAGAAAACGGGAAAGAACCCATGATGCGTCTTTTTGGAGAACATCCGGAATATTTCGGGCTGCGCGGCGGCCGACGCGTTCCCGGCGGGAATCCGCCGGAAAAGAATGTCTCTCAGCCATGCACATCGAATCCGGAAGTCCTGCGGCGGATGGTGCGGACGGCGGAGCGGGATGTGGCCGCCTATCAGGGACGCGAGGTGCTCAAAGTACTTCTGAACGATGATCATGACTGGTGGTGTCAGTGCGGGAACTGCCGGAAGCTGGATCCTTCCGGTGCATCCCCGGATGGAAGGCACAGTGTGCGTTGGTGGCGTTATGCGAATTATATGGCTGAAACGCTGCACAGGAAATATCCGCCGGAACTCCTGCGCCTGAATGTATTTGCCTATATGAGCTTCAAAGAGGTTCCGTGCGGAATTCGTCCCGATCCGCGTGTTATTGTCACCATCTGTCCCATGCACCGCTGTTACACACATTCCCTGGAGGATCCGCGGTGCACCAGAAATGCTGGAACCTACCGGAAACTGTTTGAGAACTGGCGGAAAAGCGGAGCTGCCGCAACGACGTTTGAATATCATACGGATCTGCCCGGAGCTTCGCGTTATCTCCCGTGCGAGACGGCATGGGTGAAGGATCTGCGTTTCTATCATCGGATCGGCATGTCCGAATTTGGTCTAGTGACCCGCCCGCCGGATGGTGTTTACCGTGGCAGTCTGAACGACTATCGCGCGCGGAATATGTGGTATTCTCTGTGGCAGCTCCACTGGCTGAGCGGACATTTTTCCTGGAATATCAACGACGATCCCGTAAAAGTTCTGGATGCGCTGAACGCGGAATACTACGGACCAGCCTGGTCGCTGATGCGGGAATACCGTACACTCTTCCTGTCCATTGCCGACGATCATGATGTCCATTTTTTCTGGGGAGCGCGTGAAGGGCTTCTTGCGCACTGCTGTGAAAAGGACGGCATCGGAGTGAAATTGATGAGTCTGCTGGAACGTGCTCTGGAACGTGTTGCGGCCCGTCCGTTATATCGGAAACGCATTGAACGGGAACAGGAGTATCTGAGGAAAAACTGGATTGAGCCGTTCGAGCGGGAACAGAAGCGCCTGAAGCGCGAATATCCGGTTCTCCTGCTGACGGAAGCGCCGCTTATGAATGGAAGCGGAATTTCCGGCGCCTGGAAAAAATCCGCTCCTCTGACGGATTTCCGAATTGCCGGCAATGCTGAAAAGGTTCCGGTACGGACCTGTGCGCGGATTCTTGCCGATTCCGGTAATCTTTATTTTCTAATTGATGCATGGAAACCGCAGGGCGGGAAGGTCGTATGCCGAAGTGCCGGCGGACGCGATGTATTTCAGGACAGCCATGTCGAAATCTTTCTCCATCCGCCTGAAATGAAAGATCGGAGTTTTCTTCTGGCATTCAACTGGGGCGGAAAAATCTGCTGTCTTTCTGCCATTTCCAGCACGGAAAGTTCTGACGCTGCCCTCAGGTCTGTTCCTGAACTGGCGATCCGGGAGTTTTCCGATCGCTTCCGCGCGGAACTTCGGATTCCGCTTGCAGGGATCAGCGCACCGATCCGGAACGGAGACCGCTGGCAGATCAATATCGGACGCATGGAATACGTCGCAGGAAAACAGCAGTGGAGTTCCTGGAGCAATGGTGAGTTTCATGGGTTTGACAACTATCCGGAGGTTGTCTTTCAGAACCGGCGTGAACTGATTCGGAACGGCGGATTTGAAGAGAGTAGTGTTCCCAGAATCCATCTGCAGAAGGAGCGGAACTGGAGCTATCCCGGCGGACGGGTTCCTGCAAAATGGAATTTCAGCATCAGCAATACCGGCACGGCGGAACTTCTTCGGGAATCTGGCAGGGGAAACTTTCTGCGGATTTCGGGGACGTATCCTTTTCTGGAGCAGGGACTGAATCTGAATCTGGAGAAAATCGACCGCTTCAAGGTATCGGCGAAAGTCCGTGGGAAAGGAGAGCTTTTTATCCGGATTTATGATGCGGCGGCCAAACTTCACGGCAATTTGAGGCGGGAGTTCGATACGGATCAATGGACCGTGTTTACCGGCGTGATTGCGTGTCCCGGTCCCCATCAGCGGGGAATTGCCTTCCGGATTCATGGAACGCTTGACCTTGATGATATTTCCGTTCAGGCGACGGAGGAATTTCCTGCCCCGGAAGATGAGGCCGTCCTGCTGGTTGCCTCACAGGTGTCCAGGCATTACCGGATCGGAGAAAAGATCATCTTTCCCCTGGTTCTGAAGGATAAACACGGGAAAGCGCTTCCCGGCAGAGCAATACAATATAAAATCACCGGAGACGGCGGTCTCTCCCGAAGCGGAGAGATTCTTTCCCGCAGCGGAGGCGTTCCGCTGGAATGCTCTTTGAGTGTTCCGGGATTTGTTCTGCTGGAGGCACGTATCGCGGAGCGTCCGCACCTTCGTGTCCGTGCCGGTGCGGCGGTCGAAGCCGGACGCATTGCGGGAGCCACACCCGAACCTGCGGATTTCGATGAATTCTGGCGGAAGCAGATCGGGGAATTATCACGGCGGGCAAAGAATATGAAAATTTCACTCCGGGAATTGAACGTTCCGGAAGCATACCGCGGGAAATGCCGCTCCTTTGATGTCCGACTGGAAGACGGCATACTCAATGCGACAGGGACACTCGCTATACCCGCAGGGGCGCTTCCGGGAAAGCATGCCATCATGATGTTTTTTAACGGAGCAAGTATCATCGGAGCGGGAGATCCGCTCTATTATGCCGACAATTTCAAGGCTGTTGCCTTCCATATGAATCTGCACGATACGGGAAACCATCCCGGCGCCGCTGAAATCAGGCGCCTCCGCTCGTCTCCGGAAATCAAGGGATATCCTTTCCGCAATGCCGACCGGCTTGGCGAATACGCTGTAGGCCAGATTTTTCTCCGGGTGATCCGCTGCATGAAATATCTCAAGACGCGTCCGGAATGGGACGGTAAAACACTGATTGTGCGCGGTGGTAGTCTTGGCGGTGCACAGGCGATTGTTGCAGCCGCTCTGGATCCGCAGGTGACATTGTGCATTGCCGGTGCACCCGCGATGTGCAATCATCTGGGATTTCTGAAACAGCAGCCCTGCGGCTGGCCGCAGCTCTTTCGAGCCGCACAGTATGCGGAACATTCTTCCAGGCGCGCGGCAGCGGAAAAATATATGCCCTACTATGATATCATCAATTTTGCGAAACGTGTCCGCTGTGAAACGATCATGAGTGTTGGATTTCTGGATCCCGTCTGTCCGCCAACCAGTGTCTATGCCGCTTACAACGCATGTCTGTCTGAAAGGAAAAGTATGAATGAGGTTCCGATGGGGGATCATGGTAACAACTACGACCCGAGTCCGGACAGGAAACCGGGGGTATTCGGTTACGGCGGTACGCGCGCCGGAGAAATTGCTCTTCAGGCGTATCGGAATGCCGTGAAGCTTTCCGAAAAACGGCAGTGACAGAAGCTCTGCCCGCTCCCGGCAGCGAGCCGATGCCGAACCGAATGATCTTTAACATTTGTTCTGCTGGAAGGTGCTGTTTTCCTGGCGGAAGGCGGACAGTCCGACAGAGTTGATCCTTGTTCCTGACGTGAAAAAAGGGCATCCTCCAGCCGGGGATGCCCTTTTTCTGTGTCTGAGAAGTCATTCACGCGGGGCTTACTTTTCGTAAGCCTCAACTTCCCAGAGCGAATAGCCGTAAGGTGTTGCGCGCTTGACGCCCTGCACTTTGATGTAGCGGGCGCTCTGCGGAGTGATTTTTATCGTCTCCGCGGCCTTCGATTTGCCGTCCGTTTTGCGGAACACTTCCGTAAATGCTTTCCCATCCTCGGAAAGCAGAACGGCGTATTCTTTGCCAGCCGCATATTCCCATTTCAAAACAATCCGGCCGACCGTTTTTGCAGTGCCGAGGTCGAGCTGGAACCATTCATTGTCGGTCCGTTTCGAGGTCCAGCGGGTGGTTTCTCTTCCGTCAATCGCGTTTTGCGGCGGAAGATTCTGATCGGTGGAGCTCGCCGTCGCCGTCGCCCCGAATGCAAGGTTGTCGGTGGCGGGGTAGACCATCATTTCCCAGAGAGAGTAGCCATACTGCGAGGCGCGTTTCTTGCCCAGGATGCGGATATAGCGCGTTTCCTGCGGTTTGAGATTGATGAATTCGCGCGCGCCTCTGCGGCCGTCGGTCACTTTGTAGACGTCGGTGAAGGTTTTTCCGTCATTGGAGAACTGGACGACATACTCTTTTCCTGCCGCCGCCTCCCAGTCAAGACGGATCTGCCCGACCGTTTTCGGCGCGCCGAGGTCGAGCATGAACCATTCATTGTCGTTCCGGTTCGAGGACCAGCGGGTGTTGCCGCGGCCGTCGATGGCCTTTTCGGGTGCGAACTCGCCGGACTGCGAGGAGCTCGCCGTTGCTTTTGCGCCGCGTGCGAGATTTTCCCGGTCAGCCGCCTGGAGGCCGCCCGCGACAAACGCGCAGACGGCGAAAATCAGAAGTGTGTGTTTCATATGAATTCCCTTTCCGGGCGTGTTGTTATCCGCCCGCGTATAATATAGCACGGAAAAGGGAATTTTGCAAACGCCCGCGCCTTTCCGGCGCGGGCGCAGCAGGTCATTCGACGATCTTGTTCAGCGGATATTCGACGATTCCGCTTGCGCCGAGATGCTTGAGTTCCGGAATCAGTTCACGGACAATATGCTCGGAGACGATCGTGTTCAGCGCGACCCATTCCGGATCGGAAAGCGGAGAGATCGTCGGCCGTTCAAGCGCGGGCAGTTTGCCGAGAATCTTGTCCAGATCGGCCTTTTTCGCGTTCAGGAGGAGTCCGACCTTGCCTTCGGCGGCGAGCACGGCCTTGAGCAGAAGCGCGATGTTTTCGATCTTCTCCTTCTTGACCGGGTCCAGATACGCCTTTTTGTTGGCGATGAAACGCGTGGTGCTCACGCAGAGCGTGTCGATGATCTTGAGGTGGTTCGCGCGAAGCGAGGAGCCGGTTTCGGTGATCTCGACGATCGCATCGGCGAGCCGCGGCGGCTTGACTTCGGTCGCGCCCCAGGAGAACTCCACGGTGGCGTTGACGTTGTTCTTTTCGAGATAGCGTTTCGTCATGCCGACGGCCTCGGTGGAGATGCGCTTGCCTTCCAGATCCTTGACCGAATGGATGCCGGAGTTCTCCGGAACCGCAAGAACCCAGCGGAGCGGATTGCGCCCGACTTTGCCGTAGACGAGTTCGGCGGCTTCGACGACGTCCGAGCCGTTTTCCTGAATCCAGTCATATCCTGTGAGGCCGCAGTCGAGAATTCCCTCCTCGACGTAGCGGGACATCTCCTGCGCGCGGATCAGCATGCACTCGATATCCGGATCGTCGATCGTCGGATAGTAGGAGCGGGAGCTGATTTCGATCTTGTAGCCGGCCTTTGCGAACATGTCCACGGTGGACTGTTCCAAACTGCCTTTCGGAAGTCCGAGCATCAATTTTGACATTTCTCTTTTCCTTTATGTTGAATTTGTGAATCCGCCTGTTTCGTTTTCCCGCGCCGGAGAGCGGGAGAATCTGTAGTATAGCACCGTTTCGTCTGTTTTTCAATCCGGGAACAGCGGAAGTGTCGGAATTTCCTCACGCGGTTCGGGAATGTTCCACTGGATTTCCGTTTCGCCGAACTCGCGCAGACAGGCGTTGACCGCGGAAAACGGACGGCTCCCGAAGAAGCCTCGGTGCGCGGAAAGCGGAGAGGGATGTGCCGAAGCGATGATCCGGTGTTTTTCCGTGTTGATCAGGACCTCCTTTTTTCTCGCGGGATCGCCCCACAGGACAAAGACGATGCGCCTGTCGAATCCGCTGACGGCGCGGATCACCGCGTCCGTGAACGCCTCCCACCCGTGTTTCCGGTGGGAGTTCGGCATATGGGCGCGTACGGTCAGCACCGTGTTGAGGAGCAGCACCCCCTGCTCCGCCCAGGACTCCAGCGAACCGTCCGCGGGAACGGGAAGAAGCAGATCGTCGTGCAGTTCCCGGAAGATGTTGCGCAGCGACGGCGGAAGCCGGACGCCGGGCCGGACGGAAAACGCCAGACCGTGCGCCTGTCCGTTGTCGTGATAGGGATCCTGCCCGAGAATCACGACTTTCACGCATTCGGGCGGGGTCAGGCGGAAGGCGCGGAAAAGCTCCTCCCGCGGGGGGAAAACCTCCTGTTCCGCGTATTCCCGTTCGAGAAAAGTCTCCAGTTCCCGGAACGAGGGCGCCTCAAGCGCATCCCGGAGCGGAACGCGCCAGGAAGGAGGCAGAAGTTCGGCAAGGTTCATATCCTGATCTCTCCGGTTTTGCAGATGGTTGAAAACGGATGCGCCGCATGGCGGCAGCATGGGAAAACCTGTTTAACATAACATGCGGGGAAAAATTATCAAGCCGGAAACTGTTCCGTCATTGCCGCTGCGGGCCGGATGGAAGCTGTGAAACGTGCTTTTTTTGAAAATCATTGCTCCGGCGGTTCGAATTTTGCATAAAACGGGTGTATATTATTCACTTTATAATGAAAAAACAATCACTTTTGTCAATACAGGAAAAGGATCATGTTCAAAACAAGATCAGGACAGGCGGACTTTCCGGCGATGGAGCGCGATGTGCTCCAATACTGGAAAGAGGGGAATGTCTTTCAGAAGTCACTGGAAAACCGCAGAGGGTGCGACGAATTCGTCTTCTACGACGGCCCTCCGTTCGCAACGGGCCTGCCGCACTACGGGCATCTGCTGGCGGGAACGATCAAGGACGTCGTTCCCCGCTATCAGACGATGCGCGGGAAATACTGCGAGCGCACCTTCGGCTGGGACTGCCACGGACTGCCCGTCGAATACGAGATGGAGAAGGAACTCAAACTTTCCGGCAAGAAGCAGATTGAAAATTACGGAATTGACAAGTTCAATGAGGCATGCCGGGGAATTGTCCTGCGCTACACAGCCGAATGGGAGACCGTCGTCACGCGCATGGGCCGCTGGGTCGACTTCCGCAACGGATACCGCACGATGGACACCA
>CASEFP010000176.1 GCA_949287225.1 uncultured Lentisphaeria bacterium
CGATTGTTGGGGCAGGCAAGGAAATTGATATTCGGTTTGTTTGTTCCGATATCCGGCAATTTGCAATTTAAAATATCCATGAGATAGGATAGTGCAATTCTTTTCTGTTCGGCATTGTATGCAAATAAAAAATACTGATCATAACTGTCAAAGTAAAGTTGTGCCGCATTTCCAATTTGTTTTAAATGATTGACACAGGTTATATTAACTGCTGCCTGACGTGCCTTGTTCAAGGCTGGCAAAAGCAATGAGACTAAAATGGCAATGATTGCAATGACAACTAGAAGTTCTATTAAAGTGAAATAATCCGCATGCATTCTTCTCTCTTTTCCTGTGAGTCGTATTTTGTTCCACATAAGCGTGCCTCCTGATGAAACTGTCTTTTTAACGTTGAAAAGGGAGCCGGTTTTGAATAGTTCCACGTCTTTTCTGAAAATTATAACCGAAAGCCTGGCAGGTGTCAACAGCCGGGCATGGAAAAGTCGGAAATAACTGTTTCAAACTGTTTCAGAAAAAATTTTCCTGCGGCAGGTAACCGTATTGAGACAGTATGTGCCGGGAAAGAAATGATTTCATGGTTTTTCGACGCTGTTCCTGTAAAGATGAAGTTTCGGAGTCAGATAGATCCGCCGCGCATTGGCGCCTCGTAAGTTCAGGCGCCTCCAACACTCTTCAGCAACTGCTTCCCCGGCACTCGGCCAGTCGATGGCAATGGTGTTTGCAGGCTGGAAATCCGGAGCAATCAGATTTTTTCCGTCAATGCTCAGAACTGCCGGATTCTCCGCGAGAATCCGTTGTTCCATACGGAAATATTCCTGGGCATAGATTTCATGATCCGTCCCGCTGACAAAAAGATACCCGCAGCCGGGAACGATCCGGCATTTCAGGAAGGCTCTGGCATCTATCACCTCATGGTCACTTCCCCATTCCTGCCGGAAAAGCATCGCCCGGATCCGATGAACAGGCATATCGGCGGAAATGATCTTCACATGCTGAAGCCCGAGGGAACGGAAATGATTTGCCGCAAGACAGGCCGCGTCAAAAGGATCCAGAGTCACAGTGGAAAACTGTCCGTCAAGGGACGTGTGCATTTCCAGTCCGACACCGGGCAGCTGCTTTGGAAGAAAACTCAAATCATAAGTGTCGTAGCAGCCGAGAAGCACCAGCGCGTCATGGTCCTTGTGCAAGGAGAGGTCAAAGTCGCTTTTCAGCCTTCCATAGGGATGGAAGTACAGATGAAGCTGCCAGCCGTATTCCGCGGCCATGCTCTGAAACCCGAGCATCGCATAGGAACAGTAGGTCGAACGGAAATTCTTTTCAAAAAGAATGACGGAAATATTACTGGCCTGCTTGTGCTGTTTCATCCTCGGCTTGACATATGTGCCGGAACCGTGCCGGAATTCCAGAATGCCTCGTTCGCAGAGTTCCTGAAGACTTCTGCGCGCGGTGCTCAAGGTCAGATGGAACTGGCCTGCCAGTTTGCGCAGAGGGGGAAGCCGTTCCCCCTCGGTAAAATTTCCGCCTGCGATCATGGCTTCAATGTAACACGTCAGTTTGGAGGTCCGCAATTTATTGTCTGACATGCCTGTTCTCCCGTTGAAGTGATTCAGATTGTTTGGAACAGATTTTATTATAATCGGGGAAAACCATGCTTTCAACAGAAAAACAGCTCGAAATATAGAAAAAATTGTTTCAGGATGTTTGATAATCAGTTCACGGGATCTGTCCCATGGAATCAATTGCGGTTTCGCCGCAAGAACCTGAATCACAGAGATCAGCAAAGGCTTAAGAGTGATGATTTTTCCAGTTTGCAAAACGGGAAAAGAGGTTTATATTGTAATGTTTTTCAAATTCAACTTTTGGAAAGGGTAAAAGAAATGGAAATCAAACCTGCCGACAAATGCAAGTACGACATTCTCTCCCTCGGTGAAATCATGCTCCGTCTCGATCCGGGCCCCGGAAGAATCCACACGGCGCGCTCGTTCACGGCGTGGGAGGGCGGCGGTGAATACAACGTGGCGCGCGGCCTGCGCAGATGCTTCCGTCTCCGTGCGGGGGTGATCACGGCGTTTGCCGACAATCCGGTGGGGCGTCTCGTCGAGGATTTCATCATGCAGGGCGGCGTCGACACCTCGCTGATCCGGTGGGTTCCGTATGACGGAATCGGGCGCACGGTCCGGAACGGACTCAACTTCACCGAACGCGGCTACGGCATCCGCGGCGCGGTCGGCTGTTCGGACCGCGGCAACACGGCGGTTTCCCAGCTGAAAAAAGGCGATATTGATTTTGATTACATCTTCGGCGAACTCGGAACGCGCTGGTTCCATACCGGCGGCATTTTCGCGGCGCTCTCGGATACGACGCCGGAGGTTGTGATCGAGGCGCTCAAGGCGGCGAAGAAATACGGCACGGTCACGAGCTACGACCTCAACTACCGTCCGTCCCTCTGGAAGGCGATCGGCGGGAAGGAGCGCGCGCAGGAGGTCAACAAGGAGATCGCCAAGTACGTTGACGTGATGATCGGAAACGAGGAGGATTTCACCGCCTGTCTCGGATTTGAAGTCGAGGGCACCGACGCGAATCTCAGCAAACTCAATACCGAGAGCTTCAAGAAGATGATCGAAAAAGTCGTCAAGGCGTATCCGAACTTCCAGGCGGTCGCCACGACGCTGCGCCAGGTGAAGACCGCGACCGTCAACGACTGGAGCGCGATCGTCTGGCAGGGCGGACAGTTCTACAAGGCGGCGCAGCGCGACGGCCTGGAGATTTTCGACCGGGTCGGCGGCGGCGACAGTTTCGCTTCCGGCCTGATCTACGGACTGATGGTCAAGGGCGATCCCGCGCTTGCCGTTGAATACGGTGCGGCGCACGGCGCGCTTGCAATGACGACCCCCGGCGACACTTCGATGGCGCGTCTGGAGGAGGTCGAGAAGCTTGTCAAGGGCGGCGGCGCGCGCGTCGACCGCTGATTTCCCGATCCTTGCGGAAAGCCAGAAGCAGTCTCCCGGAACCAGCAGGAGACTGCTTTTTTTCGTAAAGAGAGGGTTTTTTGATTCAAAAATGTCAATTGCGACTTGCGCTTACAGGATTATGGAGTAAATTAAGGATTCTTGTCGTTTTATGGGAAAAAATTAAAGAAACTAACATATTGGAGAAACAGCAATGCAGAATTTCCTCGTCACACTTGCCCAGCAGGCCGCATCGGCGGCGGCAACAGCCGGAAATGCAGCCGGAAATGCCGCGGCAACTGCCGGAACCGCCGCGGGAACCGCTGCGGCACAGCAACCCCAGTCTTTCATGGGCTCGCTCGGCGGCATGGTTCCCATGATCGTCGTATTCGCCGTCATCATTTATCTGATGTACCGTTCGCAGAAGAAGGAACAGAAACGCCGCGCGGAAATGATTGATGCGCTCAAGGCGGGAGATCAGGTGCTTCTGGTCGGCGGCATTTTCGGCGAGATTGTCGCGGTGAAGGAGGAGCAGTTCGTCATCAAGATTGCCGATAATGTCCGGATCAATGTCGTGAAGAACGCCGTCAGCAGTCCCGTTGGGAAAGACTCCGGCAAGGAAGAGAAAAAATGAACAAGAAACCGGTTATCCTGAGATCCCTGTTCGCCCTGCTGGTCCTGGGCGTGTTCATCTTCTCGATGTATCCGCTTCAGGAACGTGATTTCTACGATACCTTCAAGGAACTCCTTTCCGATCCGCAGAACAAGGAGGTGACCGAACTGATCGCCGCCGCAAAAGCGAAAAAGGCCAAAGATCCTTCCATGTACGACAGCACCGCTCTGGAGGATGCCGCTACGGAAAAAGGGGTTTCCCTCGACAAGTTCGTCAAACCCTCCATCGTCAAGTCGCAGAAGGTGACCGGTTCCCGTGACGTGATCTCGCTGATCCGCAAGAATTCCGCGGGCTCGATCCGGCGCGGCATCGACCTCAACGGCGGCGCGGAGTTCATCATCGAACTCATCCCCGATCCGAACGACAAGGACAAAATCGAAAAGAAGTTCAACGATTACCGCGACATCGCCATCGAAACACTGCGCAAGCGCCTGACTGCGAAGAATATCTACGAGGCGGACATCTCCCCCGCGGGCGGCCGTTACATCTCCATGCGTGTTCCCGTCGTGACCAAGGAGGAGAAGGCGATTCTTGAAAAACTCATCAAACTCAGCGCGAAACTCCAGTTCCGCCTGGTCCATGTGAACAGCGATCAGGAGGTGTCAAAGTATCTGGCGGATCCGAAGAACTACGACCCGCCGGAAGGCTATGAAATCCTCGAAAGCGTCGAGACCAGGGACGGCAAAGTCATCAAGAAACCCTATCTGGTCGAACGCGAGGCGCAGATGGACGGCAAGGAGATCGACGACGCCTATCCGACGATGGACCAGTTCGGACAGCGCGAGATCATCCTGAAGTTCAAACCCTCCGGCGCGGCGCAGTTCGGCAAGGTCACCGGCGACAATGTCGGCAGACTCCTTGCGATCGTGCTTGACGGCCAGCTCTATTCCGCGCCGCAGATCAAGACCGCCATCACGGGCGGCAATGCCTCGATCACCGGCAACTTCTCCCGCGAAGATGCCGAGAACATCTCCAACGCCCTTGTGAGCGGCAGCGTTCCGTTCTCCATGACGATCCAGGCGCAGTCCGACATCGACCCGACCATCGGCGAAGCAACCGTCCGCGACGGCCTATACAGCGGAATCGCCGGCATGGTGCTGGTCATGATCTTCATGGCGGTCTATTACATGCGCAGCGGTCTCATTGCGAATATTTCGCTTCTGGTCAACGCCGTGCTGATTCTCGGTGCGCTGGCGGCGTTCGATGTGACGCTGACCCTGCCCGGCATCGCGGGTATCATCCTGACGATCGGTATGGCGGTTGACGCCAACGTCCTGATCTATGAGCGCATCCGCGAGGAAATTGAAGCGAAAAAGACCGTTCTGAACGCGATCGACCTCGGTTTCGACCGCGCGTATTCGGCGATCTTCGACTCGAACGTCACAACGCTGGTTGTCGCCGTGATCCTGCTCTGGCAGGGAACCGGCGCGATCAAGGGATTTGCGATCACGCTGGCGATCGGTGTGTTTACGACCCTGTTTACGGCGGTGTTCCTGACACGCCTTCTCTTCGACCTCATGACCCGCTTCACAACGGTCAAGTCGCTGAAGATGCACTCCTTCCTCGGGCGCGGAACCAATATCGACTTCCTCGGACTCCGGAAATATGCGCTGGCATTTTCCGGCATCCTGATTCTTGCCTCCTTCATCTATGTGGGGGTCCGCGGCAAGGAGTGCCTCGGCATCGACTTCACCGGCGGCACGCAGGTGGAGCTGAGCTTCAAGGAGGCAATCCCGGCGGAGCAGATCTCCGGCTTCCTGAAGACGCAGGGCTTTGAGAACAAGGTCACCTACAAGACCGGCAGCGCTGTGGACGCGCAGAAGAAGCTCGAGATCATCATCCGCGACACGAAGGGCGGGACGACCGAAAAAACGGCGGAAGCCGGCGCGGTCATCATGGAGAAGGTCACAAGCGCGCTGAACAGGCAGTTCCCGAATGCAAAGTTTGAAGGTGAGACGCAGTCCACACTGGGCGCGCTGATCGGACAGGCGTTCATGAAGTCCGCGCTTGTTTCGCTGGTGCTTTCCTTCGTCGTGATGATCATCTACCTGACCTTCCGCTTCCAGTTCTCCTACTCGATCGCCGGTTCGGTGGTGCTGATCCACGACGTGATCATCGGTGTCGGGCTTTACCTGATGTGCGGCGGGCAGATCACGCTGAACGTCGTCGCGGCCTCGCTGACGATCGTCGGTATTTCGATCAACGACACGATCGTGACATTCGACCGCGTCCGCGAGAACCTGACCCTCGTGAAGGACAAATCCTACTGGGATATCATCAATCTGAGCGTCAATCAGACCCTCGGAAGAACGATTCTGACGACGACCACGATCCTGCTGGTGCTGGTGATGCAGCTGATCTTCGGCGGTTCGGGCATCCGCGACTTTGTCAGCGTCATGCTGTTCGGCCTGCTCGCCGGAACCTATTCGTCGATCTTCATCACCAACCTGATCATTGCCTACTGGCACAAGCCGGTCAAGAATGTTGCGTCGGGACGTCCCGAGGCGAAAACGCCGGCAGTCACAAAGGTCTGATCCGTAAAATGAGTTCTCCGGTGCGGTCCGCACCGGAAGCTCCGGAAAAACCGTGTTTTTCAAGACGGATTCCCGAATTGCGGGGATCCGTCTTTTTTTATCTGTGTGTCCGGAGAAATCAGAAAAGAGTACAAGCTTCCCCGGAAAATCGGCATTGAAAAATACAAGTTTTCAGTACAAGATGATAAGATTCTGAAAAAAAAGTTTCCGCATGAATTGCAGCTCCGAAATACAGGCGCTAGATTTCCTCTCCGGATTTCGTTCTGCACCCATGGAGGCATCAAAGAAGAAAGGAACCTCACCATGTCCGTATACATTCGCTGTGAAACCGAAGCCAGAATCGTCATTTTGGAGAGTGACGGAAAATTGACGGATCCACGGATCCTGACACTTTCCGGTGTCGCAACAGACTGCCGTCCGCTGAGTTGCATCGAAAAGGCAGGGAAGTTTCTCTACACATTTGACGCTTCCTCTCTGAAAATGTGGTCGCCGGATTCGCCGGTGCTTTATCTGCTCCAGGCAGGGCCCGTTTCCGAACGGTTCGGCTTCTGCGAACTGAAAACCTTCTCCAATACCGACGTTCTGCTCAACGGAGAGCGCTGCTATTTGCGCGGTTACATCCGCGGCATCGTCGCCCATGAACATCCGAACATGACCGGCGGCACGCTCAAGGACGCGGCCGTCAAAAACATCCGTCAGGCGAAGAAATACGGATTCAATCTCGTGCGCTTCCACAGCACGATCCCGACGGAGGAGTTCGTCGAGGCCGCGGACGAGGAAGGCCTTCTGATCCACATGGAAATCGGATTTGCCTATGAATATGATTCCGAAGGCAGCAAGAAGAAACTCTCGATGGACAATGAAGCCTGGCGTGAAACCATCCTCCGCTACCGGAACCATCCCTCCGTGGCGATCTTCTGCATCGGCAACGAGATGCACAATTCCGGGCACCAGCCCGAGGTTCACGCTCTCTACGCGCTCGGAAAGAAGCTGGCTCCGGCGAAACTCATTCTGGACAATTCCGGCTGGGGCGAATACGACCGCCCGACCGCGGACATCTATTCCCAGCACATCGCCTACTACTTCCCCTTCAAGCATCACGCGGAAATGTTTGAAACGGACGACTGCTGGCGCATCAACGGCTCCACATACGACGAAGCGCTGGAAAGCGACGTCAGGACGCCCGCCGTCACCGCGCACATCCGGCGCGAGGCCGTCCCGCTGAAGCCCGTTCTCGCGCACGAGGCGATCCACTACATCGAGGTTGCCGACTACGAGGCGCTGAACCGGAAGTTCGACGAGTTCTGCGCCCGCGTCGGAGAGGATTACCTCCGGAAAAACGACATCCGGAAGCCCCGCTACATGACCGCGCTTCCCGAGCTGATCCGCAGAAAAGGGCTCGAAGGCAGAATGCCCGACTACATCAAAGGCTCCGAGTTCTTCAAGAAGAACGCGATCAAGGTCTATCTGGAGCGTCTGCGGCACTCCCGCCTCTGCGGATTCGAGATGCTCCAGTTTGCCGATACGCTCAAATATGAGAACAAAAACGGCATCGTGGACTGCTTCGACGACGACAAATACATTGATCCGGCGTGGATGCGCTCCATCAACGGCGATGCGGTCCTCCTTGCGGAGTTCGATACCGAGGTGTTCCGGCACAATTCGCCCGTGAACGTGGTTCTGCGCATCTCCAACTTCCTGCCTTCCCCGTATCTCCGCGGCACTTTGACCGTTGCCGTGAACGGTTCGGAAATCTGGCGCGGAAACAACATCGCGCTGGCGGGCGGGCTCCAGAAACTTGCGGAACTCTCGCTGCGTTTCCCGGATACCGGGAAAGCCGACCAGATGGAGCTTGCGGCGGAATTCACGGCGCCGGGCGTCGAGTTGAAAAACGCGTGGAATTTCTGGCTCTATCCGGAAGCCGGAATCCGCGCCCTGCCGGAGATGGCGCTTCACAACAAGGCTCTGGAACAGAAAATCCGGAACTCCTCCGGCGCGGAAAAATCCGATCTCTTCCTGACCGACGCGCTGGACGACAATCTCTTCCGTCAGCTGGAAAACGGCCGGACCGTCCTTCTGCTCTACCACCGCGACAATCCGTGGAACAGCTGTTACTGGCCGGGGGCGCTTGAACGCTTCAAGCCGTGCATCTGGGACCGCGGCAGCAATCTGGGCGGCATCATCGACTCGGACTATCTCCGGGAGAAGCTCGCTTCGGGCCGTTATTTCGATCTCAATATGCAACCGCTTCTGGAGGGACAGTACAAGGTCTGTCTCGACGACTTCCCCGCCGGAGTCGAGGCGTTCCTTTCCGGCATTGACAAGCCGGTGCGCGACCGGATGAAGGGGCTGATCCACGGTGTGAAGGAGTTCATCCCCGAAGACACGCTGCGGAACTTCTCGCATCTTTTCAGCGTAAAAGTTGGAAACGGCACGCTGATCGTCTGCACGCTTCTATCCTCCGCTTCCGATCTCTCCAATCCCGTTACGGAAACGTTCCTTGCCGCGCTGCTCAACGGCGCGGCGGAGTTCCGCACGGACAAGGCGGTGGACCTCGAAGTGCTGAGACGCTATCTTGCCGACGCGACCGCGAAAGGACCGCGCCCGGAGGATGTGATGAACCACTTCTGGGAGATCGACAACAAGCCCGTCGAGGATACGCTCTTCTGGGAACAGACCGGAATCGACCTGAGCAAACTGCATTGAGCATTTCCCGCACCGATATTCTGAAAGTTTCTGCAATATCTTTGCTTTGGGAACTTGAAGAAACGCCGTCGAAAGTGTATCTTTCCCCCTGATGAAGTTTTTCAATCAGGAGAACAGTTTGTCATGGCAAAATTTTTACCGTTTCACGCGCTGATGCCGCTGCCGGAAAAGGTCGCGGCGGTGGCGGCCGTGCCCTATGATGTGGTGAATTCCGAGGAGGCCGCCGCGCTTGCGGAAGGCAATGCGCTGAGTTTTCTGCGTGTTTCGCGCCCGGAAATTGAACTTGCCCCCGGCGTCGACCTCTATTCCGACGAGGTCTATGCGAAGGCGGCGGCGAATTTCAAGCGTCTCTGCAGAGAGGCGCCGCTCGCCGAGGACCCGGTGGCGAATCTTTATGTGTATTCCCTTAAAATGGGGGATCATACCCAGGTCGGCATCGCGGGAGCGGCTTCCGCCGCGGACTACGACGCGGGCGTCATCAAGAAACACGAAAAGACGCGGAAGGACAAGGAGGACGACCGCGCGCGCCATGTGATGGAGCTTCGCAATCACTCCGGCCCGGTCTTTCTGACCTACCGCGACTCCGCGGCGATTGACGCGATCGTCAATGAGATCATGAAGGCGGAACCGTATTTCAGCTTTACCGCGCCGGACGGGATCGAGCACAAGCTCTGGAAGGCAGGCGCGGAGAAGAGCCGTGAACTTTCCCGGATCTTCGATACGGAGGTTCCCTGCTTCTACATTGCCGACGGACACCATCGCGCGGCGTCCGCCTCCCGCGCGGCGGCAACCTGCCGCGCCGCGAATCCGGCGCATCGCGGGGATGAGGATTACAACTACTTCCTGGCGGTCACGTTCCCCGCGTCCCAGCTCCGCATCCTGCCCTACAACCGCGTCGTGCACGATCTCAACGGGCTTTCCGCAGAGGAATTTCTCCGGAAGGTCGGGGAGAAGTTCACAATCTGCGCGACGGACAATCCGTCTCCGGCAAAGAGCGGCGAATTCTGCATGTATCTCGGGGGAAAATGGAGTTTGCTGCGCCCGCGCTTCGATATCTCGAATCTGGGTGTGATCGAACAGCTCGATGTCAGCATTCTTCAGGACAACATCCTTGCACCGCTTCTTGGCATTGACGACCCCCGCACCAGCAAACGCATTGACTTCATCGGCGGGATCCGCGGCACGAAGGAACTGGAAAAACTGGTGGATGCGGGAAAAGGCGCGGTCGCATTCTCGATGTATCCGACGACGCTGCCGCAGCTGATGGCGATCGCCGACGCGGATGCGATCATGCCGCCGAAATCGACGTGGTTCGAACCGAAGCTGCGCGACGGCCTCGTCACTCACAACTTCTGAGGAGGGAGCGTGCGATGGCAATGAAAAGCATAGCGGTGATTCCCGCACGCTACGCAAGCACGCGGTTTCCGGGCAAGGTTCTGGCGGATCTCGGCGGAAAACCGATTCTCCGGCATGTCTGGGAACGCACGAAACGCTCGAAAGCGGACGCGCTTCTGATTGCCGTCGACGATCCGAAGGTGTTTGAGGCGGCGCGCGCGTTCGGCGCGGACGTTGTGATGACCTCTCCGAACCATCCCTCCGGCTCCGACCGGATCTGGGAGGCGGTGCGTGAGCGCGACGCGGAGGTGATCATCAACGTGCAGGGGGATGAACCGTTCGTCAAGCCGCAGGTCATTGACGCCTTGATCGACGCGATGTCCGACGCGGGCGCGCCGGATATGGCGACCGTCGCGGTGCCGTGTCCGCGCGCGGAGTTTGCGGACAATCCGAACATGGTGAAGGTTGTCATGAGCGCGGACAATTACGCTCTTTATTTCAGCCGCTCGATGATCCCGTTCCTCCGGACCGGGGGCACGGAGATGGAAACGTTCCGGCACTGGGGAATTTACGCCTACCGGCGGGAAGCGCTCGCGCGTTTCGTCTCGCTGCCGGAGGGAAATCTGGAGAAGTGCGAGAAACTCGAACAGCTCCGCGCGCTGGAGAACGGCATGCGGATCAAGGTCATCAAAACGGTTTATCAGAGCGTCGGGATCGACACGCCCGAGGAGCTGGAAAAGGCGGAGCGTTTTCTGGCGGAGCTCAGAAGCAGGGGAGAGGAAGCATGAAAACGGCGAAGGTTGGAAATTTTGAAGTCGGCGGAGAAAAGTTCACGCTGATCGGCGGCCCCTGTGTGGCGGAGAGTCCGGAAATCTGTTTCGAGATCGCTTCGTTCCTGAAGGATCTCTGCATGTCCCGGGGCGTCTCCTACATCTTCAAGGCGTCGTTCGACAAGGCGAACCGCTCCTCGGGGACATCGTTCCGGGGAAGGGGAATGGAATACGGCCTTGAAATTCTTTCGGAGATCAAGTCGAAACTGCGCCTTCCCGTGCTGACCGATATTCATGAATCGGAACAGGCGCCGGCCGTTGCAAAAGTGGTGGACGTGCTCCAGATTCCGGCGTTTCTCTGCCGGCAGACCGATCTTCTCGTCGCCGCCGCCCGCACCGGACTGCCGGTCAATGTGAAGAAGGGCCAGTTCATGGCGCCCGAGGACATGAAAGGAGCACTCGGCAAACTCGAAGGCGCGGGCTGCGCAAATATCATGCTGACCGAGCGCGGCTCTTCGTTCGGGTATCACAATCTTGTGGTGGACATGCGTTCGCTTCAGACGATGGGCTCGTTCGGGTATCCGGTGATCTTCGACGCGACGCACTCGGTGCAGCTTCCCGGCGGTCTCGGCAATGCTTCCGGCGGACAGCGCGAATTCATTGCTTCCCTCTCTCGCGCGGCGGCGGCCGTCGGGATCAACGGAATCTTCATGGAGGTGCACCCGAATCCGGAGAAGGCGCTTTCGGACGGGCCGAACAGCCTCGATTTCGCAAGCGCGGAAAAAGTGCTTGACCAGGTGCTGGCAATTTATGAACTTACACGAAAAATGCGCTGAAATCAAGGCGATTGTCCTGGATGTGGACGGCGTCCTGACCGACGGGCGGATCGGCTACGGCGGCGACTCGGAGAATGAGATCAAGTTCTTTGATGTGCGCGACGGGCACGGAATCGTGCTTGCCCGGCGTGCCGGGCTTCTGGTCGGGATCCTCTCCGGGCGGCGGTCCGCGGCGAACCGGATCCGCGCAGCGGAGCTGAAACTTGATTTCCTGTATGAGAAGATTCTGGACAAGGATGCGGGATTCACAGCGCTTCTGCAGGACCGCGCTCTTGCGCCGGAGCAGTGCATGTATATCGGGGATGACATTGTGGATGCTCCACCGATGCGGCGGTGCGGTTTTGCCGTCGCCGTCGGGAACGCTGTTCCCGAACTGGACCGGGTCTGCGATATGCGGACGAAACATGCGGGCGGCCGCGGCGCCGTGCGCGAAGCGATTGAATTTCTACTGAAAGAACAAGGCAAATGGGACGCTTTAATGGAACGATATTTCTCCTGATCGCCGGGCTGAGTGCTCTGGCGGCACTGCTGCCGGAATCTGTTTCCGCCGCGGAAGATACCGGCGCGGCGGTCTCGCTGACCAATTTCGCGCTGCCCGAATACCGGAAGAAGGACAACCGCCTTCAATTTATCATTTACGGCGACCGGGCGACGAATCTGGGCGCGTTCATCAATCTGGAGAATCCGCTGATGGACATCATCAACGAAAACATCCGCAATATCAATGATGTGGTTCCGCTCGGCGGCGTGAAGCTCTACCCTCTGAACACGCCGGCCGCGGAGGTGAAGCAGTTCTGGGCGGACAAGAATCACAGCCGTGCCCTGATCTTCTCAACGGCGGCGGAATACAACAAGAACACGAAAGTGCTCCGTGGTGATACTCCGGCATTCTTCCGTTCCCGGGAAATGGATATTGACGGCGTGGGATTTGACGCCGATTATGAAAACAAGCTGATTCATATCCGCAGCAATGTCCGGATGGTGATCCGTCCGGAGTACCGGCGCAGCGGAATGGGCGGAAGCATGACGACAACCAATCAAACAGCAAAGGATCAGGCAAAATGACTCGACACCTTTTTTCCCTGAAGAAAACGGCGCTTGCCCTGGCCGTCGTGCTGGCGGGCGTGTTCTGTGCGGAGACGCAGGCGCAGTTCTCCGAAATGATGAAAAACAGAACGAGAAAAAGCCGCGCGGAGAAATCCAATATCCCGACGCGGGTGAAATCCGACGCCATGGACATTGATATCGGAAAGGATATGATCACCCTGCTCGGGAATGTGGAAGTGGACGACCCGGAAATGAACATCAAGTGCCGGAAGATGACGATCTTCCTGGAAAACAAGGCGAAGGAACCGGATGCATCCGGAAAATCTCCTTTGAAGGACAATCCGATGGATCCCGCAGGAGGAAAACAGGTTTCGCGCATTGAGTGCGTTGGAGACGTTGTCATTACTCGAACCTCGGCGGATAAAATCGCCGGAAGCAATGTCCAGAAGGCGTTTGCGGGCAAAGCGGTTTACAACTTGCCGACGGATACGATTACGCTCACGGAAAATGATCCTGTTGTTGTCAGCGGAGCGAATCGTCTCGCCGGAGAGAAGATCGAAGTCAACATTAAAACCGAGCGCATCACCATTACCGGGCGGGCGACCGGACAGGCCGAAGGCGGACTTCTCAAGAAATAACACGGGGTATTATGACTATGGCTGATGATGAACTGCTGCTGGATGCGCACGGGCTGATGAAAGCCTATTACGGGCGGCGCGTTGTCAATAATGTGAATATCAATGTGCGGCGCGGCGAGGTCGTCGGGCTCCTCGGCCCGAACGGTGCGGGGAAGACCACAAGCTTCTACATGATTACCGGGCTGATCAAGCCGGACGCGGGAACGATTTTCTTCAAGGGGATCGACGTCTCGCACCAGCCGATGTACGTCCGCGCGCGGATGGGTATGGGGTATCTTGCGCAGGACCCCTCGATCTTCCGCAAGCTGACCGTGGAACAGAACATCATGGCGATTCTCGAGACGCTGGCGATCTCCTCGAAGGAGCGCAAGGAGCGTCTGGAGCGTCTCCTGAACGAGCTGGAGCTGGCGCATCTCGCCAAGCAGAAAGCGATGACGCTCAGCGGCGGGGAGCGCCGGCGTCTGGAAATCACCCGCGCGCTGGTGACGAATCCGGCGTTTATTCTGCTGGATGAACCGTTCAGCGGCGTCGACCCGATCGCGGTCTATGATGTGCAGCAGATCATCTCGCAGCTCAAGCAGCGCAACATGGGCATCCTGATCACCGACCACAACGTGCGCGAGACCCTCTCGTGCGTGGACCGCGCGTATCTGATGGCGCAGGGAACCATCGTCTGCGAAGGCGACAGCAATTATCTTGTCAACGATCCCAAGGCCCGGGAGGTCTATCTCGGGCCGCAGTTTACCATGTAACACGAAAAACGGAGTGGAAAATGGGTGCGAAAGAGTCTCTCAGGATTCTGACGATCGGAAACAGTTTTACGGACAGTCTCACCTTCTGTTTTGCCGAGGTGGTCGCGTCCGCCGGATGCTCTCTTGTGTTCGACCGCGCCAATCACGGCGGATGCGAGCTGCGCCGTCATTGGAGCTACATTGATTTTGAGGAGCGTGACGGTGTGGTCAGAATGTATCAGGAACCGCGCGTCAAACTGCGCGACATCCTGCAGCGGGAGTCCTGGGATATCGTTACGATTCAGCAGGCGAGTCACGAAAGCTGGAATCCGGACACCTATCAGCCCTATGCGTCAAACATTTACGCGCATGTGAAGAAATACGCGCCGCAGGCCGAGGTTGTGATCCAGCAGACCTGGGCCTACCGCGCGGATGATCCGCGCATTATGCCCGGCGGCGCATGGGGATTCGATCAGACCGGCATGTATGAGCGTCTGACGGGAGCCTACCGCAAACTGGCTTCCGAACTCAATCTCCGCATGATCCCGACCGGATATGCCGTTCAGCTCGCAAGAAAGGAGCAGGCGTTCCACTTCGGGAATTACGATCCGGCGCTTCTCGAAACGCTCCGCTGGCCGGATCTGCCGTCTCAGGCCGGTTCGCTGGTCGGGCGGATGTGGTGGCGGAAAGATGAAAACGGCGCGTTGAAAATTGCCCGCGACACCATCCATCTCAATGCGCGCGGACAGTATCTTCAGGCGTGCGTCTGGTTCGCATTCCTTTACGGCCGTCCGGCATCCGATATCACATTTGTACCGGATGTGATTGATAATGCCGACGCTGCTTTCCTCCGCGGAATTGCGCAGAAGGCCGTCGATACTTTTGAACAGGTGGTGAAGTAACTTTCCCGCAGTTGGTTCCGGAAACCGATCAATTCCGCAGAAAAATTTGGTTCGGAATATTCATTTAATCGTTTCAATAAAAACTGGAGAAAAGTGATGAACAAGGAAGATATTCTGACATTTTCACAGATTCCGCAGCCGCCGCACGATTCGCTGGCCTTCGTTGACGATCTGAAACGTCCGCTCTCCTATCATTTTACAAAAGGCTCCGGGTGTCCGGCGGGTGTCGCACAGGATTGCATGAAGAACGGAGCGGAACTGGATATCGGCTTTCCGGACGGGGAAAAAATTCTGGAAACGGCGTTTGAATCGCTGCGGCGGGTGCTGAAGGCGAAAGGAATTGCGGAAAGGGCAGGGGGCTATCCGCTCCGGTTCCGGCATGACGCGGGCTTCGGGCGCGAGGAGTATGCCGTGGAGATTTCCGCACACGCCTGTGTGGTGACGGCCGCCGACGCCGACGGCATGCGCCGGGGCATCTATTTTCTGGAGGACCGGATCTGCGAGGCGGAAGGAGCCTCCGCGAGGGCGGGCGCATGGAGACGCAGACCCTTTGTCAGGCACCGCATTTCGCGCTGTTTCTTCGGACCGACCTATCGTCCGCCCTTCTTCATCGACGAACTGACCAACGACATCAATTATTATCCGGATGAATATCTGAACAAGCTCGCGCACGAGGGGATCAACGGCTTGTGGCTCACGATGTATTTCCGGGATCTGCCGTCGGATATTTTCCCCGGGCGCGGGAAGGACGCGGAGAAACGTTTTGAAAAACTCCGTCAGACCGTGAAGCGCTGCGCCCGTTTCGGCATCCGGATCTATGTCTTCTTCAGCGAACCGAAACTCTTCGGGAACACCGCTTATTCCGTTCCGAAGGAGGATGCTGCGGCGCATCCGGAACTGATCGGGGACTCCTATGACAAATTCGGCTTTTTCTGCACCTCGACACCGGTCGGGCGTCAATATCTTTCCGAATCCCTGACGCGCCTTTTCTCCGCTGTTCCGGATCTGGGCGGCGTGATCAACATCATGTTCGGCGAAGACAACGGCGCGTGCGTCAGCCATATGCTGTATGACGAGTTGCACTGTCACTGTCCGCGCTGTTCCAGACGCGATCCCTCGGACATCTATCGCGAGCAGGCAGAAGTCATGTCGGAAGCAATTCACAAAGTCAGTCCGAACGCGGAATTCATCGGCTGGTTCTACGCACCGGGACAGCGCGACGGATCCTCTTTCATGAAGCGCCTTGAGAATGCCGCGTCCAAATGGCCGGACAACTGCGGAATCATGTTCAATTTCGAGTCCGGCGGAGTCGTCGAACAGCTCGGGAAGGGGCGGCATGTCTTTGACTATTCGCTCGCCTATTTGGGGCCCTCCGAACTCTTCCGGCATATTGCCTCGCACAACCGGAAAACAGGGGCGAAACTTCAGGTCGGCTGTTCGCACGAGGACGCTTCCGTGCCGTTCATTCCGGTTCCCGGCAATCTGTATGAGAAGTACAAGACGATGCATGAACTTGGCGTCTATGCCGCGATGCAGTGCTGGTATTTCGGAAACTATCCCGGATTGATGAACAAGGCGGCGGGGGAACTCTCCTTCGAACCGTTCCCGCATTCCGAGGATGAATTCCTGACGATGCTGGCGCGTCCGGACTGGCGGAAAAACACGCCGAAGATAGTTGAGGCATGGAAATACTTTTCCGCCGGATACCGGCAGTTCCCCGGCAACATCGCGTTTGAATGGTTCGGCCCGCTCCATCACTCGATCGCGTGGCCGCTGCATCTCTTCCCCGTGGACGAGCCGATCTCCCCGAGCTGGATTCTGAAAAACTTCCCCGAAGTGAGCGGCGACCGGATCGGCGAATGCCTCTGTTATCAGCATACGCTCCCGGAGGCTCTGACACTCTGCCGCGGCATGTATGAATCCTGGCAGAAAGGCGCCGATATTCTCGAGTCGCTGCGCGGAGAATATGCCGATGATCCCGCCAGGATTGCCGACATTGATTTAACTTCCGCGATCGCCCTCCAGATGCGGAGCACCGTGAATCTGCTCACCTTCTACTCCCTGCGCGAGGAGATGTTCTTTGAAGGCAGGGACAATCTGGAGGCCATGCGCCGGATCGTGCTGGATGAAATCCGCAACTCAGAAGCCATGAAACAGCTCTGCGAACACGATTCCCGGCTCGGGTATCACTCCGAGGCGGAAGGGTATCTCTTTTCTCCGGAAAAACTCACTGCGCGCATTGCCCTGCTCGAACAGCTCCTCAACGTCGATTTCCCGAAATTCCGCATGGACGATCCGTTCATCGCCGAATATACCGGCAGAAATCCGACGGGAGCCAGAGCCGTCTGCGCCAAAGGCGCGCCGCGCGAAGCATGGGAAAAAGTCGGAGAAAGCACGCTTTCCTGGCGCGCTTTTTATGATGACAGGATGCTGAGCATTCAGATTTCCGGAAGCGAAGGAAAGGCATTTTCCGTGGAGATTGAACCCTGCCGTCTCTGGCCGCCGGTGCGCATTGACTTTGACTCGAACGGGAATCCAACCCTCTATTCCTTTATCTTCCGGGAAATTCCGGTACTGGAATATGTCCGGGAAAACGGTATTCTGACGATCCGGATCCCGATGGCGGTGTTTGACGGTTACCGCCGGAAGAATTTCCCGATGCGGATCAATGTCTGGAGCGGGAACGACGGCTGGGTAAAGCGCGAACCGTGGCCGAGCCGCCTTCTGCATCGCGATTACAACCCGAAATGCGCGGGCTGGCTGATTTTCGGGTGACAAAAGAGACAATCACGCTTCCGATTCGCGGTACGCCGCAAGGAAACGCGCCACGCCATACTGATCGGGCAGGATTTCCGCTTTTGTGAAAAATCCTGTCCGCATGGCGCAGTCCTGCGCGCGTTTTCCCTGCGTCTCTCCGATCTCAAAAAAGAGTCCGCTCCTCTCCCTGAGATGGCGGGGCGCTTCCAGGATGGCGCGTTCGATCAGCGCAAAGCCGTCGTCCGGTGCAAAAAGGGCCTCGGCTGGTTCGTAATTGCGGACATTTTCCGGCAGAGCATCACGCTCGGCGGGAGAGATGTAAGGGAGATTGGCGGCAACGGCGTCGAACTTCTCCTCTCCGAACGGTTCAAAGAGCGAACCATGGAAAAAATGCACATTCGGGAGCGCCAGCGCCGTGCGGTTGCGCTCGGACCAGAAGAATGCTTCCGGAGAGAGCTCCGAACCCCATACGTCGAGATCGGGCCGTTCCGAAGCCAGCGCAAGGGAGATCGCGCCGGAGCCGGTGCCCAGTTCGCATACACGGGCATTGACAGGCAGATATTTGAGAAGCAGATCGGGAAGCAGTTCCGTTTCCGGGCGCGGAATCAGTGCGCCGGGCCCTATTTTTAAATTGAGAAAGCGGAACTGCGTCCAGCCGAAGATATACTGAAACGGCTCATTCTTCAGTCTGCGTGCCAGGAAACCGCGCCCTTTCCGGAGTTCATCCTCCGTCAGGAGCCGATTCCGGGCAAGCGGCAGTTCGACATACGCTACATTGGTGATTTCGGAAACGATATAGGCGCTTTCCAGCTCCGGCGACTCGAATCCGGCATTCCGGAAGGTATCCTCCAGTTCCTTTTGAAAAACAGCCAGCTTCATATTGACTTATTCTCTTTTTCCAGGCATAAAAAAACGGGCGCGGCCGTGACAGCCGTCCCGTTTTCTTCCCTGCGGTTGCAGCGGAATCAGTCGCCGTAAACCGTGGTTGTGTAGGTGGCATAGGCGCCGAGGAAGTTGTTGACGCTATAGCTGACCCAGGAAACCTTCGTGATGCCGCCGTTCTTGCAGGCCGCGTTGATGGAAGCATCACCGCTTGCAAAACAGCCGATGACGCTGTAGCAACGTGCTGTTCCGGTCTTGGAATACTGCAGCTCACTGTTGCCGACCGCGCCGGGGAGTACGACCTTCGTGTAGATCACGCCGAGCGGAAGCGGTGTGGCACAGCCGGTAATAACCGCGGTTGTCAGGATTGATGCGGCGAAAACGAGCGCTTTTTTCCATACTTTCATCATAAGTCTCCTTATTTTGCAGTTTTTCATACTTTATTCGATAAAATATAGCAGTTTCTTTGATGAAAGCAAGGAGGTGCTCCGAAAAAAAAATTCTTTTGTCGACTTTTTTCATATCCGCACCTTTCAGGAAAGCGTTTTGCATGCTATATTTCCAGTTGCAAACCAATCAGGGAAAGGAAATGCCATGGCACTCTGGGGCGGAAGATTCGCACAGGACGCGGAACAATGCGTCCGCGATTTCACTCAATCCATATCTTATGACAAACGCCTGTATCGTTACGATATCGAAGGCAGCAAGGCGCATGCGCGCATGCTCGGGGCGACGGGAATCATCCCGCAGACATCCGCCGAGGCGATCTGCGCGAAACTCGACGAGATATGCAAAAGGATCGAAGCCGGGGATTTTCAGTACCGTGTCGAACTTGAAGATATCCATATGCATATTGAGTCCGAACTTATCAAACTCCTTGGCGACGAGGGGGCGCGTGTTCACACCGCCAGAAGCCGCAACGACCAGGTGAATCTGGATATCCGGCTCTATCTGCGCGATGTGACACTCCATCTGGCGGACGGGATCCGGACACTCCAGAAGGCGCTTGTCGCGCAGGCGGAGGCGAATAAACGGACGATCCTTCCCGGTTTTACGCATCTCCAGCACGCACAGCCGGTGCTGTTCGCCCACCATCTTCTGGCCTATGTTGAAATGTTTGAACGCGACCGGGGACGGCTTCTCGACGCGCGCAGACGCCTGAACGTGCTTCCGCTCGGTTCCGGGGCAATTGCCGGAACGACGCTGCCGATCGACCGCGAATTTGTGCGGAAACAGCTGGATTTCCCCGCGATGACGCGGAACAGCATGGATGCCGTCGCTTCGCGCGACTTCACCTGCGAGGTGCTTGCCGCGCTTGCGATTTTCGCAATGAACATTTCGCGCCTTTCCGAGGACATCATCCTCTGGATGTCGCAGGAATTCTCGTTTGTCATGCTTTCCGACGCCTTCTGCACGGGTTCGAGTCTGATGCCGCAGAAGAAAAATCCGGATATTGCCGAAATTTCGCGCGGCAAGACCGGACGCGTCTACGGGGCGCTGATGTCTATCCTGACCGTCTGCAAGGGACTCCCGCTGACCTACAACCGCGATCTGCAGGAGGACAAGGAAGGGTTGTTTGACGCGATTGACACGGTTGAAGCGATCCTTTCCGTCTATCCGCACATGATTGAAACGATGAAGGTGAATTCCGATCGCATGGCGCAGGCGGCGTCCGACCCCGGGCTCATGGCGACTGATCTTGCTGAAATGCTTGTCCGGAAAGGGGTGCCCTTCCGCCACGCCCATCACAAGGTCGGTGCGCTGGTCCGCTTCGCCGTCGAGCACGGCAAGGCGCTCAACGAAGTGACCCTTGAGGAGATGAAAAGTGTCTTTCCCGAGGCGGATGAATCCATGCTTTCCGTTTTTTCCGCGGAAAACGCGGTTGCCGGGCGCGAGGTATTCGGGGGAACCGGTTTCGGCCAGGTCGCCGCGCAGCTCGCATTCTGGAACAGGGAATTTTCTCAAGCCGAAATGGTAAAAGGAAAATGAAAACAGGGCTTCCACTCTGGATATCGCTGATTTTCTTCGTCATGGTATGTTCCGTTGCAGCGCAGGATGTTGTGAGTCTGCCGAAGAATACGTCTTATGCGGATGACGAAACGGGTGGTGTTTTTCCCCCCCGGATCGGCAATTTTACAAAAACCAGCGTCACAAAAAATCTGAATCCTTATTATGGAACGAGGGTTCGTTATGCAAATGACTATGGGGCATCCGCCGATGTTTATATTTATTCATTGGATTTGAAAACCGTGAAACTGTCTCAGGAACAGTGGCAAAGGCATTACGACGAAGTCAAAAACAATATCTCCCATCTCACCGGAAAGAGTGCGCCGCTTGGAGAAGTTTCCAAGCTTGAGGAGTTTACGCTCACCGTTCCTCTGGAAACCGTGAAAAAACTGGCTCTGGACTCTACTGTTGTCGGGAAGCGCTGCACCTTTGCCTTTTCCATTGGCGAGGATCCGTTTTTTTCCGAACTGGTGATCTTTTCTGTCGGTTCGAAGATCGTGAAATTGCGTGTGACTTTTTCGCGGGAGATTACTGCGGAAATGGAAAACGCTTTGCTTTTCCTGAATACTGTCTGCCGGGATTTTTTTGCAAACGCGCAGTTTATTCCAATACCAAAGTGACGGAAGAATGCGGGAGCATTCTTCTCGGGGTCAAGGGTCTTTGACCCTTGTCGTGATCCAGCGGCGAAACGCTGGTCGCGCACAGCGCGAATTCCCCGCCCGGATAGGTGACTGACCGGAAACGGAAGAATGCGGGAGCATTCTTCTCGGGGTCAAGGGTCTTTGACCCTTGTCGTGATCCAGCGGCGAAACGCTGGTCGTGCGGAGCACGAAATCCCCGCCCGGAGCGGTTCAGACCGCTCAGTGACGAGAACTTTTCCACAGGAAAAGTTCGAGAGCTCCGGGCGTATTCATTGAGACGGAAAAATGCGCAGGCATTTTTTCGTCTCAATAATATTCAATAATCACGAGAGCACCGGACTTTTCCTCGGAGTCAAAGGTTTCCCACATGCTTATCAGCGAGAGCTTCGGGAGTGTCCCTGAGGTCATGCGCTGTACCGGCGGCTCTCGAAGCTTCGCTTCTCGTCCTTGAGCATTTGGAACCGCCGCCGGGGAGATTTCGCGCTATGCGCGACCAGCTTACGCAGCTGGACCGCGGCAGGACTGAAAGTCCTGCACGAATCAAAATTGCTGTCGCAATTTTTTTTAAACTGCGCAGCTTCGCGCGCAAAATTTATTTATAGCGCAGCTTCGCGCGCAGAATTTATTAATTCAGTTTTTCGCCAGCTCTGCTGCGACGGCAACACAACGGGAGCACGGAGTTCCGCACTGTGTTTTGATGGTTCTGCAATCCGGTGCGCCGATCAGACGGATGAATTCGGCTTTTGCTTCCGCTCGTTTCTCTTCCGGAAGCATCCGGAGCGCCGCATGCAATGCGCCGCACAAGCCGCCGGGAGCACGTCCGCCGCCACAATTTTTCAATTCTTCCAGAAGTTCGTCATGGCCGCATCCCGCCGCCACAGACTGGGCACAATTATGCGTTTTGGGAACGCGTGCAAAAATTTCCTCTGCAATGGACATCGTTACAGTCTCCCTTTTTCATGTTCCGATTTTGCCCGGTGAAGGAGGAGATATTATGAAAGGTAAAACTGTACTCCCCTCCACCGGGATCGGATTCAGAGCAGCCCGGCCGTTTCGTCAAGCCCGAAGCGGATATTCAGATTCTGAACTGCCTGTCCGGAAGCACCCTTTGTCAGATTGTCGATCACGGAGCAGAGAATCAGATTGCCGGTATGATCGTCGAGAACAAAACCGATTTCACAGGAGTTCGTCATCGTGACATGTTTAGTGTCCGGCAGTTTTCCCTTCGGCAGCACACGCACGAAACGCTCGTTTCCATAGGCTTTTTCATAAACTTCGGCAACGGCGTCCATCGAGCAGGCACCCGTCGCCTTGAGGATGATCGTTGAAAAGATACCCCGGTTCACCGGGACAAGATGCGGAATGAAATTCATCGCAAGCTCCGGAACACCTGCCGCGACAGCCAGTTCCTGCTCAATTTCAGGCAGATGGCGGTGGCGCACGATTCCATAGGCGCGGACGCTTTCATTGCATTCCGGGAATATGTAGGGCAGATCGACCTTTCTGCCCGCTCCCGTCACGCCGCTGTCCGTGGAGACGATGATATTGTCATGGGAGGCCAGCCCCGCCGCCAGTATGGGCGCCGTCGGCAGAATGATACTGGTCGGATAGCAGCCGGGACATGCAATCAGATCGGCAGTGCGGATCTGTTCGCGGTAACGCTCGGGCAGCCCGTAAACGGCTTTTTTCAGGAATTCGGGCGCAGGATGATCAACCCCGTAGTATTCCTTGTATTTTGCAGTGGAGCGGATACGGAAGTCCGCACTGATGTCGATCACCTTCACACCGGCTTCGACCAGCGGCGCCGCATACTCCGCGGCAAGACCATGGGGCAGGGCGAGAAAGGCGACATCGCAGCTTTCGGAAATCGCCTTGACATCGGGCGCGGAAAATTTGAGTTCATAATCGCTGAAGCGCGGGAAAATGTCGGAAATATTCTTTCCCGCCTCTTTTCTGGATGTAATGACGCGCAGATCAACCTCTGGATGCCGGATCAGAAGCCGGATGAGTTCCTCTCCCGCATACCCCGAAGCTCCGATGATGGCCGCACGAACCTTAGACATGATGACACCCCACTCCCGCCGGGCATTTCAGCCCGCGTCTTTCAGATGAAATTGTAAACAGTCGTAAAAAAGAAAAAAGGGGAAAGAACTTCTTCTTTCCCCCGAATCGCCGTAAAAACGATCAGCGCTTGGAGAACTGGAAGCGCTTTCTGGCGCCGGGCTGACCGGCTTTCTTGCGCTCTTTCTCTCTGGAGTCGCGCGTCAGCATCCCGCTGTTCTTGAGAACCGGGCGGAGAGACTCGTCAAACTTGATGAGGGCTCTGGCGATGCCGTGGCGGAGTGCGCCCGCCTGTCCGGTCTTGCCGCCGCCGGTGATGGTCGCGCTGACGTCAAGCGTATTGCCGAGTCCGGTCAGCGTAAGAGGCTGGAGGATGAATCCGCGGATCGCTTCGACGTTGAAATATTTGTCGAAGTTTTCACCGTTGACTTTAATTTTGCCGGAACCCTGGCAGACGCGAACTCTCGCGCTCGCGGTTTTTCTGCGTCCGGTGGCACCGATTTCAGATTTGGACATAGCTGCGTTCATTCAAAAATCTCCATCAAAGTTTTACCGCTTCGGGATTCTGCGCCGCATGCGGATGCTCCGCACCGGCATAAACTTTCAGCTTGGCATACTGCGCCCGGCCGAGACGGCCCTTGGGAAGCATGCCCCAGACGGCTTCGCGAATCATCAGTTCGGGTTTCTTCGCCCGGATCTCGCTGGCTTTTTTGAGCTTGTGCCCGCTGCGGTATCCCGAGAAGGACTCATACATTTTCTTTTCATCCTTGGCGCCGGTCAGGAGGACTTTCTCCGCGTTGATCACGATCACGAAACAGCCGGTGTCAACATGCGGCGTATAGGTGGGACGGTCTTTGCCGCGAAGGGAATTCGCGATTTTCACTGCAAGACGGCCCAGGGGAACATCCGCCGCGTCGAAAAGGACGAACTTGCGCTCGATTTCGCCGGCTTTTGCCAGATACGTCTTCATTTTTTCTTCTCCGCTTTCCAAAATTGCTTGAATTGAAGCTCTGTCTCTAAAAAAACACCTGCAACTCCGGAATTCATGCTGCCAGGCCATGAACGCCGGAACACCGGGCCGCGATCGGGAAATGCAGCCACGGAAATATATAATGTAACATCCGATTTGATTTTTTCAAGACACAGGAAAAGGAAAAGAGGATTTTTTCATCTGGAATTGTGCAGTTCAATAAAAAAAGGTGAAGGCCTCTCGACCTCCACCCCCACTTTTTTGATCTCCTTTTAGAGTCAGGAGAAGACTGTTCCGCCGACAGGCTCTCTCTAAAACCCGGCAACGGCCGCCGACCGGACCTCTCACAATCCAGTCTGCAGTCAACAATCTACATGTAAAAGCCCAAATGTCAAATCGCAGGAGGATCTTTTTTTCAATAATGTCACGAAAACAGAAAGCTTTCAGTGTATGCCGCCAGTCCGGAATCGCACCATCCCATGTTCAGTGTCTGACCAATGGAAAATTGAAGCGGCTCTTCAAATTCACGCCCCGTATCTTCAGAAACAACAGAGGTTTGACCGAGGAGAAAGAAAAGTGGCTGCCCGACCTGGACTCGAACCAAGACAAACTGAACCAGAATCAGTTGTGCTACCATTACACCATCGGGCAAGGATTTTTATGTTCCCTTTAATTTATTCAGTTTTTATTTTTTTTCAAATTGAAATCTGAAAAAAAACCTTTTTTTCTTTCCGTTTCCTCATGCCAGTCCCCGTTATCAACGAAAATGAAATGAGAATTCATGGCGGATTTTCAATATACACTCTGCGCTGCGGGAAGTGTCCTGGAAGAAACGTTTCTGACCGAAAGCAGCCGCAGGAGTTCAGGAGAGCCGTCTCGGGTTAAAGACAACGTTTATGACCGCTTTGCAGGAACTGCGGGAAGACAGAAAAAAGAATTTCCGCCGGAACCGGATTCCACAACCTGAAGCACAACATCTTCCGGAATTTCGTTGAAGGAAGGAAATATCCACCGCTTTGCTGCGGCATTCCGCTTGAAAAAAAGGTTTCCCGGAGTAATTTATCCGGAGTTTCAAACCATCCGGAACAGGAACTCTGATGCGAATCATTTTTTATCTGCTGCCCTGTGTGATGAATATCATCATGGGACTTTTCTTCTTTATCACGATGCGGCGCCTCGCAATCAGCGGAGCGGACTCTTTCGCCATTGCCGGAACAATGGCGGTCTGGGCGTTCATCTATGCGATTGTCTCGGCTCTGCTTGGCATTGTCCAGCGGAAGCACAACGCGACGAAATTCATTCTGGCCGGAGAGGGGATTCTGGCGCTTTCCATGCTCGGATTCCTGTTGTTCCCCGGTATGAACGCGCAGTATTTATGGCTGTTCGGTTCAGGTATCGGCACCGCGATGTTTTTTGCGCCGTTCCAGGTGATTGTGAAAATGCTCGACCGGAATGAAAACGCGCCCGGATCCGTGGCGAAGACGGCGGCGTTCTATACCTTTTCGTGGAGTTTCGGCTTTGCCTCCGGACCGTTTATCGCCGCGATGATCTGGGGAATGCTCTCGCCTGAAAGCGGCTGGCGCACCTGCTACAAAATCAACCTTGCACTGATTCTGATTGTGAGCGCTTTTGTCTGGCTTCTCCACTGTTTTATCCGCAGAAAAAATGCCGGGGAAGAGTCTCCGATGGCATCCTTGTCCACTGCCGAGACGGAGAACAGCGGTTCCGGAGCACAGGAAAAACTGCCTGATCTGGCCATGCTCGGCTGGATCGTGGCGGGAACGGGATTCATCACCATCGCAATGCTGCGCACACAAATTCCCTACCGCTGCAATCTGCTGGAAATGTCAACCGCACAGCAGGGGATCATTCTTGCTGCGGTGAGCTACGTTCAGGCGTTTCTTGCGCTGAGTTTCTGGAAAAGCCGCCGCTGGATGTATCATCCGCTCCCGATTGCGCTTGCGGCCTGCTGCGGACTGGCTGCGCTGCTGCTTTTCGCCTTTACGCAATCCTATGGCGTTTATGTTTTCGCCGGGCTGCTTTACGGCTGCTATTCCGGCGGATTCTGCTTCTTCTTTGCCTATCACTCTCTGGCGAATCCCGAAAAGAGCCACCGCTATGTTGCGGTCAACGAGGTGATCGTCGGGAGCACATCGGTCTTTGCTCCGCTCGGTTCCGGGCTTCTGGCGGATGCCGCCGGCAACAGCGCCGTGCCTTTTTTCGTCGGCGCATGTCTGATTGTTCTCGCCGTTCTTTACCAGATTGCGGCGATGTGGCGTTACCGCAGTCTCTGATTCCTGATAAAAAAAGACGGCCCCGCGGGAGGAGTCCGCGGAACCGCCGAAAGGGGTCTGTATCTTTGACGCGGAAGGAAGTGTCAGCCGATGTTGTGCGCCTTGAGGAAATCGACTGCCATCGTGATGTCCGCTTTCGGATTGTCTCCGACTTCGCGTTCAATCGTCAGGAAACCGTCATAGCCGATTGCCTTCAAAGCTGCGATGTATTCCGTCCAGTTGACCTGGCCCTGACCGAGAGCGACTTCACGGAACACCGGGCCGTCGCCCTTGCTCTGCTGTTCGGGCGGCGTCAGATCGTAGGTGTCCATGGAGCCGTAGACATCGGAAGGATTGCAGTCACGGAGATGAAGCCCGTCCTTCGCATGCGTATGAACAATATATTCCGCCAGCACGGGAACCGCTTCCGCGGGATTGATGTTCAGAACCATCGCCAGGTTTGCGGGGTCGAAATTCACGCCGATTCCTTTGCCGCCGGCGTTTTCAATAAACTTTTTGAGCCGGTCCGCCGGTTCCGGGCCGGTTTCGATCGCCAGTGTCACGTCATGCGCGGCGGCATAGGCGGCCACTTCCCGTGCGGCGGCAAGCATCGTCTGATAGACGGGAGACTCTTCCCGGGTCGGGACAACGCCGATGTGAGTCGTCATGACATGGGTGTCGAAATCCGCGCAGATGTCGATGATCTGTTTGCTGAGGCGGATCCGCTCGGGATTGTCGGCGGCATCCTGAAAGCCATGCCCGCCGAGATCTCCGCAGATTGCGGAAACCTTGAGTCCGAGTTCGTCCAGGCGCTTTTTCAGTGCCGCGCGCTCTTCCTTCGTCATCGTGATCAGATTATGATCCTTGCAGACAGCATACATCTGAACACCCTGCGCCCCGATTTTCGCGGCGGATTCAAAGGCGGTATACAACGGTTCGCGGAACGATTCGACAATGACACCGATTTTCATGCGGGAAACTCCTTGTTCAATTTCAATTTGCTCTTACAGTAGTCTTACTAAACGGCTTTTGCAAGTCATTTTCCTGAAAAATCATGAAGAAAAAAACGCGGACATGAGAGATAGGAAAAAATGTTTTTTGCAACAGCAGTTTTCCGCAGATTGATTTTATCCGATACCGGGATTATATTTTCTGTTTTCAACTTTTGGAAAGGAATGTGTTTCTGCCATGATGAAATCGCTGATCCGTCCGCTGATGATCGCTGTCGCCTTTCTCGCGGGTTATTTCTGCCCCTGGGCACATGAATACAACTGGATGATCCGCATTCTCCTGATCATCATGCTCTATCTGGTCTGTCTCCAGGTGAAATTCAAACAGCTCCGGCCTCATTCCAGCCATTGGAAGATTCTTGCCTTCAATATTCTTGTCCCGTTGATTCTGTGGGGAATCCTGAAGCTCTGCGGGCAGGATGATTTCGCAAAAATCGCCTTTTTCACCGCGATCACGCCGACGGCGAACGCCGCGCCCGTCATCATCCGTTTTCTCGGCGGGAGTGTGAGTTATGTCGTGGCGGCCTTCATCATCACCAATCTCGGTGTAAGTATTGCTCTTCTCGGACTGCTTCCGCTGGTCACGGGGAATTTTTCGCTGGTGTTTTTCACGAACGTCGCCGTCAACCTGGCAGTCATCATCGGTGTTCCGATTGCCGCGGCGACGATTACGCGGATGTTCTTCCGAAACGCGAAGGAATGGCCTGCAAAACTTGCGAATTTCTCCTTTTTCCTCTGGGTGGTCACGCTGTTCATCATTGCCGGATCAGCTTCCTTTTTTATTCATCACAATCCGGAAATTTCACCGCTGGTTCTCCTTGAAATCGCTCTGACAAGTGCCTTTATCTGTGCGCTCAATTTTATCGGCGGACGGTTCATGGGAGAGAAGCGCTACCGCCGGGAATCGAGCCAGTCGCTCGGGCAGAAGAATACAACCTTCACGATGTTTCTCGCGCTTCATTTCGCCAATCCCCTTGTCGCCATGGGGCCGACGTTCTACGTGCTCTGGCACAATCTCTGGAATGCCCTCCAGATGCTCCTGCATGACCGCCGGCATGTGAAAAAGATGCGGATGCGGCACTTTTCGCAGAAGCCGTCTCCTCTCCGCAGTGTCGTTTCCGGCAATGGTGAATCCGGAGGAAAATAAAGCAATGAATGCCAAAAAAACCAATGCAATGCGTCTGCTGGACAATGCAAAGATCCCATACCGCCTGTTTGAATATCCCGTGGACGACGGATTGATCGACGCTCTTTCCATCGCCCGCAAGATCGGACAAAATGCCGAGCAGGTTTTCAAGACGCTGGTGACGCAGTCCCCCTCGCAGGAACATTTCGTTTTTGTCGTTCCGGCGGGAACGGAACTGGATCTCAAGAAGGCCGCGAAAGTTTCCGGACAGAAGAGTATTGAAATGCTTCCCTCCCGTCAGCTCCTTCCTCTGACAGGCTATGTGCACGGCGGCTGTTCTCCCGTCGGCATGAAAAAGCCGTTCCGGACTTTCATCGACGAAACGGCAGTTCTCTACGATTATATTTGTGTCAGCGGCGGGAAAATCGGCACCAATCTTGCCGTGAATCCGGAAACGCTTGCAGCTTTCCTCCCTGCGGAGTTCGCCGATCTGACGAAAGAGTGATTCCTTCCGCCCTGTTCACGGGGGGAAACGGTTTCCTACCACGCCTCAGTTGTATATTCCACGATCAGATTCGCCATATTATAACAGGCCTGTGTCAGGCCGTTTTCCCGTCCGATGGCAGGGTCGGCGGTGAACTGATAGGTTGATGCTCCGGAGACTTTCCGCATCGGCACCAGCGGCTCGGCGGAACCGGGGATTGTTACCGTAAATTCCGCGTTGACCGTGATCTGGAATTCGGACGGGCGGAAGGTCATATCCTCATCGGTGCTCCGCCAGACAACGCCGGCATTTTTGATGCTCAGAATACGGCACTGCACAATGCAGTCCGCTTTTTCGGGGGTGGTGATTTTCAGACTGTTGTCAAACTGGAAGCGCTCGGCGATCTGTTTGCGCATGATGGCCGACGCCAGCACTTCACGCGTTTCGTTACGGACCTCGGCGATTGCCACGGTTTTGATCTGCGGGTGCATCATCGAACCCATGTGATAACCGCAGGAGGACAGGAGCATCAACAGGAGAAATCCGGTAAAAGGGAGGAAAAATCTTTTCAGTTTTGCAGTCATTGTTGTTCCGCATTCCTTGGTTGATTCAGTTGGTGCCCGGCTCGCGGACAACGCTCTTTTTCAGATCACGCACCGGAAGAAGCCAGCGGTTGCCGCTGTTCTCCGGCACGACCATGATCGGCGCCGCGTCCTCGGGAGTCGGCCCGCGCCTGTATTCCACCTTGTAAGGAGTGAAACGTTTGTCCCGGTTCGGCGGGATCTCATATTCCTTATTGATTTTTGCAAGAAGATCTTCGGATTTGTTTGCCTGTTCCGTATTGGAATAGTTCTTCACCACTTCCGCAAGATAACGTTCCGCAATCTCGTTCTGGCCGGTCCTGTGATAATAGACCCCGACGGCATGAATGCGCTTTGCCATCAGGTTCAACACTTTTTCCCGGGCTTTTTTCACCCAGGGAACCTCGGGAGAGTTCGGATAGGTCTTGAGATAATTGTCAAAGGCTTCGAGTGCCTGTCTGCTGTAGGAGTTGTCGCCGTCGCCGCGCTCCGCCATCTGAAGCAGGAGACTGCTCAGTTCCAGGGACGCATACTGGGCCGACTCGCTTCCGGGGAAAAGTTTCGCGGTTTCATTTAGATGCCGGATTGCGTCATCGGGTTTCTGCTCGTCGATGTACAGACGCGCAAGGCGGAGCCGGGCTTCTCCAGCCTGTGCCGAGCAGGGGGCGTTTTTCAATGCCGCCTCGTAGATCTCCATTGTCCGGTCCTCCTTTTTTATGAAGGGAAGCCAGGAGACGGCGACATCACGGTGTCCTTTGAAGAATTCATCGGCGATCTTGTATTCCCGGTCGACAACCGTTGTGAAATCAATTCCGCCGAGATGCTCTTTCATCAGCTTCTCCAGACAATCAAATTCATCCCCATACAGCTTTGCATTGCGGTAGGCGCGGGCGGCGGCGATCAGCGCGTTTCCCTTGAGCACGGTATCGTCCGCCATCAGGCGCGCGTCCATGTATTTGCCTGCCGCGCGGCGGAATTTTTCTTCTTTTTCCAGTGTGCGCCCTTCGGTGAACAGCGCGTTTGCTTCCGCATCGTCCGCCGGACAGGGCAGGTGGAGAAGAACGACCGCGGCGACCGCGCACAAAAGTCCCAGAATCCGATCTGTCATAGAATTTTTTCCCGTTTAAGTCATCGCAGAAACTTCAACGCGATACATTAGCACATTTCACGGAAATGGCAAATCCCGAAAAGCGTCTTCGCCCTGATTTATTCCGTTTTCTTGCAGCATGCCTCGATGATGCGCTGGATCACGGCATAAAACACCGGGATCAGAAGCGTGCCGACAAGAACGGAAAGAAGCATTCCGCCGAATACCGCGGTCCCGAGTGAACGGCGGCTGACCGCTCCCGCACCGAGCGCCACCACCAGCGGGAACGTGCCGAGAATGAAGGAGACCGCCGTCATCAGAACCGCGCGGAAACGCAGGCGCGCCGCAAACTCCGCCGCTTCCGGAATCCCCAGGCCCTTTTCGTGCTGTTCCTTGGCGAACTCCACAATCAGGATCGCCGTCTTGCAGGCGATGCCGAAAAGGAGCACGAATCCGACCTGCGTGTAGATGTTGTTGTCGATCCCGAGAAAATAAAGCGACAGCACCGCGCCCAGAAACGCCACCGGCACCGACAGCAGGACCGAGAACGGAATCATCCAGCTCTCATACTGCGCCACGAGGAAGAGATAGATGAACAGCAGCGCAAGGGCGAACACGATTACGATCTGATTTCCCGCGAGCTTCTCCTGATAGGACATGTCCGTCCATTCAAACGAGAGCGACGGATCGACCTCCTTGACAATTTTCTCCATTTCGTTCATCGCCTGTCCGGAACTGTATCCGGGCGCCGCCGAACCGTTGATCAGGATCGACTGGAACATGTTGTAGCGCGTCAGATACTGCGGGACGAAGTTGTATTTGATGTCGACCAGCGTGCCGAGCGGCACCATTTCACCCCTGTCGTTGCGGACATAGGCTTTGGAGAGATCGCGGACGTCGTCGCGGAACAGCTTGTCGCCCTGGAGCTTGACCTTGTAGGATTTTCCGTATTTGTTGAAGTCGTTCACGTAGGTGGAGCCGAAGATTCCTTGGAGCGCGCTGTTGATGCTGTCCGGCGTCACGCCGAGACGGATTGCCTTTTCCCGGTCGATGTCCAGATACACCTGCGGGAACGAGGCGCGGAAGGTCGAATAGACGTTCGAAAAGACCGGCGAATTGTTGGCCTCCACCAGGATTTTGTTCAGAATTTTCTGAAATTCCTGCGGTTTCAGGTTGCCGGAGGTGTCCTGAAGCATCAGAGAGAAGCCGCCGGTCGTGCCGAGTCCCGGGATCGAGGGAACACCGAACGGAACAATTGATGCGTCGGGGATCTGCTGTGCCTTCGCGTAGAATTTCGCAAGGACCGCGTCCTGTCCCTGAGCGGCTTCCTGACGCTCGGACCAGTCTTTCAGGATCACGATGCCGAATGCGCAGTTGGAGGCGTTGATCCCGTTCAGGATGTTGAAGCCGGACGCGAAGATGAAGTCCTGCACCTCCGGAATGCCGCGCAGCAGCGCCGTCACTTTTTCCGTCACTTTCGCCGTGCGCGCAAGCGACGCGCCGTCGGGCAGCTGGACGCTCACGAAAAACGCCCCCTGATCCTCGTTCGGAACAAAGCCGGTCGGGAGGATCGTATAGAGCTTGAGCGCACCCGCCCCCATCGCCGCATAGAGCAGAATCACGAGAACGGATTTCCGCAGAAGCGATTTTACAACACAGGAGTAGCCGCGCGTGAGCTTTTCAAAGCCCGTGTCGAACCAGCGGAAAAAGAAGAACTTCCTCCGGTTCGGGTCCACGGGCTTGAGAATCAGGGCGCAGAGCGCCGGACTGAGCGTCAGCGCGTTGATCATCGAAAGGAAAACCGCAACGGAGATCGTGACGCCGAACTGGCGGTACATCTCTCCCGTGATCCCCGGCAGAAAACAGACGGGAACGAACATGGCGAGCAATACCGAAGTCGTCGCGATGATCGGTGCGGTCACCTGGCGCATGGACTTGAGCGCGGCCTCCTTCGGCGGCAGATGCTCCTCCTCCATCAGGCGGCTGACGTTTTCGATTACGACGATGGCGTCGTCCACCACGATGCCGATGGCGAGAATCAGCCCGAAGAGCGTCGTCATATTGATGCTGTACCCGACTGCAAGCATGACCGCGAACGTGCCGACCAGAGAAACCGGAATCGCGATCGTCGGCACCAGGGTCGAGCGCCAGTCCTGGAGGAAGAGAAACGTGACGAGAACGACCAGAAGCACTGCCTCGAACAAGGTGTCCTTCACCTCGTTGATGGACGATGTGATGAAACGGGTCGTGTCATACTGCACGCCGTATTCGAGATCCTCGGGGAAACTGGTGGTTTTGAGCCGTTCCATGCGTTTCTTTATCTCTTTGGCGATTTCCAGGCCGTTGGCCTCGTTCAGCTGATAGACGGCAAGCATTGCGGCGGGTCTCCCGTTGAGGGTTGTCACGCCGCTGTAGGTTTCCGCGCCCATTTCGACGCGTGCGACGTCGCGGATGCGCAGCTGGGAACCGTCCGGATTGGAGCGGATCACGATCGCGCCGAACTCCTCCGGATTCGCCAGACGCCCCTGCGCGGCAATGGAAAGGCGTTCCGTCTGCGCGGGATCGGAGGGCGCGTCGCCGAGCGCTCCTGCCGAAACCTGCACGTTCTGCGCCGTGATTGCATTTTTGACATCCTCCACCGTGATCTTCAGCGAGGCCATGCGCATTGTATCCAGCCAGACGCGCATCGCGTAGGTCATTTCGCCGAACGCCATCACGTCGCCGACTCCCGGGATCCGCGCGATTTCGTCCTTTACCGAGATCGACATGAAGTTGCTCAGCGCCAGTTCGTCATAGGTGCCTTTCGGCGAATAGAGCGTGATGACCGCGAGAATGTTGCTTGACGCCTCTTTGGTGATCACTCCCTGGCGCTGGACCTCCTGCGGAAGCTGCGCGGTTGCCCAGTTGACGCGGTTCTGCGTGTTGACCGTGTTCGTGTCGCCGTCGGTGCCGATGTCGAATGTCACTTTGATCGAGGCGGAACCGTCGTCCGTCGCCGTCGAGGACATGTAGATCATCTTCTTGACGCCGTTGATCTGCGATTCGATCGGCTGGATCACGGTGTCGAGCACCGTCTGCGCATCGGCGCCGGGATAGCGGGCGGAAACCGTGATCACCGACGGCGTGATGTTCGGGTAGAGCGTGACCGGAAGCGTGAAGACGGCGATCAGTCCGCTGAGCAGAAAGAGAATCGCCAGCACGATGGCGAAGCGGGGCCGCCGGATGAAAAATTCACTGATCATAAAATAGATTCCTTCTCGTTTGAAAAAGCGGAGAAATGCGGGAGCACTTTTCCCGGAACGTCAGGGACAGTGCCCCTGATGCCGGCTGTGCGGAGCGCGAAATCCCGTATTCTCCTCATTTCGCTGCTCCGGCGGGCGGCTGCTCCTTGTTCATGATCGACGTTACGCTGCTTCCCGACTGCGCCTTCTGGAGTCCGGAGATCACGACCCGTTCCCCTTTTTTGAGTCCCTCCTTCACCGCGTAGAACTCCCCGTTCTTTCCACCGAGAGAGACTTTGCGCCGTTCCACTTTGTTTTCCCTGTTCACAACGTAGACGAAGTCGCCGAGCTGTTCGCGCAGGATCGCCTCGCTCCGGACCATGATCTGCTTCGAATAGGGCTCCACGCGGAGTTTCACGCGGACATACATGCCGGGGAAGAGCTTGCGGTCGGGATTCTTCACCTGCGCCTTGAGACGGAAGGTTCCTGTCCCTTCGCCGATGGCATTGTCCCACGCGCTGATCGTGCCGCTGTGCTCGTATTTCACGCCGTCCTGAAAGTAAATTTCCACTTCGGGTTTTTTGGCCTTGTCGCTCCGGTCCGCGCCGGGATACGCGCGCAGGAGATGCAGCATATCCATTTCGCTGATGGAGAAATACACGTTGACGTCGCCGTTCCTCACGATGGTCGCCAGAACGCCCGAGGAGGGGCCGACCATGTTGCCTTTGCTGTATTTCTTGAAGCTGATCCAGCCGTCGAACGGGGCGAGGACGCGCGTATAGGAAAGATTGATCTTCGCCTGTTCCAGCCCCGCCTCCGCGGCAAGCACATTGGCTTCCGCAGTCATTTTATTCATCTCGGCAATATCGAAATTGCGTCTTGCCGTGGCATCGCTCCGAACCAGTTTCTGCTGTCGTTCGAATTCAATTTTTGCATTCTTCTGATCCGCCTGCGCCTTCTGGAGATCGGCGGTCGCCTTCTTCACGGCGGCGTCATAGACGGCCGGATCAATCTGAAAGAGCTTTGTGCCCTCCTTCACCAGCGTGCCCTCCTTGAAATTCACCTCGGTCAGGAAACCCGAGACATTGGCGACGAGATTCACGGTATCGGAAGCTGAAACACTTCCAACCTCCTCACAGGTGTCCGCATAATTGAGTTCGGTAACCTCTTCGACGACGACCGACGGCGGAGGCGGCATTTTCTTTTCCTCCTCCCGGCAGCCGGGCAAGGCCGTCCCGAGAACGGCTCCGGCCAGTGCGGCAAATACAAATGATGATTTCATGAAAGATCCTTTTTTGCGTGATTGGTCCGCAATAGAACACGCGGATGTTTTGTCGAAACAATAAAATACCACAAAAAAAAACTTTTTTCAATCAAATTCCTGAATCCGGAAGATTGATTTTATGTTTTTTCTGTCTATCTTACCTTTGAAACACACTGCCATTCGCAGAAAGGATGTACGGAACTATGAAAGCTGTCAGCGGAATTGAAATGCACAATCTGGACCGCCGCGCGGTTGAGGAGGGCGGAATCCCCGGAGAACGCCTGATGCGGATCGCGGGCGCGCTCGCAGCGTCGTCGGTGATGGAATACATTGCAAGGCTGATGAAGTTCGACGTGTTCCCGCGCAACATCATCGTGCTTGCCGGAAAGGGCAACAACGCGGGCGACGCATTCGTTGTCGCAAAACTGCTGGCGAATCTTGGTGAATACAACGTGTTTCTGCACTGCACGGCAAAAGAGGAGGAGCTTCAGGGTGACGCGCTCACGATGTTCCGCGAACTGCCGGACAAGATCAGGGGGAGAATCACCTATGGGCTTCAGAAATCCGATCTGGAAATCCCGAACGTCCTGATTGTGGACGGACTGCTCGGCACCGGCTGCCATGGCCCCCTGCGTGAACCGTTTGATTCGTGGATCCGGACCGTCAACGAGTCCGGCCATCCGGTCGTTTCGCTCGACATCCCCTCCGGGCTTGACGCCGACACAGGAGAAGTCGTCACCGACGCGATCACCGCCGATCTCACGCTCACGATGGCGCTTCCGAAACGCGGCATGCTCTCGGAGGAAGGCATCCGGCGCTGCGGCAGGATCAAGGTGCTCGACATCGGAATTCCGGCGCGCTTCGTGGACGATGTGGCCGAATGCACCGAATGCACGACGGCGGCGGACATTGTGAAATATTTCCCGCGCGAACCCTTTGACATCCACAAGAACTCGCGCGGACACCTTCTCGTGATCGGCGGAAGCAGACTCTACTCCGGTGCGCCGGCTCTTGCCGGAGAGGCCGCGCTGCGCACTTCGGCGGGCCTCGTCACCGTGGCGATTCCGGAGAGCGCGCATCTCTTTGCCGATCCGCCCAAGGCGATGATGATCCGGAAGATTCCGGATTCCTGTCTCGGATTTTTCTGCGAGGACTCGAAAGCCGGAATCACCGAACTCATGGAAAAGGCCGATGCCGTTGTGATCGGCCCCGGCATGGGAACGGATCCCAATTCGCTCTCCGTGCTGGAACTGGTGCTTGCTTCCGGGAAAAAAGTGCTTGCCGATGCCGATGCGCTGAATCTTCTTGCGCAGAATCCGTCGCTGGCGGAAAAGATTCAGTCGGATATCGTTTTTACACCGCATCCCGGGGAGATGAAGCGTCTGGCTGCGGCATTCGGCATTGACACGGGGCTTTCCCGGATTGAACAGGCGAAGGCGCTTGCTTCAAAACTCCGCTCCACGGTGGTTCTGAAAGGGGCGCATACGGTTGTCGCCTCATGCGACGGACGATACGCGGTCAATCTGAGCGGCTGTCCCGTGCTCGCCACGGCGGGGAGCGGCGACATTCTCTCCGGAATCATCGGCGCCCTGCTTGCCAACGGACAGTTTTCCGCTTTTGAATGTGCGCGGGCTGCTGTCTTTCTCCACGGGTTCACGGCGGAACTGGCCGTCCCGCTCGGATCGCGCGGACTGATTGCCGACGATCTGATCTGCTATATCCCGCAGGCGATCCGGAAAGTGTCGGTGACCGCATGAACACCGATCCGGAAGTGAAAACGCGGACGACCGCCTTTCTGGTGCTTCTTGCGGCGCTGCTGGTCGTATGCGCGGGATTCCTCGGCTTTTTCCGGGATTATCCGGATTTCTTCTCCGAAAGGAAAGAACCGGCTGTCGAGGTGTCGCGCGATATTGTCGAGAAATGGCGCAATGCCGTCCTCGCCGGGGATCGGAAAAACGCTTTTCTTTATGCCTCCCAGATCGTTCCGGAGCAGGAATTCGAACTGCCGGACGCGGTTTACACCGAATTTTTCGAAAGCTGCGGACAGCCGCCTGCCGTGCTGACGAGCACATGGACAGCCGACGATTTCCGTCGCTGGAAATCGTGGCTTACGCAGGCGGCGCGGATTCCCCGGGAGGCGGAGGATTTTGACAGCGAACTGGCCGCACTCCAGAAGGCGGAGCCGGGCGATCTCTTTGATCTGGCGGCGCTTTCGGGATTCGACGTATTTGTCGTGCACATGCTGAACGGCGATCCGCCGCAAGATCTCTTTGAATTCCGCAAAGACGGGCAAGTCTGCACAATGTCCCCGTCCGACCGCAAGTTCATCAGGGGCGCGGCGAAGGAAATTCTGCCTGCCGGCGCGGAAGTGATCCACCTGTATCCCGCTCCGCTTGCGGACTACAGGAGGCTCAATCAGAAACTCTACCGTCGTGTGGAACCCTATCTCGGGAAAATGCCTGCTGCTCCTGCGGAAGTCCTTGTGGAACGCAAGGGTAAGTATCCGGACATCGGTGCAATCGCCTTCTGGCCGGATCCGGTCCGGCCGGTTGCGAAAATCACAGTGAAATGAGCTCTTTTTTCCGGCGGACGGGAGGTTTTCTGCACGAATCAGCAATTCCGTATGTCATTCGTCCATGAATGAACCCATCCGCCCGTGGAGGAGGGAATGACTCCATCCGTTGCAGGAGCATACACGCATACCGGAATAAAACATTTCCTGTTATCTCCGCTGCAGGCAGCGGAGGGAAGAATCTCAGTCTTCTTCCTCGGTGTGTTCCGCCTTGAACTTGGCGATGATTTCGTTTGCCACGTTCGTCGGAACCATTTCATAGCGTGCGAAGGCCATTTCGAATGTGCCCTGGCCCTGTGTCATCGAACGCAGTTCTGTCGCGTATTTCGCCAGTTCCGCCTGCGGGATTTCGGCGAGAAGCACCTGCATGCCGTCCTCGCTGTCCATGCCGAGAATGCGTCCGCGCTTGTGGTTCAGATGGCCCGTGATGTCGCCCATGTATTCGCCGGGAATGATGATCTTCACGGACATGACCGGTTCGAGAAGCACGGGATTGGCTTTCGCCATCGCGTCGTTGAATGCGCGGCGCGCGGCGATCTTGAATGCCATTTCGGAGGAATCCACGTCATGGAACTTGCCGTCGTAGACCGTCACTTTGACATTTTCGACTACGCATCCGGCGAGCGGGCCGCGCTCCATCGCCTCGAGAACGCCCTTTTCAACGGCGGGGATGAAGTTCTTCGGAATCGCGCCGCCGACGACCTCGTTGGCGAACTGGAATTTCTCCTCGCAGGGTTCGATCCGCAGATAAACCTCGGCGAACTGCCCGTGCCCGCCGGACTGTTTCTTGTGGCGGTAGTGTCCTTCGGCCCTGCCGTTGATCGCTTCGCGGTACGGCACCTTCGGCGTGGAGACGACCACATCGGTTTTGGTCAGTTCCTTGAGGCGGCGCAGCGCGATCTGCAAATGCTGTTCGCCCATGCCGCTGAAGATCGCCTCGTGGGTCTCATGGTTCGTCGTGATGTGGAGTGTCGGATCGCATTCGCAGAGCTTCTGAAGTCCGGACATGATCTTTTCCTCGTCGCCGCTCTTGGCCGCCGTGATCGCGTAGGAGATCACCGGTGCGGGGAATTCCATCTGGGACATCACATGGCACTGGTTGTTTTCTCCGAGGGTGTCGCCGGTCTTGGTCGCGCGCAGCTTGGCGACGCCGCAGATGCAGCCTGGACATGCCTCCTCGATCGGAATCTGGTTCTTGCCGTTGAGGAAGATCAGGTGGCCGAGACGTTCCTTTGTGCCGTTGTTCAAATTCAGCATATCGCAGTTTTCCTTGATCTTTCCGGTCAGGACGCGGAAGAAGGCGAACTGTCCGACATGCGGATCAATCACTGTCTTGAAGACGAAGGCGGCGGCGGGACCGTCCTCGGCGGGTTTCACGATTGTTCCGTCGCTGGCGACGCGCGTGCGTTCCAGCGGACTCTGGCTGATGTTGATGATCCCGTTCATGACCTCCTCGATGCCGATGTCCTTTGCCGTGCTGCCCGCGAAGATCGGAATCAGCGCGCCGCTCTTGAGCGCGTCATGCAGTCCGCGCAGAATTTCGGCCTCGGTCAGGGTCTCTCCTCCGAGATAGCGTTCCATCAGCGCCTCGTCGGCCTCGGCGACGGTGTCAAGAAGGATTTCCTTGCACTTCGCGGCGTAATCCTTCAGATCGTCCGGGATCTGGGAAGCATCGCCGAGCACGCTCACGACGCGCTCGAATTTCGCGCCGCTGCCGACGGGAAGCGTCATCGGGACTGCGACATTCTTGCCGTAGGCGTCCTGAAGCTGCTGGACCACCTTGAAGAAATCCGCGTTGTCGCGGTCCATGCGGTTCACGAGTGCCAGTTTCGGAATGTCGAACGCCTTGCCGAGCTTGAACGCGCGGACCGCGCCGATTTCAAGGCCGTTTGCCGCGTCAAGGACGACCAGCGCCGCACCGCTTGCGCGATAGGCGGGAATCACTTCGCCGATGAACGGGCCGTATCCGGGCGTATCGGAGAAGAAGAAACGGAAGCCGTTCCATTCGCAGCTCATATAGGACGTATAGATGCTTGAACCTTTTTCCTGTTCGTCCGGCGTGAAATCCGATACACTTGTCTTGGTATCGACGGAACCCAGGCGCTCGACGGCTTTCGCCTTGTAGAGCATCAGGTCGCAGAGAGAGGTTTTACCGCTGCCGCTGTGGCCGGCCACAACGAAATTTCTGATTTTGTTTGGTTCAAACTTCATACTTGTCTCCCGTTTATTTCTGGTTAAGAAAATTCCTTTGGAAATACAGAGACATCCGCCGGAATTTTCCAAAAAAATCAACCGTAAAACACGGTTTCCGAGCCGTTCGATTTTGACTATAGCATCATTGAAACTTGATGTCAAATCCCTTTTCCTCCGGAATTTCAATTTTTATCTGCCCAGAGGCCGTTTTTGTATTGAAATCCGTCCGGAACGGAGGGAAATCCACCGGAATTATCATTTTTTTTCTTGAAAAGCACCTGATGCGACTGTATTTTCCCGCTATCGCCATAAACAGAAACGGAGGGACCCATGCTCAGCCGGAAGTTCATCTGCGCCGCTGCCGCTTTTTTGCTGATTTCTCCTCTCTTTGCCGACAACAAAGGAAATGCTGAACCGGCACAGTCTCCCGCCATCCGGGCGGAGGAGGCGTCCGCCTCTTATTCGCTGCGCTGTTCTCTGATTCCGGAAATCGCCCTGGCATTTCCCGTGACGCTGGAAACGCGCAAAGGCGGACGGGTGTGGAAAACAACGCGCGGCGCGATCGGCGCACAGCTCTGCGGGGAACCGCGGAACGACTTCCTCGCCGGCTGGGCAAACGCTTTTCTGCTGGAATTATACCGAGACAAGGCTTTTTACGGGATTTTCACCGGCTGGTCGTGTTTCATCGACCATGGCGGCGGCATTCTGGTTTCGGTCCTGCTGAACGAACCTTCCGCGTTCGCGGGAATTCAGATCGCGGGAATCGGCAACAGCATCGGACAGCATGGCGCGGGGTTGCAGATTGCCCCTCTGCGGAATGCCGCCGCGGGATATCAGGGCATGCAGATTGCGCTTTGGAACAGCATCTGTGATACATCCTCCCCTTCGGGCGTGATGCAGATCGGTGTGGTCAATACCGCAAAATCGGCGCGATCAGCTTCTTTCCAGATCGGATTGTTCAATACGAGTGACGGCGGCGTATTGCAGATCGGCTTGCTGAATCATGCGGAAAACGCGTGGATTCCGTGGATTCCGTTCCTCAATTTTTCTTCTGTTCCGGACAGGAAAAGCGTGATTGCTCCTGCGAGAACACCCTCTGAATCCGGCGCGGCTGCGGAAAAAACTTCTTCCGCTACGGCGACCACTCCATGATGCCTTCAACCGGATGGGTTCTGCGCCAGGCGCGGAACTCTTCCGGAGTGGTCACGCCGCCTTCGAGCACCGCGCGGCAGTATTCGATTCCCATCACATGTTCCGTTTCGTCCGCGGCGTATTTCAGATGCAGGATGGTCCGGCGCGTTTCCGGCGTGAGAACGGCTTCGATCCGTTCCGCGATTTTCTCGAACACGCCGTCGTAACGGGAGCCCTTGCGGATCTGGATCATGTCGAGCGTCCAGAGTGTGCCGTCTTCCGCGCGGTAATCCGCGTGCCATTCGAGACATTCTTCGGGGGTGCCGGCAAGATTGCGGTATGTCATCTGCGTCACGGCGGGATTCTCCGCGAAGCGCCCCATTGCGCGGAAACTCTCCGCAGGATTGAGTTCCAGTGTGTAGACATGCAGATCAATGTCCCTGTGTTTTGCCAGAAGTCCTGTCCGGAGGGAGCCGACGAGGTGAATTTCCGCGCCGATGCTCTCCCATGCCTGAAGCACGCCGCTTGTCCGGAGAAGATGCCACGCCGCGCGCTGATTTCCCGCCGCGGGTTCATCCGTTCCCGGCGGCGGTTCGAATTGCTGAGGAGGCTCTGTTGCACACCGAGATGTCCGGGACCGGGAAAGATTCGTGTCAGCCTCCTTCGCGGCGCGGGATTTTTCCATCTCTTTCCCCTGTGTGACGTTGTCAGACATGGCGGTTCCTTACCTATTAAAAAAATCCGGGGAATTACTTTTCCCGGGGAGACGGAGTGACCGTGCCGGAAGCACCGAGAAGATCCGCCATGCGGAGGAATTGCGCGGCACTCACCTTTTCCGCCCGGATGTCCGGATCAATGCCGAGTGTGCGCATGGCATTTTCCACCTGCGCGAGACCGAAAACAGCCCCCGCCTGTTTGAGCATCTTTTTCCGGCGGTGGGCAAAGGAGGCGTTCACAAGGCGCGTCAGATTGCGGAAGCGCGGAGCATCGGGAGCGTCGGGGCGGAGTGTCAGGCGCAGCACGCTCGAATCCACCTCGGGGCGCGGGTGGAACATCTGCGGCGGCGCCGTCTTGACAAGTTCCACCGTATACATCGACTGGATGCGGATCGACAGCGCGCCGTACTCGTCGGTATCCTCCTTCGCGGCAAAGCGCATCGCCACCTCCTTCTGAAGCATGATGAACATCTCGGAAGGCGGCGTTTTCAAGGCGAGCATGTTCGCGACGATCACTGTCCCCGCCGAATACGGGAGATTCGAAATCAGGCGGAACGGCGTGTCAATGCCGTAGATGCTCGCGATGTCCACCCGGCATGCGTCGCCTTCGATCAGACAGAGTCCGCGGTTTGCGTAGGTCATGCGGAGCCATGCCGCCAGTTTGCGGTCGAACTCGATGGCGGCGACCGAAGCACCGGTTTTCAGCAGACGCGAAGTCAGCGCGCCGAAGCCGGGACCGACCTCGATGATCCGGTCCCCGGGTTTGACATCGGCAAGTCGGATGAGGGCATCCAGAAAATTGTCGTCAATCAGGAAATTCTGCCCGAGCTTCCGGTTCGGGGCGATCCCGAGCGACTTCATCAGCTGATCCAGTTCGCTTTTTTTCATGGAAAAACCGTCAGTGTCTGTGTCCGCAGCAGCCGCCGCAGCCGCAGGAGGAGGACGCGGAGGGGCATGATTCCGCCGCGGGACATCTCCCGGAGGAGGACGGCACCGAAGGCGAGAATGTGGAGAGACGGCGTTTCAGATTCCGGGATTCGCATTTCGGGCATGAAGGCTTCGATTCGGAATTCCGGACCAGCGCCTCGAAGGCGTTCCCGCAGTCTGCGCAGATGTATTCGTAGATCGGCATAACGTTAACTCCTTATGAATTTCTGTCGGACCGGGTGATGAGCCAGTAGATGAACAGCCCGAGCAGAAGCATCACGACGAGGAAGACCGGGTATCCGACATACCATTTCGATCCGGTCAGCAGTTCGGTGAATTCCGACATGCCGAACACGCCGGTGAAAAACGTCGGAACGGAGATCGCGATCACGATCGCGTTCATGTTCTTCATCATGATGTTGAGGTTGTTGTTGATGATCGAGGCACGCGCGTCCATCAGTCCGGAGAGCACCTGGGAATAAACCTCCGCCTGATCCAGGAACTGGCGGTTTTCAATGGCGAGATCGTCGAGAAGCTCGATGTTCTCCTCGGTGAAGTTGAACTTCTGGGCGTTGACCTTCATGCGTTCGATTACGCGGCGGTTGCCGTTGAGCGCGTTGACATAGTAGACCAGTCCCTTCTCCAGCGTGAACATGTTGAGGAGGTTCTTGTTTTCGCAGGATTTGTTGATTTCATGCTCGATCTCGTCGCTGCACATGTTGATGACGCGCAGATGGGTCTCGAAATGGCGGATGGTCTGGAGAAGCGTTTTGAGCAGGACATCCTGCGCGGCCTTGACATTCGAGGCGAGACGGCCGGTGAAAAGCGGGACGCTGTCGTCCAGCACGATCACGATCCGCTCCGGCGGAAAGAGAAAGATGCCCATGGACTTGACCTTGAAGAGGAAATTGTCCTCCGCGGAGTAGTTCTTGGGATACTTGAGGATGATCGCGGTATGGTTGTCCTCGAACTCGATACGGGGGGTCTCGTCGGGGTCGGTGGAAGAGAGAAGCGTATGCTCGTCAATGCCGTAATCGTTGATCAGACGGCTGCGTTCGGTCTCATCGGGCAGGATGTAGACTTCAATCTGCGGAAAACCTTCCGTACCCTTCGCGATTCTTCCATTTACAACTGAATAACTCTGAAGCACAGTGCGGCTCCTTTCCTCTTCGCGACAGATTGAAAAACGGACGGAGGAGGCCGGTGAACCTCCTCCGCCGCATACGGGCGTTCAGAAACAACCGGAAATCAGTTGTTCTTTCTGAACTCGTTCATGAGGGTGACGAGCTTTTCGACACCCTCCATCGGCATGGCGTTGTAGATGCTTGCGCGCATGCCGCCGACGGAACGGTGGCCCTTGAGCCCGATCATGCCGTTGGCCTTGACCAGTTCGAGGAACTTCGCCTCAAGCTCCTCGGTCGGAAGCCGGAAGACGACGTTCATTTTCGAACGGCTGCACTTCTTGACCGGGGTGCTGTAGAAGCCGTTGGAATCGTCGATCGCCTGATAGAGAAGCGCGGCTTTCGCGTCGTTGACCTTTTCCAGTTCGGCAAGTCCGCCGACTTCCTTGATCCAGTCGGTCACGAGTCCGATCATGTAGATGCCGAAGGTCGGAGGCGTGTTGTAAAGGGAGTTGTTCTCCGTGTAGGTGGCGTATTTGAGCATCGTGGGAACCTTTTCCGGCGTGCGGGCCACGAGATCCCTGCGGATGATCACAAGGGCCAGGCCGCTGGGGCCGAGGTTCTTCTGGGCGCCGGCGTAGATCATGCCGAACTTGGAAACGTCAACGCGGCGGGACATGATGTCGCTGGACATGTCGGCGATCAGCGGAGCCTTGGTCGTCGGGAAATCCTGATACTGGGTTCCGTAGATCGTGTTGTTGCTCGTGATGTGGACGTAGGAGGCGTCATCGGACAGCTTCCAGGTGTCGAACGCCGGGATGTGATCGTATTTGGTGTCCTTGCTCTGGGCGGCGACGCGGACTTCTCCGAAGAGTTTCGCCTCCTTCATCGCCTTGCTGGACCATGTGCCGGTATCGACGTAGTCGGCTGCGCCGGTATTCATGAGATTCATCGGGATCATGGCGAACTGCATGCTGGCGCCGCCCTGGATGTAGACAATGTCGTAGGCGTCGGAAACACCGAAGACGTCGCGGATGTTCTGATTGGTGTGGTCGAGAACGGCCTGGAAGTCCTTGCCGCGATGGGAGTGCTCGAGAATACCGCATCCCGTGCCGTGGTAGTCGCAGAATTCCTTTTGTGCCCGTTCCATCACGGATGTCGGCAGCATGGCCGGCCCGGCATTGAAGTTGAATACCTTCATAGCGTGTTCTCCTTTTGTTCAAGTTTATCCGGAAGCATATAAGATACCACGTTTTCCGCATTTTGCCAGAGGGAAACGGAAGAATCGGAAAACAAAAAAGCAACTTTTTCTTGAAAAACATTGCTTTGCATGCTTTCCATTCCGCGCTTCGCGTGCTAAATTGACGTGTGTACTTCGGCAAAAAATCTCTAACACGCGGTAACCGAATGAAAATACTGAATCTTTACGTGATCCGGAACTTCATGGGAACCTTTCTCATGGCGATCGGGATTCTCACCTTCGGCATGACAGGCTCGCATCTGATGAAGGTGTTTGAATACATCTCCAGCGGCGTGCCGATCCGGAACGCCTTCATTTTCCTGCTTTACGTGCTGCCGATCGTGCTGGCGTTCACGATTCCCTGGGCGGCACTGGTCTCGGTGATGCTCGTCTTCGGACGGCTCTCGGCGGACAACGAGATCACCGCGATGCGCGCCTGCGGCGTTTCGATCCTGCAGATCGTCGCGCCGATCATCGTAATCGCGTTCCTCCTGACCTGCACGTGTCTTTATCTCCAGCTTCAGGTGGGGCCGCACTATCTGGGCGAGGCGCGCAATCTCGTCAAAAACGTCATCGTCGAACAGCCGACCGCCATCTTCGAACCCGGAATTCCGGTGCGTTACAGCGATCTCTACATCTACATCGGCTCCAAGGACGACAACCGCATTCACGACATTCAGGTCTACCGGATGGGAAAGAACGGCAAGTGGGAGCAGGACGTCACGGCGGCAAGCGGCATCGTCGAAGTGGACAAGGAAAAACAGATGCTCAACGTGATTCTGGAAAATGCGACCGTGGCCGCCTACGAGGGCGGCAGAAACAGCAAAACCATGCGCCGCACCTTCAGCAAAGAGCTTACCTTCCAGATCGACTACGGGCGCGGATTCAATGCCGCGCGCGTCTCCCGGAAAGACAAATATCTCACCGCAATGGAGCTTCTCGCCAGAATGAGCCTGGACAAGAAGCGCGGCGAAGATACCACCCAGCTTGAGGTGGAACTCAATCAGCGCGTCGCCCTTGCGCTTGCACCGATCGCCTTCCTGCTGCTGGGAATGCCGCTCGCCGTCCGGACCTCCCGGCGCGAGACATCCATCGGACTCTTTCTGAGCGTCCTGCTTGCCGGACTCTACTTCGGCGCGGTGCTCGTTTCCGACACACTGCGGGAATCTCCGAAACTCTTCCCGCAGTACATCGTCTGGATTCCGCCCGCACTCTACCAGATCTTCGGAGCCTTCTACATCTTCAAAATCGCAAAACGCTGAATCTTTCCGCGGAACATTTGATTTCCAATACAAACCTACGGAATGAAAAAATGATTAAAACCGAATCCTATCTGCAATGCGTCCGGTGCGGCAAGACCTACGACATCGGGGAACTCCGCTACAACTGCGAATGCGGCGGCATTCTGGACGTGAAGCGCGATTTAAGCAAACTTGACGGAGGGGAGCTCAAGGCGCTCTGGGAAAAGCGCTGGGGAATGAAGCGCGGCATCGAATCCTCCGGCGTCTGGCGCTACCGGGAACTTATTCTTGATGCCCCTGATGATAAAATAGTCACAAGGCAGGAGGGCAATACGAGACTCTATCCGGCGGGCTCTGCCGGAAAATGGGCGGGACTTTCCAATCTTTATTTCAAACATGAGGGCGAGAATCCGACCGGCAGCTTCAAGGACCGCGGCATGACCTGCGGCGCCAGCGCGGCGAAACTTTTCAACGCGAAAACTGTCGCCTGCGCCTCGACCGGCAACACCAGCGCGAGCATGGCCTCCTACGCCGCCGTCAGCGGCATGAAATCCGTGATCTTCATTCCCGAGGGGAAAATCGCTTACGGAAAGCTGGCGCAGGCGCTCGCCTATGGCGGAATCACGCTTCAGATCTCCGGAAACTTCGATGATGCGATGAGTCTGGTGCAGGACGTCTGCCGGGAACTGGGCATCTATCTGCTCAACTCGATCAACCCCTTCCGCATCGAAGGCCAGAAGGCCATTACCTTTGAGACGCTCCAGCAGCTCGACTGGGAGGCCCCCGACTGGTTCGTGATCCCCGGCGGCAACCTCGGAAACAGCAGTGCGATGGGCAAGGCGCTGATGGAGCTTCACGAACTCGGGATTCTTTCCAAAATCCCGAAAATAGCCGTAATCCAGGCGGCGGGCGCGAATCCGCTCTACAGGATGTGGACACAGCATACCCCGTATGAGGCGGTGAAGAATCCCGAAACGATCGCGACCGCGATCAAGATCGGCAATCCGGTTTCGTGGGAAAAATCCCTCCGCGCGGTCAAATGGAGCGGCGGCACCGTCGAACAGGTCACCGAGCAGGAGATCATGGACGCGAAGGCGAAGCTCGACGCGGCGGGAATCGGTGCGGAACCGGCCTCCTGCTGTTCGCTTGCCGGAGCGAAAAAACTGGCGGACGCGGGCATCATCCGTCCGGACGAAAAGGTCGTCGGCATCCTGACCGGGAACATCCTCAAGGACCCCGACGCCGTGATCGGGTATCATCAGGACCAGCTCGGAAAACTGGGGATCCGGGGCACCTTCGCGAACCGGCCCGTCCAGATTCCGCCGACGCTTGAAGCGGTCCGGAACGCGCTAGGGTGCTGAATCATGCCGACGCCGAAACCATTTCCCGGAATTGAAAAGGTTCCGTTCCTGAAAAACGCCTACATCGAAAAATATTCGAAGATGGCGGGACTTGAGGAAACGGACATCCGGAAAATCATCGCCGTCAAGGACGCGCTGCTTACACGCGATTCGTTCATGCGTCTCCTCTGGGATCTGCACGACCTGCTCTACCGGCAGGAACTGAAGTTCTCCGAGGTACTCCCGGAGGATCCCAAGCTGGAGCGGATTCTCGGCGAGGAGCAGTGCGGCGTCTTTTATTTTCTGCTGGTGCTTTCAGGCTTTCCCTTCGGTATCCGGAACTACGAAAAACGCGGCTGGGACAATGAAATGCGTGATTCGGCGTTCCGCGACATGGCGGTCTGGGTGGCGCACTACAAACGGAATTTCGGAACGCCCGGTATCGCATGGATGATTCTCGTCTGGCTGCAGGGACATCTGAACTGCACGCTTCTGAGCTTCGGGCGCCTCCAGTTCAATCTCCGCTATAACTTCCAGTCACGGACGTTTGTCTTCCGGAACAATCTCAGCAGGGAAATCACAGTCCTTTCCGACGCGGGATTCCGCTATACGGAGGACGGCATCCGGGACGATCTCTCCCAGACGCCCTCTCCCGGAAGCTGGGTCAGCATCTACCGTGAAAACGAAAGCTCCTACACGGGCAATCGGATCACGCCCGACGGCCGCGCGGAACGCGATCCGATCTCCCTGCCGAAAACCGACTGGGATCTCGTCCTTTCCTTCGGCGATCCTGTCCTGAACATCCACATTCCGGAGGGCGGCGCGCTGACCCATTCGCTCTGCGTCGATTCCATGCGGCGCGCAATGGATTTCTTCCGCCGTTACGAGCCGGATTATCATTGGAAGGCCTTTTTCTGCATTACGTGGCTTCTGGATCCCAGCCTCCAGAAAATTCTGCCTCCGACATCCAACATTCTCGCGTTTCAGCGGGCAGGTTATCTGATCCCTTATCCGGGGAAAGCCGATACGGTGTTCCGTGTCTTCGGGATCAAGGCGGACCGCGACGGCGTCGAAACCGTGCCGATTCACACCTCGCTCCAGCGGGCCCTTGTGAAATTCATCCGCGACGGCGGGGAATTCCATAAAGGCGCAATGTTCCTGCTCCGCGAAGACGCCGACGGCAGGGAAAACCCCTATGGGCAGCGTTTCTGAACGGCGGGGAGCGGCGCAATGAAACGTATGGCGCTTTTCCTGCTTATTCTTCCCGGAATTGCCATGCTTTGCGCGGACGATCTGGTCACGCGGAAAGGGAAAGTGTTTTCCGATTACAAAATTGTCGAGGTCGCGCCCATCGGTATACGGATCACCTATCAGAAGGAGAAGAAGACCCGCACGGCCACCATTCTCTTCAAGGAGCTCACCGACGAGTTCCTGGAACATTATCCCGGGAAAGACCCCGTCGAACGCGAGATCTTTGCGGCGAGTCTTGACAAACGGAAAAAAATCCGTGTTCTGGAGGAAAAACGCGATGCAAGGCTGGAAGCGCTCGAGGAGAGCGAGGAAAGTTTGAAGGAGCGGAAACTCTCTCCTGAACGGAGAAAACAGCTCCGGAGCCGCATTCGCGAGGAAAAGAAAAAAACCGTCCGCAGTTTTCATCAGGCGTGCGCAAAACTGGATGCGGAGGAACGCGCCCGTGTCGAGAACGCAAGAAAAAAAGCCGAACCGCAGAACGACGTTCCGAAACCAGGAAAATGAACTGCCCCGGTGCAGAGCATGATGCGGGAAATCGGGGATTTCGCCGCCGCAGAGGTTTTACCCGCGTCCCGAGGTGGATTCAAGCGTGCTGCGTCTGACGCTCCGTGCTTCCGCTTTCCGGATTGCGGTATTATCCTTTGACCGCCGGCATCAAGTTCTGAAATCGGATTTCGGAAGGGTGCATTCTGCAGGAACGGGAGCTCTCTTTCCTGATTGTTCCGAAAACGGCAGGCCAAGTGACCGGCCTGCCGCAATTAAGATCTTTTTTTGTCAGACAGTTCTGCTTTTCAGAAGGGCAGTTTGAGTTCAGGCGGCGGGGTGTCCCCCTTCGGGATCGTGAAGCGCCAGATCGGACGGCCCGTCGTTTCGCCGGCCTCGGCTGCGAGCGTCTGGAAGAATCCGGTCCATGCGCCGGGCTTCACCGCCGCGGACGAGTCGCCGAACGGCTGGACCGCCGAAACGATCAACGTCCCTCTTCCGTGTCTGAGCCGGATCATTGCAGCTTTTCCGTCCGGATAGGTGGCGAGGACGGACGCGCCCTGCGGGATCTGACTGTAATCCCATGCGTCGAACATCCCGTTTTCCCCGTCCGTGAGGTTCCTCACTTTCGAGAGGGGAAGTTTTCCGCCGTCCGCCGTATTCAGGCAGTCGCTTTCCGGTTTTTTCCGGATCAGGCGCGCGCCGCCGAGCCACTGTTCCCGCTCGGGAAATGAGCTTCCGTCGATATGATGACGCAGGAATCCGGGATCAAGGATGACAACTGTTCCTCCTTTGTCGCGGCAACAAACTTCGTCATTTTCGAGAAACTCCTTTCGGCTGACTGCTACGCCAAACCTTTGTGTCTCTCATAATATCTATTTAGGGATATATCCTAAGAGTTTATCAACTAATAAATTGATTTTAATAGCTCCTTGTGCTATATTATCTTCACGCAAAAACAATGGAGGTAAACATGGCAACGACAAGGCTGAGAACATGGGAAATAACGGATGAATTTTGGGCAAAAGTTGAAACATATA
>CASEFP010000177.1 GCA_949287225.1 uncultured Lentisphaeria bacterium
GAAAAGGAGGCGGTCCGCAAGGAACTTGAGGCGGCAGTCCGGGCCCAGTTCGCCAAACGCATGGAGTTCACGAAACGGAGCATCGCCGAAAACGAGGAAATGCTGAAAAGAGCGCATAAGCGTCTTGCAATGCTCAAGGAACATTATGAGCGGAATCAGAAGAATACCGAGGAAATCGTCCGGATGCGCGTGAAATGGCTCTGCACGCCGAAGGAGGAACGCAGAAAAATGCGTCCGCCGCGCGACCGGAAGGGCCCTCCGCCCGGAGAGAGAAAGGCTCCTCCGGTGCCCGAAGAGAGATCCAGAGACAGATGAAACGCTCCTGAAACAGCCGTTCCACGGCCTTCCTGCGGCGGATTGACTGCATACGCCAAGGCGGCAATAAATGTCAGGGATTTCATTGCCGCCCTCCGGATCAGATTCCTCTCTGCGCTGCGGAACTCCTGTTTTCCGCAGTTTTTTCCTGAAAAATACCTCTTTTTCCCCGGAAGTCAAGAAGGAAGCCTTGAAAAAAAGGTCCGCTACCCCTAAAGTATCCCCGGGAAAACGGGAAATACAGCTGCGGAGGTGTTTCATGAACGACAAGGCCATGCAGATTGCACAGCTGTCGGGGTTCGCCGGGCTGGTTCTGGTTCTGCTCCTGCTGATTCTCTTTATCGGCGCTGACGAAAATATGCTCTGGGATATGAAAACAGGAGACTCGATCCGGGAAAAAAACTCTTCTCCCGCCTGACTTTCTTCAGAACAGTCACGCCGTCTCCGTCGGGCGCATTTCTGAAACGCCACGCTTCGGAACTGAATTACAGGCCGGCTGGGAAAGCGCACCTTGTCCCCCTCCATGGGAAACGTCGGGTTCCCCTGCTCTCCGGCGGCGGATACGAGCGCCTCTCATACGGCATCAACGTCAAATTCAAAAGCCTCTTTGATTTCATCATCGCCTCGAATGAATTCCGGGAAGAGGAAAAAATCGAAAATCTCAACTTTCTGCTCCGTCTGAAACACAGGGAGGATCTCCATTTTCCACTCATCGTGATGAAACTGCACGCGGTCCGCATAGAGAAGGAACTCCCGTTCAAGGAAGCGCTCCGGGACATCCGGAAGCAGTGGGAGGAAAACAAAGACAATCCAAAATGGAATATTTTTTCTCCATGAGGCATGGTTATCATTCTTTGCCCGGGAACGGTGAAAAAACGGAAAAGCATCTTGCATTTTCCGGAAAACCTGATATACTGGATGAAAGAAAAGGATGACGCGCTCATCCCCTGATCTCAAAGGAAGGAGACTGCTCAAATGGTTATCGGATATGGGGAAATTCTGCTCGCAGTCATTGTTGTCTGTTTCATCACCGGAGCTGTAATCCTGATCCGGAAAATCGCCTGAAGCCGTTGCTTTGAAATGCTTTCCTCCCCTTGTTCGGAAAAGGAAAAAAGGAGGAGCAGTAACAAAAAATCTGCAATTTGCTCAAACAATACGGGCATCTGTTTTCTGAATAGCCGGAAACCGCTTGAGGTCCCGATCTTCAGTACATGGCCTATGCGGGAAGAAACGGCTCTTCCGGAAATCGCCGGCGGGAAATTCGAGCCTCCGGACATTCCGCTTCCGGACAACAGCCGAGAAAAAACCGGAATGCCGGCGGAAGAAAATCACAGTAATGCAAAAGTCCTGCCGGCGGACGGCAGACCGTTTTCCGGAAACAAGGCGCGTCAGGCGTCGAGCAAGTCGTCCGGCGGGGGAAAACGGGAAAATGCATCCGCATTTTTCCATTTTCGAGTTCAAAACGCGCGCTCTGTCTCCACAAGGCGCCTGATCTGCTCGTCCGACAACCTGCCGTCCGGATAAATCTTCAGACACTCCTCCACAGCCTTCTGGAACTCGGGATTGTTGACAATCCGGAACTCCATCCGCGAAAGATTCAAACGCGCCTGATTCCACTCCAGGGCGGATTTCCAGTATTTCTCCGCCGGCACATTGCCCGCCTTATATCCGTTCTTCCGCATTTTCACATCCCACGCCCAGTATTTTTCCGCCATGACCGCTTCCGTCAGCCCGGGCGAAGGACGGCCGCCCGTCTGGAGACGCGCAAGCATCACTCTGCCGCAATCCGCCGTAAAGCGGGAATGCGCGACATCCTCCAGAGCCAGCATCCCGGTTTTGAACTGCAATTCATTGCTTTCCACAATCTGCGTCAGAAGCTGGACGCGGTCCTGATACAGTTTGATGTATTCCTTGGAAACGCCGCGGCCGGGACGCATCCCCATCCCCATGCCTCCCCCGCCGCCGCGCGGGCCGCGCTGCTGCATGGATGCCCCTTTCGGCATCGACGGCATTTTCTCCGGCATGTTCATGAACGCCGCAACCGAACAGATGAATGCGAGAATCGACATGACCAGAGCTACCGCGGGCGCATACTTTTCGGACCACTTTTCAAAACTCATTTCCAGACCTCCCTGTTGAAAATTAAAAAATCAAGTTAATAATGCGATGCTCTGCATCGCAAAATGCTTCGTGCTCTCCTTTCAGTCCTGCCGCGGTCCAGCTGCGCAAGCCGGTCGCCGCAGGCAAAATCCCCGATGAGCGCTTGCTCTGCACCAGGGCAGTTTATTTTTCCGAACGCGGGGGAGCCTCCTCTACAAGCGGGCGCAGTTTCACGCCGGCCTCGCGGAGAATGCGCTTGGAGGTCTCGTCAATGGAATAGCGCTCCTTGTAAACCACCTCGCGGATCCCCGCGTTGATGATCATCTTCGCGCAGAGAAGGCAGGGGCTGAACGTCGTGTAAAGAATCGCATCCTTCACCGAAATGCCGTGATAGGCCGCCTGGACAATCGCGTTCTCCTCGCCGTGACAGCAGAGACACTCCTCCAGACCGGTTCCGGACGGCGCATCCGACGCACAGCGCGGACATCCCCCGTCACAGCAGTTCTTAATCCCGCGCGGCGTCCCGTTGTAACCCGTGGAAATAATCCGGCAGTCTTTCACAATCACCGCCGCTACCTGCCGCCGCGAACAGTTGCTCCGCAGCGCGACCACCTGCGCAATCTGCATGAAATAGGTGTCCCAGTCCGGACGGACCGGTTTCTGTTTTCTCCCTGCCATGAATGGCGTCTCCTTTCTGAATAAAATAAACTGCCCCTGTGCAGATTACGCGCTCATCGGGGATTCCGCCTGCGGCGGCCAGCTTGCGCAGCTGGACCGCGGCAGGACTGAGAGTCCTGCACGAAGCATTTTGCGATGCAGAGCATCGCACTGTAAAACTATTTTTTTTGAATCAAACCATTCTTCTGTCTGCATTCCCAATAATACCACGGCGCAAAAAAAAATCAAGCCGCCATCCGCGCTTTTCACCAGGGGAATCAAGGCTTTTCTTATAACGGGAAAAGAGTGTCCGATATTGCCACCCGAAAAGAAAAATTTATTTTTTAGAATTTATCAACTTGAAAATTAGATATAACTAATTAAATTATCTCCTGCAAAAGAAAAACAGCAACCATTTATCACAAAAGCACCGGAAACGCGCGGGCGTTTCCGAATCGGAAGGAGCAAGTCAAATCATGCGCAGCATTATTCCCCGCAGGTATCTTTTCATCATTCTGGGCGCGGTTCTGATCGCCGCGTTCTGCGGACTTTACCACATTTACGGATCCCCGACGAAAGTGGCGTTCGTCAACTATCCGGAATACATTCTCGCGCCGCTTCTGGATCAGGAGATCAATCCGGCCGTGGAAGTTGCGGCACTGCAATGGAAGGAGGAGAACGGCGCGGAACTCGAAAACTTCGACTGCATCATCTTCTTCGGCATGGGGCTCAACTTCACGGAAAAGCAGCAGGAAATCCTCTCCGGACTGAAGAAACCCGTCTACACCACGGCCTCCACAAGGCGGGAAACGGCGCTCAACACGCTGACGGACGAACAGAAGAAACTTCTTCAGCAGTATCTGAGCGGAGGAAAGGAGAATTTCCGCAGAATGCTGGACTTCATCCGCTATGAGATCGACGGCAAACGGATCAACGCGCCGAAGCCGGAACCGCCGAAGAAAATGGAACGCCGCCCCTTTTTCCACATCCGCGAGGACGATGCGTTCAAGACTTATGAAGAATATCTGGCATGGTACCGCAGGACCGGACGCTACCGGGAGAATGCCGCAACAATTCTGCTGCTCTCCGGCAACGGCGGCGGCGCGCTGGAAAGCCTGATCGGCACGCTGGAGAAAAAAGGCATGAACGTGGTCGGCGCGCACGGCATGTGGGATTTCGAAAAGACCTTTGAGGCGGTCCGGCCAGACCTCGTCATCTATCAGCCGCACGGGAGGCTCGGCGAAGGCGCGGTGAAACTCCTGCGCAAACACAACGTGCCGCTCTTCTGCCCGATCAAGGTCGGACAGCCCTACGAGGAGTATCTGCGCGACCAGCGCGGAATGACTGGCGGCATGCTGAGCCAGAGCATCACGATGCCCGAACTCGACGGCGGCATAGTTCCGTTCGTCCTCTCCGCGCTCTCTCGGAACAAGCGCGGTCTTCTGGAGTTCCGCACGATTCCGGACCGTCTGGAGCGTTTCGGAGAACTGGTAAGAAAAACGACGGAGCTGAAACGCAAAAAGAATGCGGACAAGAAAATCGCAATCCTCTACTACGGCTCGATCGGGAAGGAGGCCGCTACCGCCGGACTCGGCGTATCCGAATCGATCCTGAACGTGCTGAAACGCCTGCGTGACGAGGGGTATACGACCGGTCCCCTGCCCGAAACGCCCGAGGCGCTCGATCGCGAAGTCAAGGCAGGCAGCGCGGCATTCGGCACAAACGCGGGAACGGCGGAAGCGGGAAAGAAACTTCCGCGCATTCAGACGGTGACGATCACGCCGGAGGAGTATCATGCGTGGGTCGCAAAAAGCATGCCCCCCGACCTCTATGAGACCGTCAGGCAGCGTTACGGAGAGTTCCCCGGCAGATCCTTCCGCACGGAAGAGGGCAATATGGCGCTCGGCCGGATTCAGTTCGGCAACATCATCCTGATGCCGCAGTCGCTCCCCGGCGAGGGCAGCGACGAAAGCAAACTGGTCCACGGCGTCAAGATGGCTCCGCCGCACACCTACATCGCCACTTACCTCTACATCCGCCACGGCTTCGGCGCGGACGCCATGATGCACTTCGGCACGCACGGAAGCCTGGAATTCACGCCGTGGAAACAGGTCGCGCTTTCGAGCTACGACTGGCCGGACGTGCTGGTCGGGGAGATTCCGCACTATTATCTCTACATCATCAACAACGTCGGCGAGGCGCAGATCGCCAAGCGCCGCAGCTACGCCACGATGGTCAGCCATCTCACCGCACCGTTCATGCAGGCGGACGGCTACGGAGCGGTTGCGCAGCTTCATGAAAAGCTCGAAAACCATGAGAGCGCCGAAAACGAGATGCTCAAGGCGGAGTATGTCAGAAGCATCGTCGAAATCGCGAAAAAAGAGCATTATGACCGCGACCTAAAGCTCTCCGAATCGTTTGCCGCCGGGAAGCCGACGGAAGAGGATTTTCTCCGGCTCCACAATTTCGTCCACGAGATCCAGTCCGCCAAGGTCAACCGCGGCATGTATGTGATCGGGCGCCCCTACACGGACGCCGAAGCGGACGAAACCGCGCGTCTGATGACAGTCGATGCGATCGCCGACGCGCTTTTCCAGACGGATCTCAAAGCGGGCAAGGTCAGGGCGGAACAGAAGCGCGATCTCAGTTTCTACACAAAACATTATCTGGACAAGGCGCACGAACGGGCAAAGGAGGCGCTCGCCCATCCGGAGAAATTCGCCCGGAAGCAGATTCCGGACACATCCCGCAAAGCGGAACCTTCCGGCATGCGCGCCTCGCGTGAGGAGATGCGCGCGATGATGCAGAGCGGCAAACTTCCGGACGGGCGCAGCATCCCGCCGGAAATGATGGAGGCAATGAGGCGGATGGGGGGCGCACAGGCGTCCAGACCCGCCCGCCGGAAACGGAAAGCGGAAGCAGTCCCCTCTCCCGAGGAAATCACCTTCCGCGCAAAAAACGATCTCCTCCGTTCCACGGAAGCGGAGCTCGCCTCGATCGTCAACGCCTTCAACGGCGGTTATCTTGCCGCGTCGCCGGGCGGGGATCCGGTTCTGAATCCGGAGACCGTCCCGACGGGGAAGAACCTCTACGGAATCGACCCGGAACGCACGCCGACGCGCGAGAGCTACGCAGTCGGGAAACAGCTCGCCGAGGCGCTGATCGAAGCGCGGCGCAAGGCGACGGGCGAATATCCGAAGAAGGTCGGCTTTTCCCTCTGGGGCGGCGAATTCATCCGGACGCAGGGGGTGAACATCGGGGAAATCTTCGCGCTTCTCGGCGTGGAACCTGTCTGGGACTCCCGCGGCCGGGTGCAGGATGTGAGGCTGATTCCATCGGAAGAGCTCAAACGCCCGCGGATCGACGTGGTCATCCAGACCTCCGGACAGTTCCGGGGAGCGGCGACCAGCCGCATGCGTCTCATCGACAAGGCGGTCCGCCTCGCCGCGACGGATCCGGACGGCGCGTTCGGCAATTTCGTCCGCGAAGGCTCCCTGGAGATCGTCAAGGCGCTGATCGCCTCCGGCATGGCACCGGAACAGGCGAAATCACTCAGTCACGCACGGCTGTTCGGCGGGGTCAACGGCAATTTCGGAACGGGAATCACCGGAATGGTGCAGAACAGCGGGAAATGGGAGGACGACAGGGCGATTGCGGAAGTCTATCTCAATAACATGGGGGCGCTCTACACGGACAATCACTGGGGCGAACATCTCCCGGGCGTATTCAAGGCGGCGCTTGCGAACACCGACGCGGTCGTGCAGTCGCGCTCCTCGAACAGCTGGGGGCCGCTCTCGCTGGACCATGTCTATGAATTCACAGGGGGACTCAGCCTCGCGGTCCGGAACGTGACAGGCAAAGATCCCGGCGCCTATTTCAACGATCTGCGCACACCCGGACGGGCAAAGGTGCAGGAGGCTGGCGAGGCCGCGATGGTCGAGGCGCGCAGCACCGTCCTGAACCCGAAATACATCCGGGAAATGATGAAGGAGGGTGCCTCCGCCACCGGCAGTTTCGCGGAAGTCTTCCGCAACACCTTCGGCTGGGAGGTCATGAAACCCGATCTTCTGGAGGATCACCTCTGGCGGGAATACAAGGAGGTCTATGTGGACGACAAGCTCAAACTTGAGATCCGCGCATACTTCGAGAAAAACAATCCCGCCGCGCTCCAGGAGATGACCGGAATCATGCTGGAGGCCGTCCGCAAGGGCTACTGGAAGGCCGACGCCGACTCCGTAAAGAAGATCGCCGAAACGCACGCCGAACTCATGAAAAAGTTCGACCTTGCGCCGACGCGCAACGAAAAACTGCGGGAGATGATCCGCGAACAGCTCCGGGATCCCGAACTGCGCAAAGCCTATGAAACACAGGTCGCCAAAACACTTGAACAGCAGAAGCGTCTCGCAGAGGAACGGAAAAAACGCGACGAAGTCACCGGACAGAAGCTCCGGGAACAGCGGATCGAACCGGCGAAAAAGGAAAAGATTGATCGGCGCACGGCATTTCTCATCATTGCCGGAATCGTCCTCTTCGCCATGGGCGCCATCGTGTTCGGCAGCCGCAGAAGGAAAAACCGGGAACTCTGAAAACGAAGGACAGTCTCCCCGCCGCTGGAGAAAGCATGGAAAATAAATTACCGCGATGCAAGCATGCGATGTATCGGGGATTTCGCCTGCGGCGACCAGCTTACGCAGCTGGACCGCGGCAGGACTGAAAGTCCTGCACGAAGCAATTTTTGGCGATGCAGAGCATCGCACTATTCACCTAATTTTTTTGAATAACGGAAAAATGCAAAAGCATTTTTCGCGGGGTCAAGGGCCCTCCGGCCCTTGTCGCGGTCCGGCGGCGAGACGCTGGTCGCGCTCTGCGCGAAATCCCCCTATCCCACCAGGTCCGGCGGCGAAACGCCGGTCGCGCAGCGCGCGAAATCCCCTAGCGGAGTTTGTTTCCGGCGCCGTAGCGAACCTTTGCCGCGTTGTAGATTTTCAGCGCCTCGGGCAGATATTCCTGCATTGCCTGAATCCGGTCCTCGCCGAGGGGATGAGTCGAGGTGAACGCCTCGAGAAATCCGCCCGAGTTTCCGCCGAACTTTTTCCAGAAGGTGATCGCGTAGTTGGGATCGTATCCGGCTTTGGCCATCAGGATCATGCCGATCTGGTCCGCCTCGCTTTCGTGCAGGCGGCTGTAAGGAAGGATTCCGGCAAGATTCGTCGTGACGCCGTAGGCGCTCACCGCGAGATCCTGATACGCGCTGCCCGAGGCAAGAACGGAGACGACCGCCGCGCCCGCGTTCTGGAGCACCCCCTGCGACATCCGTTCTCCGCCGTGCCGCGCAATCGCGTGACTGACCTCGTGTCCGATCACCACCGCCATTTCCGCCTCGTTGTCCATATACGGGAGAATACCGGTGTAAAGGGCGACCTTCCCGCCTGGCAGGCAGAACGCGTTCGCCTGTTCCGACTCAATCACCTTGAACTCCCACTGGAAATCCTTCTGCCCCGACGCTTCGGCGATCCGGGCTCCGACCCGGTTCAGTGCATTGATCGCGGCGGTGTTCGTGGAGAGTTTCTCCGTCTTCAGCGTCTCCTGCCACGCTGCAAGTCCCTGCTCGTTCTCATAGTCCACAGAAGTCAGCAGAAACTGCGAACGTCCGGAATACGGCACGCTCTGGCATGCCGTGCACAGAATGAACAGGCAAAGTGCGGAAAAAAATGCGGAAAAGAGGCGCTTTTTCATGGCATCAGACCCGGATTTCCTCGTCCGCGCCCGCACTCACCTCTTTCGAGAGTTCCGCGATCAGCGGACGGACGGTGCCGGAAAGATAATCCTCGACCTGCTGCGGCGCACGCCCGATGAAGCGTTTCGGATCCAGAATCTCCTGGAACATCGGCGCGACTTTTGCAAAAAGCGGATCTTTCGCCAGACGCTCGATCAGGTCATTGGGTTTCCCCTCCGCCTTGACGACCTTGCCGGCCTCCATCGAGTGCGAGCGGATCGCCTCGTGGAGATCCTGCCGGTCGCCGCCGGCGCGCACGGCTTCCATCAGGATGTTTTCCGTCGCCATGAATGGCAGTTCCGCCATGATGTGGGCGTGAATGACCTTCGGCCAGACCTGAATGCCGTTGCAGATGTTCGCCGCAAGCGAAAGAATCACGTCCGCGGCGAGAAACGCCTCTCCGAGCACGATTCTGCGGTTCGCCGAATCATCGAGCGTGCGCTCGAACCACTGGGTGGCATGGGTCATCGCCGTGTTGACCGGAAGGCTCATCAGGTAGCGCGAAAGCGAGCAGACGCGCTCGGAACGCATCGGATTGCGCTTGTAGGCCATCGCACTGGAGCCGACCTGGGATTTTTCAAACGGCTCCTCGATCTCCTTGAGGTTCGCAAGCAGACGGATGTCGCCGGCCATTTTGTAGGCGCTCTGCGCGATGCCGGAAAGAACGGAAAGAACGTAGAAATCCACCTTTCGCGTATAGGTCTGCCCGCTGAGGGCGATGGAAGAGGAGAATCCCATCTTTTCGGAAACAAGGGAGTCCAGACGCCGCACCTTCTCATGGTCGCCGTTGAAAAGCTCCATGAAGCTCGCCTGCGTGCCGGTCGTGCCCTTGACGCCGCGGAAGGGAATCTGTGCGATTTCCGCGCGGACGCGTTCGGCGTCCATCACGAAATCCTGAAGATAGAGCGCAAAACGCTTGCCGAGCGTGGTCAGCTGGGCGGGCTGGTAGTGCGTGAAGCCGAGCGTCGGCATATCCTTGTATTTCTCCGCGATGTCGGCAAGGATGGTGATGACCTTCAGGAGTTTGGCAAGCAGAATCTTCAGTCCGTCGCGCATCTGGATGAGTTCGGTGTTGTCGGTGACGAAACAGCTTGTCGCACCGAGGTGGATGATCGGACGGGCGTCGGGGCAGAGCGCGCCGAACACGTGAATGTGACTCATCACATCGTGGCGGAGTTCGGCCTCCTTCTTCGCGGCGGCCTCGAAGTCGATGTCGTCCAGATGAGCGCGCATCTGTTCGAGCTGCCTGTCGGTGATCGGGAGTCCGAGCTCCTTTTCAGACTCGGCGAGGGCAAGCCAGAGCCTGCGCCAGGTGGAATGCTTGCGCTGGGGAGACCAGTTGTAGCTCATCTCTTTGCTGGCGTAACGTCCCGTCAGCGGGTTCTGGTAGGATTGATAGGCTTCGTTCATGAGTTTCTCCGTATCTTGTATCGTCAAGGGTTCAAACGCACAGGCCCGTTCAGCGGATGTTCATCTGGACACAGCGCCAGAGGGAGCCGTTGGGATCGATCTTCTTGCGCTGCCGCGCCGCCATTTCGATCGGGACATGCGTAAAGGTGTCGCTCCAGTGGCCGATCAGCAGATCGGTCTTGCCCGCCATCGCGGCGTGCACGGCGTTCTGCGCGAGGAGGAGACAGAACACGGCGTCGGTCCCGTTCGCGGGAATGCCGCGGATCAGATAGGTCGGATCGAAATACTTGATGTTGATCTCGAAATTCTGTTTTTTGAAGTATTCCTTCATCTTGTCGCGGATGAACACGCCGATGTTGTTGTTGAGCAGATTGCCGGATTTGTCGAGCTGGCGCTCGCCCTGCATGAGCTCCTGACCCGCGCCCTCGGCGACGATGATCACGGCGTGATGACGGCGTTTCAACCGGTCGTGCAGGATCGGGAAGAAGGAGTCGGGCTCCCCCTCGAGCGTGAATTTGACCTCCGGCACGAGGCAGTAGTTGATGTGCGGATTCGCCAGAGAAGAGTAGGCGGCGATGAATCCGCTGTCACGGCCCATCACGTGGATGAGCCCGACACCGTTGGGCGCGCCCTTCGCCTCGTTGTGCGCGACAGTGATCACGGGATTCGTCGCATAGACGGCGGTCTCGAAACCGAAGGTCTTGTCGATGTAGCAGATGTCGTTGTCAATCGTCTTCGGGATGCCGACGATGCAGATGTTGAGGTTGCGCTTCAAAGCAGCCTCCGCGAGATCATGCGCGGCGCGGAGCGTGCCGTCGCCGCCGATGCAGAAGAGCATGTTGATGTCCATGCGCATCAGCGTTTCAAGCATCACATCGGTGTCCTGCTGCCCGCGGGAGGAGCCGAGAATCGTTCCGCCCTGCTCGTGAATGCCGTCAACAGTCAGTTCATCCAGTACAACGGGACGGTAGCCGAGTTCGGGATTCAGGCCCGCATAACCGTAGGGGATGCCGTAGACGACCGGCACACCGTAAACCTGCTTGAGCGTTTCGGTCAGCCCCTTGACGACGTTGTTCAAGCCCGGACAGATGCCGCCCGCGGTCAGGATCGCCGCCTTGCACCAGGAGGGGTCGAAGAAGATTTTTTCACGCGGCCCCGCCTTCTGGAACGCATAGACCTTGTTGTCTTTTTTGACACCCGCGCGGATATCGACCATGTCATGTTCATAGAGGATCTGGGAATCGTCGGTCACAAACGGGGAGGTTTTGTCGAGCGGGGAGGCGATTTTGCAGTCCCCCACGGTTTTAATCGGGAATGTTTCAACGTCGATCATATGCAGAACCTTTCTCTCTTTATAAAAATTCCAAAACTGATTTCATGCATCCAGGAGAAAACAGCGTCACTCGTCGAACTCGTCCTCGCTCTCCTCCCTGGGGGGCTTGAAGTTCTTTTTCCGTTCCGCCTCGCGTCTGCGCTGGAACATCTTTTTTCTGGCAAGAATGTCGTTCAGATCCTCGCGGCGGCGCGCCCGCAGGGAGATGCGGATCGGAAACCCCGTGAACGGAAACGCACGGCGGAGACAGTTCTCCAGATACGTCTTATAGTTCTCCGCGCAGAGCGCCGGATCGTTGACGAACAGCGAAAAGCGCGGCGGACAGTTCCCCGTCATGGTTCCGTAATACACCTTGAACGGACGCCCGCCGATAATCGGCGGAAGATTGCGCTCCTGCGCGTCGGCAAGCACCCGGTTGAGCATCGCGGTGGAGACCTTCACGGACATCTGGGCGCGAAGCTCGGCAATCGCCTCGAAGAGCCCGGAAAGATTGTGCCCGCTCTTTGCAGAAAGCAGAACAAGCGGCGCGTAGAGCATCTTCGGAAGCGAAGCACGGAGGTCATCAATCAGCTCCTTGCGCCTGACGCCGGTGCAGGCGTCCGACTTGTTCGCGACAATGACGCAGCCCTTGCCGGAATCCTGAATCATCCGCGCGATCGTCTTGTCCTGCGACGTGGAAACCAGCGTGGTCGCCTCAATCACAAAAAGGACAATGTCGGCGTTTTCCAGCGCCTCTTCCGCGCGCATCATGCTGTAACGCTCGACGGCCTCGTCGATCTTGGATTTCTTGCGAAGCCCGGCTGTGTCCACGAGAACGGCATTCACAACTTCCTCTCCGCAGCGGAGCGAAAAGGGAATGTCGATCGCGTCGCGCGTTGTGCCCGCAACCTCGCTGACGATTACGCGTTCCTCATTCAGAAGACGGTTCACCAGCGAGGATTTCCCGACATTCGGACGGCCAAGCACGGCAATCCGGAGCGGACGCCTTTCTGCGGGTTCTCCCGCCGACGCCGTATTTTCCGCGATCCCCGCGAGCGCATCGCGCATCAGGGAATCGATCCCGATCCTGTGGAGGCACGAAACCGTATGGATTTTCTCAAAACCCAGTTCATGAAATTCGTCGGCCAGATGCTCCGCCTTCTGATTGTCCGCCTTGTTCGCGACTAGAATCACCTTCTTGGCGGAAGCGCGGAGCCGCCGGGCGATCTCCTGATCCAGCGGATTCACGCCGGCAAGCACGTCCACGACGAACAGAATGGTGACGGCGGAGTCGATCGCCGCCTCAACCTGCGCCTCGATGGAGTGATCCCAGAAGCCGACCTTGCGCTTTTCGCCGGAAAACATCGCAAGGCCGCCGGTGTCGATCAGATTGAAGCGCCGTCCCTCAAACACCCCCGAAGCGGAGATGCGGTCGCGCGTCACGCCGCTGTCGAAGTGGACAATCGCCTGACGGCGGCGCAGAATCGCGTTGAAGAGCGACGATTTCCCGACGTTCGGCCGCCCGACAATCGCAATCGCGGGCAGTCCGGCTCCGGCGGCAACACCGTTTTCCATGCCATTTTCGCTGTTTTTCATCATTTTTTCCTCGACTGTTCCGGGGAAAAAGGGTTTGACTCAGAACGTGAATTTCGCGTCGGAGAGACGGCGGGCAAACTCGGCAAGCACCTTCTCCTCCGCCTCGCGTCCGCCGCGCGCGACAAACGTTGCGCTGAAACGGACATAGTTCCCCGCGTCATCCCACGGCACGGAGCTGATGAGCTTGTTCCGGATGAGCCACTGGCTGAAGTCCTCGCCGGAAGCGAAAACCGTTCCATCGGAGGCCGCCTTCGGCGCCTTGACATACAGATAGAAGGAACCCGCGGGAACCTTCGCGTTGAAGCCGAGTCCCTTGAGGGTGTTGACCATACTGGTCAGGCGGCGCTGATATTTTTCGCTGATCATCGGGGTGATGTTCGCCTGATCGTCGAGCGCGGCGATCGCGGCTTTCTGAATCGCCATGAACTGCCCGCTGTCGGCATTGTCCTTGACATTGGCAAAGGCCTTGACGGCCAGCTCGTTTCCGCAGACCCAGCTCAGACGCCAGCCGGTCATGTTGAATCCCTTGGACATGCTGTGAAGCTCGACGGCGACCTCCTTCGCGCCGGGGACGGCGAAGATGCTCAGGGGCTTCCCGGCAAAGTTCAGCGGCGCATAGGCGGCGTCGCTGACCACGAGAATCTCATTCTCCCTGGCGAACTTCACGACCTTTTCAAAGAACTCGTAAGAGGCCGATGCGCCGGTCGGATTGTTCGGGTAGTTCAGGTAAAGGAGTTTCGCGCGTCTGCGCTGTTCCGGAGTGATGGAATCAAGGTCGGGCAGGAAGCCGTTCTCCTCCAGGAGCGGCAGCTTGACGACGCTTCCGCCGAGATACTCGGTCCATGTCCCGAGCACGGGATAGCCGGGAATCGTGATCAGCGTGATGTCGCCGGGATTGATGAAGCAGGCGGGAAGAAGCGTAAGCGCGGATTTGCTTCCGATCGCGTGGCAGATTTCACGGTCGGGATCAAGCTCGACGCCGTAGAGCGCCTTCATGTAGCGCGCCGCGGCTTCGCGGAATTCGGCGATGCCGTTGTCCGCATAGGTGCGGTTCTCCCACTTCGCGGCCTCCTCGCAGAGTTTGCTCACGACGGACGGGAACGCCATGTCGTCGGGTTCGCCGACGCCCATGTCGATGATCTCGACGCCCGGATTCTTCGCCATCGCCTCGCGTTTCGCGCGTTTGATTTTCTCGAATTTGTAGATTTTTGTGTCCTTGCCGAACATGTTTCCGCCGATTCTTTCGGCAAAATTGTTCTGAAGAAAGCTTTCCGCCATTGCAATTTCCTCCTTATGGTTGTTCATTAATAAAATGCGCATGCAATATAGTTGCTGAAACGCAAAAAATCAAACGCGGACGGCCAGGAATGTTGTTCAAAAAAGTTGCCACGGGATTCCAGAAGATGCTGGGGCTTTACATCCCGCTGAACTGCCCGCTCTGCGGCGGAGAACCGTTCGACGGGACGCCGAACATGTTCTGCAAAACGTGCATGGAGCGTCTGCCGTTCATCCGGAAACCGGTCTGTCCGGGATGCGGCGGAGAGCTCTACGGGATCCTCGACGTCTGCCCGGACTGTCTCCACGCTGAAAAAAAGTTTCCCTGGAAACGCGCCGCGGCGCTCTTCAAAATGGACGGCGCGGCAAAAGAGGTGATCTATCAGTATAAATACCGGAATACGCCGGAACTTGCTCGTCCGCTCGGACGTCTTGCAGCAGGGCTTCTCGGACAGGCGGGCATTCACCCGGACCTGATCGTGCCGACGCCGCTTCACTGGTTCCGGCATCTCCAGCGCGGCTACAATCAGGCGGCACTGCTCTGCCGGGAGATCGGACGCGAAACCGGGATCCCCGTAAAGACGCTTCTGAGGCGGAAAAAGTGGACAAAACAGCAGGCGCGGCTCGACCGGAAGCAGAGAATTCAAAATTTACATCACGCTTTTTCAATAATCGACTCGACTAATTGCCGGAAGCGGTGTATATTACTCGTCGACGACGTAATGACGACCGGTTCCACACTGTCCGCGGCGGCGGAGACACTCCTTGCCGCGGGCGCTGCGGAAGTTGACGTTCTTGTATTGGCAAGAAGACAAAGGGATTGAAACAATCATGGCAGCACTGTTCAGGAAATCGAAGTATTCGACGATAAGCGGCATTCATGCGGAACCCCCGCCGGCGCATCACGCGGCCCTCACCGACGAACCGCTGAAAAAGAAGGAGATCCCGGAGGGACTCTGGGAAAAATGCAAGAAGTGCGAGGAAATCATCTTCACGAAATCACGCGAGGAAAACCTGAACATCTGTCCGCGCTGCTCCTATCACTACCCGATGACGGCACAGCAGCGGATCGCGCTTCTCACGGACGAGGGGTCGTTCAAGGAGATCGACGCGGCCATTGAATCAGTAGACACTTTGAAATTCGAAGGCGTCGCCTCCTACACGGACAAGCTCGCGGCAAGCAAAAAGAAAACCGGGCTGACCGACGCCGTGGTCTGCGGACACGCGAAACTCAACGGCATCCACTATGCTCTCGGCGTGATGGACTTCCGCTTTCTCGGCGCGAGCATGGGCGCGGTCGTCGGCGAAAAAATCACCCGCCTGATCGAATTCGCCACCGCGAAGAAACTGCCGCTCATCATCGTGACCGCCAGCGGTGGCGCACGCATGTATGAAGGCATGATCAGTCTGATGCAGATGGCCAAGACCAGCGCTGCGCTCGAACGTCACCAGGAAGCCTCCCTCCCCTACATCGTCATCATGACCCATCCGACCACTGCAGGCGTGACGGCGAGTTTCGCCTCGCTCGGCGACCTGATCGTCGCGGAACCGGACGCCCTGATCGGCTTTGCCGGACCGCGCGTCATCAAGGATACGACGCAGGCAAATCTGCCCGAGGGCTTCCAGACCTCCGAATTCCTTCTGAAAAAGGGCTTGATCGACCGGATTATCGACCGCAGAAATTTACGCGCTGAAATCGCTTTGCTGCTTGAATATTTCACTTTGTGTGCTAATAGTAAGGCGTCTCGTGGAAAAGAGACAGCAAAATAACAAAGTTTGATTTTTCGCCGCCGACGGTGGACTCTATGTATCGGAATTGCGTGAACCTGGTCAGATGGGGAACCAAGCAGCCATAAACGTGGAGACCGGGTACTGTAGAAAATCTATGGTCGGCGGCTCTTTTTTTTCCGGAAAACAGGAGGTAATGCCATGAAACGATCCGACTCCCGCACAAATGACCAGCTCCGCAAAGTGAAAATCATCCCGAACTATCTCGCGCATCCGGCAGGATCGGCGCTGATCGACATCGGCGGAACCAAAGTGATCTGCGCGGTTTCATTCGAGCCGGGCGTTCCGCCGTGGATGCGCGCACAGGGCGTTCCCGGCGGCTGGGTCACATGCGAATACGGCCTGCTCCCCTCTTCCACACACCAGCGCAACCAGCGCGAGGCTTCCAAAGGCAAACAAAGCGGACGGACGATGGAAATCCAGCGCCTGATCGGGCGCAGTTTCCGCTCGGTGATCGACCTGGTCGCGCTCGGGCAGAATACAATCTATATCGACTGTGATGTGATTGATGCAAACGGCGGGACGCGCTGCGCATCGATCACCGGCGCCTCGGTCGCGCTCCAGCTCGCGTTCCGGAATCTGATGGCACGCAAACAGATTCAGACCTTCCCGATGCGTGAGAATGTCGCGGCGGTCAGCGTCGGAATGAAAAACGGCGAGTGCCTGCTCGATCTCTGTTACGAGGAGGACTCTTCCGCCGATGTGGACATGAACGTCGTAATGACCGAGTCCGGCCGGATTGTCGAGGTGCAGGGCACGGCGGAAGAGAAACCCTTCACGCGCGAGGAACTCGATACGATGCTCAATCTGGCGAAACGCGGGCTGGACCGTCTGTTCGAGGATCAGCGTAAGGCAGTCGGAAACGAGGCGCTTCCGAAGCCTTCTCCGAAGACATTCGGCAGTCTGGGCAGCGTCCTGGACAATGCTCTGAAAACAAAATAACGTTTTTTTTTGAAATCCTTCTTGAAAAACAGGAAAACACTGGCATATTACATCGCATCAAACCTCGGGCGAGCATAGCTCAGTGGTAGAGCATCACGTTGCCAACGTGATGGTCGTGGGTTCGAGTCCCATTGCTCGCTCCATTTTTTATTCTGAAATTCTTTTCAAACACTGCCTTTGAATTGTTTTTTCATTTGTTTCCCGGCACTGTCCGGACAATTCAATTTCTACATTGTCTTTGAGTCCCGAGGAAAAATAAGCCCAACTGTCTGCAATGAACGGAAACCAGTTCAGCTCATAGTATCTCTTGTCAATGAATTTCGCGGTAAATCAAGCGTATGAAGTTGGATGGCAGGCGCATTTCTGTAATGCATTGCCGGGACTCTTCTGCTCAAATGAAAGACTTTTGATACATTAATCCCGATTTTTATACAATCAGATCCGGAAACCTTTTCCGGATCGCAGATGGGAGAAGATATTACGGGGAAAAATATTTCGCTGTCGGTCTATGCGGCCGGATCGCACAGAATCCGAAATCCTGTACGATCCTTGAATTGCAGAGCAATTCCTTGCGCGGCCGCAGACGCATTTTATTTCCGGCGTCAGCCGATTGCGTTCTTCACAAGATCATGGAAGCTGTCCGCTTTGAGCGCAGCGCCGCCGATCAGACCGCCGTCAATATCGGGCTGAGCAACCAGTTCTCTGGAATTTTCAGGCTTCATGCTGCCGCCGTACTGAATGACCGTTTCCTCGGCAAGCGCGCCATAGAGTCCGGCAAGCACTTTGCGGATGAAGGCATGAGTCGCTTCAGCCATGTCAGGCGTTGCGGTTTTGCCAGTTCCAATCGCCCAGACGGGCTCGTAGGCAATGACGATCTTCTTGAAATCGTCCGCGGAGATTCCGGAAAACGCACCTTTGATCTGCTTCTCAAGAACGGCTTCGGTCTTGTCGCCTTCGCGTTCCTCAAGTGTTTCACCGATGCAGACGATGGGCTTGAGATCATATTTCAGCGCGGCCTGGATGCGCTTGTTGACCGTTTCATCGGTTTCGCCGAAATACTGGCGGCGTTCGCTGTGACCGATGATGACATACTCGACGCCGAGCTCTTTGAGCATCGCACCGGAAATTTCACCGGTGAACGCGCCGTTGTCAGCCCAGTGGATGTTCTGCGCACCGACTTTGATGTTCGAGCCCTTGAGCTCGGCAATCGCGGTCGCGATGCTGGTGAACGGCGGGCAGACCGCCACATCCGCCTTGCACGGACAGACGTCGGCGAATTTTTCCTTGAGCGCCTGGCAGAGCGCCGCGGTTTCGGCAGCAGTCTTGTTCATCTTCCAGTTGCCTGCGATAAATACTTTTCTGGACATGGAGTTTCTCCTGATTTGATTGTGAGTTTATGGTTTCACCGCCCGCGGGGCGATGGATTGTTTCAGTTTGTGACAGGCTTCCGCATCAAGGCCTTTATTCTTACGCAGCCAGTCGAAGACCTGGGAGACATTCTTGTAAGGCGCTCCCAGCGGGAGAATCTGGACATGGCCGTCAAGAAAGGCGGCGGAAACACTCTGTTCCGCCGGATCCGGCGGGGAAAGAAAGACCGGATACGCCGCCGGATTTTTGATCTTCGACATGACAACACCTTTTCCGAAATAAAGATACGGCTTCCCCGTGACAGAAGAACAGTTCTCTGCGGAATCCGGCAGATATTTGTTTTTCCGCAGATCTTCCGGAGAATCGGGAAGCCGGTCCTTATGGTCGGCGGCATACGCAAGCGCGGCAGCCAACAGTTTCTTCAAATGAATCTGCGAAAGCTGTTCCCCCGCTTTCGCCGTTTCCTCATCGGAAAGAAGAACCATTACAGGAACATCCCGGCTTTCAAGAGTGCTTTTGGATGCCAGCTGATATGTGAAATGGAGGGTGGCCTCCACACTTCTGGATGCCAGAAAAAGAAATTCTTCATATCCGCTGAATGAGATTTGCTGTTTTTCATCCCAGCGCGGCGGAATGAACTTCCGGGAAAGCAAAGTGATGCCGCTTGTTTCCGGAATGAGGCAGCTCCATTTGTAACCATCCCCTTCGCGCGAAGCCGGAAGCCGGATTGTGAATTGCGCTTTTCTGCTCATGCAGGAAAGAGGAAAACCGACGGAGGCGGGAAGACTTTTGACTCCTTCACGGACCCGGATCACGTTTTTCGCCGATGCAGCGTCATGATTTCCGGACGCGCATGCCGTCAATCCGAGCAAAAATACCAGAATCAAACAGCAGCAAACAGTCTGATCCCACTTCCAGCTGCCTGCGGTCAATCCTTTTCCGGACATGGAGTTTCTCCTGATTGCGAGTTTGCACATTTCACATCCCCCATGGCAGCAATGGAACAAACATTGCTGTCGGGAAGACACCGGGCATGCGGTCCCGGATACCATAAAGAGTCTGAGGGAGATATACCGTCATGGTCAGGAAACTTGATGCAATCTTTTTCCACACGGAACAAACATGCAAAAAGAGAAAACATCACCGGAACCGTTCACATGAAAGATTCTCCCGTGAAAAAAGAGAGGGGAAAGCCCCTCTCTCCTTTCCGTGCGTCATTTGTCATTCAGAGCGACAACGCCGGGAAGCTGCTTGCCCTCGAGGTATTCGAGAGACGCGCCGCCGCCGGTGGAGATATGCGACATCTTGTCGGCAAGACCGCTCTTGTTGACGGCCGCGACCGAGTCACCGCCGCCGATGATGGAAACTCCGCCGTTGGCCTTGACTTCCGCAACCGCCGCGCAGACGCCGAAGGTCCCCTTGTTGAATTTCTCCATCTCAAAGCAGCCCATCGGGCCGTTCCAGACAACCGTTTTGGCACCCTTGATGGCGTTGCTGTAAAGCTCGACCGTTTTCGGACCGATGTCAAGTCCCATCCAGCCGTCGGGAATGTCGTCGCCGACAATCTGCGTATTGGCCTCGGGATCGAATTTGTCAGCTGCCACGTTGTCCACGGGAAGCAGGAAGTTGACGCCAAGCTCTTTGGCCTTGGCAATCATCTCCTTGGCGTAGTCGAGCTGGTCGAGTTCGCAGAGGGAGTTGCCGACGCTGTGGCCCTGCGCCTTGAGGAACGTGTAGGCCATGCCGCCGCCGATGATCAGCGTGTTGACCTTCGTCAGAAGGTTGCTGACGACCGCGAGCTTGTCGGAAACCTTGGCGCCGCCGAGGATAGCGACAAACGGACGGACCGGGTTCTCCACCGCGTTGCCAAGGTATTCGATCTCCTTCTCAAGCAGGAAACCGGCAACGGAGGTCGGGATGTACTTGGTGATGACCGCCGTGGAGGCATGAGCGCGGTGCGCCGTGCCGAAGGCGTCGTTGCAGTAGATGTCGCCGTAGGAGGCAAGTTTCTTCGCCAGCTCTTTCTGTTTCTCCTTGAGAGCGGCCTTTCTCGCCTTGAAATCCTCGTCGGACTCGCCGTCTTTCTGCTTGGCCTTCGCCTGCTCTTCCTTGTAGTAGCGGGTGTTTTCCAGCATGACGACGTCGCCGGGCTTCATGGCCGCGACTTCGGCGTCCGCCTTGCCGCAGTCCGCAACGAAGGTCACAGGCTTGCCGAGGAGCTTGGAAAGATATTCGGCAACAACCTTGAGGCTGGTGTCGGCGGTGATGCCCTTTTCATCAGGTCTGCCGAGGTGGCTCATGAGAACAAGGCTGCCGCCCTGCTCAAGCACGTATTTGATGGAGGGAAGAGCGCCTTTGATTCTGGTATCGTCCTTGATGACGCCCTCTTTGATGGGCACATTGAAATCAACGCGCATGATGACGCGTTTCCCTTTGAGATCAACGTCGCGCAGTGTCTTTTTATTCATGGTAAAAACCCTTTTCTTTTATTTGGATCCACTTCATAAGAAAAAAGGGCGGACGGATGGATGCCGTCCGCCCTTTGAAAAGGTAAGTGTCAAACTGGCTTACTTGCAGATGACGCGGGCCATTTCGAGGACCTTGTTGGAGTAGCCCCATTCATTGTCATACCAGGAGCAGACTTTGACGAAGGTCTTGTCCAGAGCGATACCGGCCTTCTCGTCGAAGATGGAGGTGCGGGCATCGCCGCGGAAGTCCGTGGAGACAACCGCTTCGTTGGTGTAGCCGAGAACGCCCTTGAGCTCGCCTTCGGAGGCTTCCTTCATCGCGGCGCAGATTTCCTCGTAGGAGGCCTCTTTCGCCAGCTCGACCGTGAGGTCGACGATGGAGACGTCGGAAGTCGGAACGCGCATGGACATGCCGGTGAGTTTTCCGTTCAGAGCGGGGAGAACCTTGCCGACCGCCTTGGCAGCGCCCGTGGAGGACGGAATGATGTTCTCAAGGATGCCGCGTCCGCCGCGCCAGTCCTTCTTGGAGGGGCCGTCAACGGTCTTCTGGGTGGCTGTGGCGGCATGAACCGTGGTCATGAGGCCGCGGACGATGCCGAACTTGTCATTGAGAACCTTCGCGATGGGAGCGAGGCAGTTCGTGGTGCAGGAAGCGTTGGAGATGATGTCCTGCCCGGCGTAGGTCTTGTCGTTGACGCCGTAGACGAACATCGGGGTGCTGTCCTTGGAGGGAGCGGACATGATGACTTTCTTCGCGCCGGCCTGGATGTGCATGCGGGCCTTGGCATCCTCAAGAAAGAGTCCGGTGGACTCGACAACGACTTCAGCCTCAACTTCATTCCACTTGAGCTGGGTGGGATCCTTTTCCGCCGTGAGCCGGATCTTCTTGCCGTCGACGATCATGTAGTTGCCTTCCACCTTGATGTCATGGTTGAAGATGCCATGGACGGAGTCATACTTAAGCATGTAGGCGAGGTAATCAGGATCGAGAAGGTCGTTGATTCCGACGATTTCGATGTCATTGCTGAAATTCTCGACTGCCGCGCGGAAGACCATGCGTCCGATTCTTCCGAAACCATTGATACCGACTTTGATTGCCATAGTGCCAATCCTTCCATTAGGTTGTTGAGTTGTTTATTTTGAAAAGAGTCCATTCTTTTACAATTCAGCTGAATAGATAAAATAGCCCGGAAAGCGGATTTTGTCAAGTATTTGACGGTTTTTTTTTCATAAAAGTGGCCCTGATAAAATTTTTCCGGAGAAGATTTGAAATTTCTTCGGAACTCTTCCCGGGATTTGACGATAAACACTTGTCGGTGCTGCTTTCGCGGATCAACTGGACAGAATGGTTACCCTTGCATGCGGATGGAGAAAAATCCAGCAGACAAACTCCCGGGCAGGACAGACTGGGAAAAAAGAACAGACTTTCTCATGAAATGCAACATTTTCCGCTCTCTCGGAAATCTGCTGTCTGCACGGACAACATAATACGGAAGGATCTGCTGCTGTATGTAACAGAAACGGTGCATCTGTAAAGAAAAATCGCCCGCCCGATTTTTCGACGGGATATATATTCCAGACACCAGGAGCCATAATAACTTTCTTGAGACTGGAGAATGAATCAATCTCTGAAACTAGGACGGAGATTTCTATTTATGATTTGAATCTAAAGATCTTTTCAGCATATCAGTAGAGCTGCCAGTTTTTTGTCCGGAATAAAACAGGAAAAATCATTGTTTACCTTATTATTTAGAATTTGCCCCACCTGTTCCTTGGAATTAATTTGCAGAAATGATATAGGCATGTATATCGAATGGAGCAAAAGTATCCTGAAAGGTACCCTGCTTTGCATTTACTCTTACTCTATGCCCGTCGAGAACATCCTGCAAATGAGCCGGCAGATTCTTCAAATCCAGCTGGAACTTCACTGTAAGCGGTTCTCGCCGATTGTTTGCGACAAGGAGGAGATGACGACCATCCGGATGTTTCCGCAGACAATAAGTAACGTCAGGCACGATATCCTTGACGAAGACGTTGTCATCCTCCTCTTCTCCTTCCACCAGACGAATTCTTACTTTGAACTTTTTCAAATAATCCGCAGTGGCAGTGTCATGATCGCTGGATACCAGTTCATCGTGCCATTCCCCAAGGAAAAACGATGAAAGCAGACTGACCTCCTTCATCGCCGGATAAATTACGCTTTTCCGGTAATCAGAGGAGCAACGCTGAAGTCTCCAGCCGTAAATCCCCATGACTCCACGCGTAATCGGTGCGAAATTTACATAACGCTGTTCCCGAAGTGTCAGCGGGCGTATTATACCATTCAGATTATCATACATTTGCGGCATGAAAATCGCCGTACGTCCTCCTCCCGCCCGTCTTACAGCATCAACCTGCATAGCCGCATCATATGAGACATCGTAAAGAGGACCGGAAAACTCTTCTTTGTCTACTTTGACATAAGTATTGGCTATCAGTACATCATACAGGGGGGCTGCAGACAGATAATTGGTCCACCAGGCGATAATCGGCATGCGGAGGGCTCCCGGATGATTTTTGCGGATAATCTCATTGGTCCAGCCGATCCATTCGAGCATTTTAGCTGAGAGCCCTTTGTCTTTATTTTTTTCCCAGTCGTCGCTGTAGTGCTTTTTGTAATATTGCCAGATCAGGTTTTCCGGTTCATCCATGGTATAACCGATCACATTGGGATAAGAACGGAGTTTTTTCACTGCTTCAGTAAGTTCCTGCCTGCGTTTTTCAAGTGAGACACCCCGGGGCGGAGTTACATAAGTATTCATTCCCCATTTCCCGGGTGGTGTTTCCGCATCATCCATCAGCAGATTCCAGCCCAATCCGACAAGAAGTGCCACGTTTTCGAAGCGTTTATCGTTTTTGATGGTTTCAAGGGCTGAAAAAATGGCTGGCTGTGAATGGGTGTTATAATAGGTCCAGGGCATACAGATCACTCCGAAATCTGCAAAATTTCCTCCGGCTTCCAGAAAACCGGGGTCGATTGTGATCATTGCCTTGCCGCCGGTCGGATGCATATCATAGGCTCCAATGGGAAATATTGATTTCCCTTTAAATTGGACCGCCAGCAGAGGTTTCATGCGCATCTTCTTTTTTCTGACGGAAAGAGAGGATACCATTGTTTCAATACCGCTGATTTCCAGAACAGATATTTCGGTGGGATTTTTTGCCGCGATAAAAAGTTCATCAGGCTTAACTGTTCCCTTTTCGGGGAAATTAAATCTGACTGCTTTACCATGTTGCAGCTGCTGGTGAATATAGGAGCCTTGCAGGGCATTTTTCGGATTTACTGTCCCGATTGTGATTCCGTAAGAGAGTTTCCGTTCAGGTTTCACCTGCCGGATTGTCATGACCATTTCCCCTGTCCCCCATTTTCTGTCTGGAATGGGGATCCTGATTTGAGGCCATCCTTTCCCCGGCTGATAGCTTACCTGAATCTTTCCATCAGGCAGGATTTGAAACTCGGCGCCTCCGAACGTTTTGATTTCTGCACTGTTCAGATACACCGCGGTTAACAGGATCACGGATAAAATAATTCGGGTTTTCATAATGGAATATCCTTCTTAATCTTTCATTCTTGTAATTCTCGGTTCCTCTGGCTGGGTTCTCTGTGTGTAAAGGGAAGAATATTTGAAGTATTCAACACTGCCGTTAAGTGCCACGGCATTCAGTCCTCCGAAGTGCCATGGATAAGCGCCCCATAACCCGTAGCCACTCCAATTATGGGCGGAAAACCAGAAACAACCCTTGGGTTCTGTCGATACTGGTCCAGTGTCGCCGATAATTATTGTATCGTTCGCAACCATATTGATCTTCAGAAAAGGTTTGATGTAACCGTTTGTCATGCCGCCCAGACCATTAGCACTGAGATTGTAACCATAACAGATATAGATGGAAATTTTTTTCGGATCGTAGGATGCCCTTGTTAGATTGTTGTTGCCGGGACAATCAAAGACTGTGTTCTTCCATGAATAATTAAGCCATGAATAGTTTCTGCCGCCTTTGAAGTTCAAGTACCCGCCAAGACCATCTCTGCAAAACCACCATCCGTATTGATTTTGTCCATTGGGAACTTCATCCATTCTGTGTGTCGGAACCCAGTCAGCATAATCAACGGTGTACATGGAGAAGGCATTTCCCATTTGTTTCAAATTTCCTGTACAACGGACTGATTTTGCTTTATTTCTCGCCGCGCCTAATGCAGGCAGAAGAAGGGCTGCAAGAATGGCAATGATAGAAATAACAACTAAAAGCTCGATCAAAGCAAATGATTTTCCGCGATGCATTTCATTTGACTCCTTTATTATGTGAGTGAATCTTATGATTACATTCTTTTTTCTGTCCGCCAGACACCCGTCCGGTACTTGGCCCGGACAGGCATGTAATTTTCAGGAGTTTCTTTTGCGGTTCCAGATTCCGGCCGTCCAGGAGTTCCAGCATCCGTTGAAGTCCATATTCCCAGATTTTACGATAATCGAAATAGGCCTGTGTAAATTCCTGCAAAATTTCTGAGCCGAAAGAAACCAGCGAAACATCCTCCGGAATCCGAACTTCCCGCGCAAGCAGCAGCTCCTTGAATTTCACCGCATACCTGGCAGGCACAATAAACGCCGTCGGCGGTTCCGGAAGCGAAAAGGCATGATTCAGAATCCGAAGCAGCGGCACCTGAATCTCCTTCGGATCAGGAGGATTGCTTTTTATAGAAGGCAAAGGATAATACAGTTCGTCGTCATAGTCATCCCCTAGCAGCCTGTCGGAGTGAGATTTTTGGCTTTGGGAAATCAATGTCCATTCCGATAGACGCATAATGCTTGTTTTTCCGTTTTCTATTGTCAGTAGCGAGAATTTATCCGCTCCGACATTAAATCCATATCTTTGACA
>CASEFP010000178.1 GCA_949287225.1 uncultured Lentisphaeria bacterium
AAATTTTAAAAAAGCAAAAAAACATGAGGGCTCCTCGCCCTCATACTCCTCGGCAGGATTGCATCTCCTGCACCCGGCAGGCAAGCCTGCCGTATTTTTTTTATTTTCACTTTATTTTATTTTTTTTCTTAAAAGCATGAGGGCTCCTCGCCCTCATACTCCTCGGCAGGATTGCATCTCCTGCACCCGGCAGACAAGCCTGCCGTATTTTTTTTATTTTTTATAATTTTTGTTTCTTCCTGGAACGCATGGAGGTGGCCCCCCATCCCCGCCATATCAGAAAAACTTATGGACAGAGAGAAAAGAAATTCGCTTCCGCAGCTCCGGAAAGTTCCCCGGTATTTCCCTGATGACGGTTTCTGTAAAGTCCGGGACTGCATCCGTAAAAACTTTTGAAGCGACGGTAAAACACCTCCAGATGCCGGAATCCGCTTTTTTCAGCAATCTCCTTGATCGGCAGATTGCTGCGCGCAATCATCAGCGCGGCGTATTTGAGACGCGATTCCATAATATAGTTCATGGGCGTCTTGCCCATGTGAGTGTGGAAAAGATGAAACAGATGTGGCAGACTGACACCACAGGAAAGCGCCACATCCCGCAAATCAAAATCCGCCTCCGGATGCTGCCCGATAAAAGAAAGAATCCTGGCAAGAGAAGCCGGATATACCTGCTCCCCGGCAGCCAGTGTCGAACGGTAGGCATTCCAGAGAAGTTCCCCGCGGAAACACTGTTCCAGAATATCCAGGTCGCAGTGTTCCTGCTGTCTGGCCTGAAATACCTTCTGAATGAAGAGATCCATCGTGGAGAGATCCACCCAGTGGCTGACACGCGGAACAAGACGTTTCTGCCGGGCGACAAATTGAAAGGCTATGCAGGAATACGGTTTCCCCGGCACGGAAATGTGAACCGTATAGTCATATTCCTTGTGCCAGAAAATCGTACCCCTCCCATAAGCATTCATCTGTCCGAAGGTTTCAAACAGTACCTCTCCGTCCGTAATGAGTTCTACGATCTCGACGCCCTTGCGGACAATGCGGCCCGGGATCGCACGATCCGGCGGAGCCGTGTAACAATAGAATACGTCAAGATTATATTCCGATAGAATACTCATGAAAAAAATATTCCTAATCAAAAAATAAAATTCTCAATCAATACACTTTTCCTCTTTCCAGATGTATAATATAGTATTTGAAATAATCCTGGATTGCAAATCTATTCCGGAGAAAAACAAATGATTTTCCACAGAAGAATGTTCACGCTGATTGAACTGCTGGTGGTGATTGCAATTATTGCAATTCTCGCCTCTCTGCTTCTGCCCGCACTCGCGAATGCCAGAGATGCCGCCAAACGCATGGTCTGCGGATCCAATTTGAAACAACTCGCCATGGGCGTCTCCATGTATGTCACGGACAACCGGGAAACCCTCCCGTTCTATCAGGTGAAATATTTGACTGAAATTGATGGAACGGAAAGAGACGCATACCCTGCATGGGATATGCTTCTCGGGAAATATATCGGGACGAAAAGGGATTGTTCCAAACCTCTCTGGGGACAGGGGACGGTCAGTTTCAACAATCCGATCATCTCCTGCCCCTATCTCAAAAGTACCAGCGTAAAGCTCTTCGGAAGGAATCCGGCCACAGACTACTGGAAAACATGGGAGGTCTTCTCCATGAATACGACTATTGCCGGAAAAAAATTCGACACCATCAGGGATTACGGACGCACTTTCATCTTCTGTGACGGTGCCAAGGGAACCTTCCCGATCCTCGCTTCCCGCAACGACTCGGAACAGCTCAATAATATCGTACAGACCGATCTGTATACAACGGCAATCCTCCGGGTCGGATATCTGCGGCATTTGAATTCGGCAAACTTTCTCTTTCTGGATGGACATGTTTCCGTCATCCCCGCTCCTCGTTCGGGTCCGCTCTCAAAAAAAGACATTGCCTACAAGTCGAATTCACTTCTGTATGAATGAGAACAATGCGGATCATCCTTCTGCATTTCTCTTTCCCCGGCTGAGAGCTGTTTTCTCCTGAGAAAAAAAGAAGAGATACCTGGAGTTTCCCGCCGGATTCTCCGTGCGTATCGACCTTTTCCACGTCCCTGAGCGGAATGACAGCAGGAAGAAGCGTGTTCCTGGAAAAAAAGAACTGTATCCTATTTTCAGTCAATTGACCTTTCCTGAATTCTGTACTATAGTACAGACTGTATTCAGTTCAGCGTGTCAATGACAGATACTGTTCCGTCAGAAAGGATTTTTCAAAATGGATCTTTCTTTCATACAGGCCCCTGCTTCAGCGGACGGCTGCAAAAGCAAATTTACCTTGATCGAACTTCTGGTAGTCATTGCGCTTATCACTACTCAATAGACATAAAACCGGCGCATATAGGAAAATACGCAACCTTATTTTAAGCTTAATAATACACCATTTCAGGAATTTTCGCAACCTATAAATTGTTTTTTTTGATAAAGTTCCGTTACGCTCAAACTCCCTTGGTAAGAATGCACAGAAAGCAAAAATAGACATAAAAATTTGTT
>CASEFP010000179.1 GCA_949287225.1 uncultured Lentisphaeria bacterium
ATCCCTGTCGGCTATGCCGTTCAGCTGAGCCGCGAGAAATCCCCGGTCAAGTTCCGCAACTATGATCCCGCGCTCCTCAAGACCCTGAATTTCCCCGATCTGCCGAGCCAGGCCGGCGATGTCGTCGGCAACATGTACTGGGGAAAGAATAAGAAATCCGGAGAAATGCAGATCCAACGCGATTCCATTCATCTCAACAATCGCGGAAACTATCTGCAGGGATGCACCTGGTTCATGTTCCTCTTCAACAAAAAAGCGGCTGACGTGAAATTCATTCCGAACAACATCGGCGATAAAGATGCCAAATTCCTCGCGGAATGTGCGGAAGAAGCCGTCGCAAAATTCCCGCAGGTCAAAAAATAACAGAATATCCATTCCCGCCGGGTATCTTCCCGGCGGACTCATTTTCCGGAGCGTGCCTGTCCCTCCGGAAAATGAAATCAACCGTTCAGCGACGTAAGGAAACAGCATGAAAGCATTTTTACTGGCGGCGGCCGCAATGATCGCATTCTCATGCGGCGCAAAGGACCTCAAGGTCCTGATGATCGGAAACAGTTTGTCCCAGAGCGTGCTTGCCTATCTGCCGAAACTGGCAGAGGCCGCGCCGGACTGCAAACTCAAACTCGGACAGGCCATGATCGGCGGATGCACCTTTGAACATCATTGCAAAGTATTCGAACAGGCGGAACAGGACCCGGCTTGCAAGCCCTACTGGACCAATCTCAGACTTGATCCCCGAAATCCGAAAAACCATCAGGCCAATCTCAAGGAGCTGCTGACCGCCGAAAAATGGGACATCGTCACCATTCAGCAGGGGAGTCATCAGAGCTGGAAAGCGGAAACATTCGGATCTGATGCAGATAAACTCATCGCCATCATCCGGAAATACGCCCCGCAGGCGGAAATCGTCGTTCATCAGACCTGGGCATACCGCTCCGACGATCCCCGCATCGCTCCGAAAAATCCCGCATGGAAATTCGGACAGAAGGAAATGTACAACCGTCTGACCGCAAATTATATCAATCTGGCGAAAAGATACAATTTCCGCATCATTCCAGTCGGTTATGCCATTCAGATCAGCCGGGAAAAATCGCCGCTCAAATTCCGCAACTACGATCCCGCCCTTCTGGATACCCTGAACTTTCCCGATCTCCCGAATCAGGCGGGCGATGTCGTCGGAAACATCCATTGGAGGAAAAGCAGGAAAACCGGCGAAATGGAGATCCGGCGCGATACCTTCCATCTCAACTGCCGCGGAAAATATCTTCAGGGATGCACCTGGTTTCTGTTCCTTTTCCACAAAAAGGCCGAAGACGTAAAATTTATCCCGGATGAAATCGGCGACAAGGATGCCAAGTTCCTCCTGAACTGCGCGGAAGAAGCGGTCAACAACTTCCAGCAGGTCAAAAAATAGCCTTCCCTTCCTGCTGGGAGACCATTCTCCCGGACGGACTTTTCCGGAATCTTCCGCCGCTCGCATGAACGACTTCCCGGAGAACCTTTGCAAATCCTTCCCTGTTCCATCCGCTCCATCGTCCGGAGCCCGGCCTTTTCATGAACTTTTCCGGATCAACCGGATAAAAAAATTCCTGTTTTTTTTAAAATAGGGATTGACATTTCTGCAATTTCTGTTATAATTTTATTAAGCAAACCGGTTTGATAAAACAAAAAAACAGGACAGTCATAAAAATGCGGGATAAGAAAGTAACCATCAACGATGTCGCTCGTTATCTTGGGGTTTCCAAGAGTACCGTCTCGCATGCTTTGAGCGGAAAACGACAGATCAGCGCAGAAGTTGTCGAAAAGGTCCACAAAGCGATCCGGGAGCTGGGATATCAGCCGAATTTTGCAGCGCAAGTGATGAATTCTCATTCAACCGGTTTGATTGGCGTGCTCGTGTGCGACATGCGGAATGCTCACACGATCCGCCTGATCGACGAGCTGGCAAAACACTTGAAAGAGGCAAATTACTCCATGACCCTCTGCATGGCGGGGCATGATGAACAAAGCGGACTTGAAATGATCCGGAAAG
>CASEFP010000180.1 GCA_949287225.1 uncultured Lentisphaeria bacterium
CAGTTTCATACAGCGATGCTCTGCATCGCAAAAATGCTTCGTGCAGGACTCTCAGTCCTGCCGCGGTCCAGCTGCGTAAGCTGGTCGCCGCAGGCGAAATCCCCGATACCGCGTATGCTTGCATCGCGGTAATTCATTTGCAATTCTGCGCAGTCCAATCGGTTTCCGGCTATCCGACAGGCGGCTGGAAACCTCCAGAGCCCGGCAGAATTCCGCTGCGGCATGAGCTGGGTATCCGGGCGGTCATTTATCCGGAGCGGGGATGGGAATGAGGATGACTCGAACGTGTGTTTCCTCATACCCCTCCAGCGGGGAATCGGCATTTTTCAGTTTCGGCGGTGGTATCTTTTCCTTTCTGACGATGTATTCGTGCAGCGGAGCGTCTCCGTCCGGTGCGGCATTCAGGATTGTGTTTTTATCCAGACTGTTGATGTTGATGAGATTTCCTTCCAGGGAAGCGAGGCAGCGTCCGTCTTTGAAACTGGATCCTGCAAAGAAATAAGCTCCCCTGGTTTTCTTTTTTTTCGCGGTATTGTCATACAGCCATTCATCAATCGGGAGGCGGACGGATTTTTCCGGAACCACCTCGATCTGGAACGTATCCGCCGTTTTCCAGTCTCCGTTGCGGTATCCTGCGAGAATCAGCGCCATCTGGAGCTGGAATGGATCAAGATCCGTTACAATCAGGCTTTCGTGCATCCTTCCCCGGCGCGTTGAGACAAGTACTTCAATCACGCCGTCACGAATGTTGATCCTGCCGGGAAAGGAGATCGTCCGGTCGCTTTTCCGGATGAATGCGCAGCCGATCATAATGTTCCCGGAAGGATCCACTTTCGCCCCGGTTTTTTCCAGAAGAACTTTGTCCTGCGCAGGGAGAAGAAGGAACGGCAGAATGGACAAAGCGAAGAACAGATTTTTCATTTCCCGACAGTCCTGTTGAATTACATTTGTTCCGAAGAGTTTCCCATATTCATACTATACAATGAAAGGAGCAGAATGGTAGTGCGTTTTCCGCGAATCGGCGGAATTTCCTGGAAACGATCCGGGAAAAATATCACTTCATCAGAGCGCTGCTGGAAATTTGAGCGGGGGTGCTGTATATTGTCCGTAGGAACAAGGGAATTTCCTGAAAAACGGATTCGTTTCGGATCTCCCGATTCGATTGACACTAATGAAATAAAAGGAGTATTCTGCATGAAAAGCTGTCATCTTCTGGTGTGTGCATGCCTGTTTGCATTCTGCGCCTGCTCTCTGTCCGCACAGGACATCACTGAAATTGATAAAAATTTCCGGGTTGCGAAAGTCGGCAAGCTTTCCGTGCATTATTTCAATGCGTTGAAAGCCCCCTTTGAAGTGACCGGCTTTCCCTGGTGGAACGGCAAGGGGCCGCTTTACCGCATTCCGGAGAATTTCACGGAAAAGGAAGTCAACCGCGGCGTTCTCGCTCTGGCTCGGCACACATCCGGCGGAACAGTCCGCTTCAAAACGGATTCGCCCTACCTGACAATCCGGGCTGATTACCGGTCCTTCAGCAACATGAACCATATGCCGCGCACGGGAAGCGCGGGGTTCGATCTCTATACCGTCGGAGATGACGGCAAGGAACTCTATCTGACCACGATTCAGCCGTCGCTGCAGAACCGGAATAAAACATTGGAACAGCGCTTCAACAGCGTGCCGCGCGGCAAAGTGCGCGCCTATACCCTCTATCTTCCGCTTTACAGCGGCGTGCAGAATCTGGAAATCGGCGTGAAGCCCGGCAGTCAGATCCTGCCGCCTGATCCGCAGAAAATCCGCAAGCCGGTCCTTTTCTACGGATCGTCCATCACACAGGGCGGATGCGCCTCGCGCCCGGCGAACAACTATACGACCATGCTCTGCCGCGCAGTGGACGCTCCGCAGATCAATCTCGGCTTCTCCGGCAGCGCCAAAGGGGAAATCGCGCTTGCCGAAGCGATCGGGAAACTCGATCTCGCCGTATTCGTGATGGATTACGATTACAATGCGCCGAATGCCGCGCATCTTGCGAAAACCCACGAACCCTTTTTCCAGGCTGTGCGCAAGGCGAATCCCGATCTCCCGGTCATTATGCTTTCCAAGTGTTCCTGGATTTCGCCTGAACGGCGTGACATCATCCGGAAAACGTATGAAAACGCAGTCAAGGCCGGCGATAAAAAAGTCTGGTTCATCGACGGGAATGAATTGTTCGGAGAGGCCGGGCAGAACATGTGCACCGTGGATCACTGCCACCCGAACGATCTGGGATTCTATATGATGTACCGACGCGTGCTTCCGGTTCTGAAAGAGGCTCTGGCGGCAGGGAAATAAGGCGGAGTCAGCTGCTGCGCGAGATCTTTTTGATCCAGGTGTAGCGGTTGACCTTATAAGCCGCAACCGCGCATTTCAGGATCTGGTCGGATTTCAAACAGACGAAGACCGCGACGGGAGAAAGGCGAAAAACAAATGCCGCGAGAAACGATGACGGCAATACCAGAAGCCACATGAAGATCAGGTCGTTCTTGAGCACGAAATCAGTTTCGCCTCCGGCGCGGACGATTCCCGTGAGACAGGGCATCTGGTAGGCGGTTCCGACCGTCGTCACAGCAAGCACAGTCATGAAGCGGAGCGTCAGGGCAACAGACTCTTCCGAAAGTCCCGAAAAGAGTACAATAACGGGGTCTTTGAGACAAAAGAGCAGGGTGCCGCTGGTCAGTCCGATGCAGAGGAAAAGACATTGGAATGTCCGCGTATATGGGCGGATCAGCTCTGTGCGGCCCTCTCCGATGGTCTTGCCGGTTATGACTGCCGCCGCACTGGCGGACGCGTAGGTGAACACGGTCACGATCTGGAAGACGGTCGTCGCCACGGAGTTCGCCGCGATCGCCGTGCTGCCGAGATGTCCCAGAATGCCCGTCTGAATTGCCATCGCGATTCCCCAGATCGTTCCGGAAAGGAATATCGGCGAACCGACACGGATGTAGTCGCGCAGAAGTCCCCGGTTCATTGCAGTGAAGATATGCCGCAGCCGGAGTTCGACCTTGCGGTCGATCAGACGGGTGTATCCGATGATCAGCAGCAGTTCCAGCAATCTTGCCGAGAGCGTGGCAATGGCGGCGCCCCGGCAGCCGAGCTCCGGAAAGCCGAAATTTCCGAATATCAGCAGATAATTCAACGTCACGTTGACGGAAAAGGTCACGATGGAAAGGTAGAAACTGATCCGGACGGTTTCGACACTCCGCAGCATGATCATGAGAATCTGCGACACGGCGAATACCGGATAGGTAAATGCGATGATCCGAGCGTAACGCACCCCCTCGCTGATCACCGCATCGTCGGTTGCCATCAGGCGCAGGATGAATTCCGGGAAGAGCAGCATTGTGAGACTGAGAACGGCAGCAAGGGCCACTCCGAATTTCATTGCAATATTCGTTACCTCGCGGATCGGTCCGATCCTGCGCTCACCCCAGCTGCGGGAGGAGAAGACAAGCGCTCCTTCCGCCACGCCGAACACCAGCATCTGCAGCAGAAACTGAATCTGATTAAGGAGTGCGACACCGGAAAGTGCCGTTTCGGAATAGCGCGAAAGCATGATCGCGTCGGCAAGATTCACGGAAAAGACAATCGCGCTCTGCATGGCGATTGTAAGGGTCATTGAGAAGAAAAGGGCATAAAACTTCCTGTCACCCACCAAACGGTTCATCTCTTTTTGTCTCCTTTCAATGTATCCGGTTACAATATACTCTTTCCGGAAAGAATCAAGTGTCTTTCGGCTCCTGTTGTGCTCGCAGGTGCAAAACTTTCCGGGACAGTGTAACCCTGAAGTTAGCTGTTTTGAAGGTGCTTCCTTTGCTTTTTCATTTTCTTTTCGTATCTGAAGAACTTTTGAGGAGTCAATTTATCGGTGAAAAAATGAAAATTTGCTTGACAAAGCCAAATACTGCTTTATATTACAGAATTTTCCGTTTCCCGGAGAGATGGCCGAGTGGTCGAAGGCGCAACATTGGAAATGTTGTGTAGGGGTAACTCTACCGTGGGTTCGAATCCCACTCTCTCCGCCATTTTAAGCTCAAATCTGCTCGAAAGGTGCCATTTAGTGCCGCTTCGGGCTTTCTTTTTGTCAAAACACGTCTATATTGGCTAAATCCGGTACTTTCAAACGAAAGGACAGAACATGGCCATCCAAAAAA
>CASEFP010000181.1 GCA_949287225.1 uncultured Lentisphaeria bacterium
GGCGGTAACATCATTGGCGTGTCTCGGTCCAATATCACAAATTTCGCTGCCATCATACACCTTTTTTTTGACTGGTAATATATCATGCTTTTATGATTTTTCTCGCAGAACTTGCTTTTAAGTCCGACAGGCTGCTAGTATGGGGCGAAGTTTTTCCCGCAACCGCGGAGGACATTCGTCGCCGAGGAGAAGGATCACCTCGCAGAGCCCCATCGGGGTTCCGATGCTCTGATGCCACCAGTTCGGACTGGTAAAATCGTGCTGAGCCCAGTATTCGAGCGCGCGGATCGCCGCATCGCGCACCTCGGGTTTTCCGAAGAAGACCGACCCCTCCCGGCGGTAAGCGGCGGCAAGGATGCGGGTGCGGCTGTAGTGAGCGGCCGGAGCCCAGCTTCCGCGGCCCTTATGGTTATAATCAATCCCTTTCCAGGAACCGTCCGGCTGCTGGGATTCGAATGTTCGTTTCGCTTCGGAATCGGTCTGTTCCGCGGCGAAATAGGACATCGCCTGTTCCTTGATTCTGGCCGAATCCGGATCCGCCGCCATCAGGGTTGAGCAAACAACCATCGCCGTCATAATTCCCGATAATCGCATCATTCCGCCGCCATTCCGGTTCTCGTTTCAGGCTAATATAATCCTTGAAACGGGCAGCGTCAAACGCTTTTCGGCATGGACGGCCTTTACGGATGCCATTCCTCCGAAGCGCCACGGAGAAACAGCCTGGCGAATTCAACTGCCGCCTCAGAAAGCCGGACCGGATTACGGACGTGAACTGCGGACAAGCGGCTCCAGAAGAGTGAACTCCTTCCCCGAGCCGAACTTGCCGAGAATGCGGTATTCTCCCTTTGAAAGCGGGGGCAGTCTGAAAGTCAGCCTCTCGGCTTTTCCGGGGTTCAAGGCGGGAACATTGATTTTCCCAAGAGAAAATTCCCGCCCTTCCGATGACTTCAAAACAAGGGAAAGCGTATCCGCCGCAACGGGACGGACACCGCAGAGGGACAGGTTGATTTGCGAATCCGTCACCCGGCAATCGAGTCCGATGTCGCCGCAGATCTCCTTCAAATCCTCAAGTCCCTGAAAGACTAGATAATCCACTTCAAATGTTTTTTCCGCTCCGGGCTTCAAAAGGAAAGGAGTGAAAATGATTTCCATGGTATGAACGGGAGAATTCCCCTGCATTTTCCAGGAATAGAAGAAGCCGTCCGGCTGAAGGTTTTTCATGTCCGTGCGGATCGCCAGAATCAATGGACTTCCGGCATTCCGGCGGGCAATCCAGCCGCGGGCGGGAGCGATTTTCACCTCTTTGGAAAATACCGTCGCGTCATCGGCGAATATGCGGTCGTTTTCCACGCGCTGGACGCCATATTCGCCGACCCGTCCGACACCGCCGCGGACCGGCAGCAGGACATCATCCATCCGCTCCGGATTCAGCTGCATGACGGCATTCTCCCACGGAATGACCGTGACCGCGCTTTTCCCGGGATTCCGGAATGTCAGAAACAGTTTCAACTCGGAAGAGTTCCGCTCCAGTTGAATTCGGCGTTCCAGAACGACGCCCGTTCCCTGATAATAGCGGGCAGACATGACGACTTCGCCGAGATCCGGCGTATTGAGTTCCCGCTGAACCGTGAAACGGGCGCTGAGCATGTTCTTTTCTTTCCAAAGCCATGTGCGGCTTCCCGCGGCATTGGCGGAAACCTGATCGGGAAGCAGGTCGATCTTGCTGACGGAATATTCGAACGGTTCCGTCAGGACCGTGCCGGTCGGACGGTATTGCAGCGACACGACGGCTCCGCAGGCATCGGGAACGACTTCGGCGCGGAGGTAGCGGTTGCTCAAAATCCGGCTTTCGACGCCGGATGCCTCGGAAGGTTCCAGACGGGCTCCGCTGCAGCCTGTCAGCAACAGCAGCGGAAGCAGAAGAAGCGTGTATTTCATTGTGCCGCTCCTTCGAAATATTTCCGATAGGGAAGAGTCTTTCCGAACATTCCGAAGTGGGTCAGCATCTCGCCGCTGAGTCCAATCACCCACTGGAACGGATAGAGATATTCATAACGCCGGTCCATCACTCCGAACAGACCATCCAGAATCCGTCTGGCTTGAGCCGGATCCAACGCCTTGACGATCAGTCCGCCGTCCCGGCCCATGGAAACGCCATCCGGAATCGCTGCGGCTCCGAGCAAACGATCTTTGCCGACCAGCAGAGTCACGGTTCCCGCGGAAGGATTCAATGTTTCGACCGTCTCAATTTTCACCGACGGCGAGCTCGCCGCGATCACCTTGTTCCTGCGGCAGAAATCGAAATACTCGTTGAACCGTTCCGCAAGAGCTTTTTCCGCTCCGTCGCGGGGAACCCTGACAGTGAAAGATACTTCCTTTTTTGAGTTGGTGAAAGGAAAGTTCGTAATTTTTTCCGCAGGGAGATGGAAGTCCGTCGAAGCATAGACGACCTCAACTTTTGAGCCCGGAGCAAAGTTCAAGGGAGAGGTCCGGTTTCCCTGCACGGCAACGGTTTTGCCGTCAAGGGTGACCTTGTCCACCCGGAATCCTCGGATCGGGCGCAAAACGATCTCGGAAACGAACTTGCCGCCGCTGACATAATCCAGCAGATACCGCTGACTATTCAGCGCCTTTTCCGAACTCACTTTCCACTGCTGGGGGTCGGCGGTTCCGCGCAATGCGGCGACCGACTCGTAAATCACAGGAACGCGGGAAGGCAGTACCGCATCCACTTCGGAAAAGTTCTTTTCGATCCGGTTCAGGGTAACAGCTCTGTCCCGCATTTTACGGTTGAAGAGGAAAGTCATCGGCTCATCCGAAAGTGCGGCATTGTCGAAGCGGACCTTTCCGGAAACATCCGTCCCGCCGGAATTTCCGAGGAAGAAAAAGGTTCCGACGCCATTGCCGTAGCGCGCCCTGTACGGGATGCGCATTCCCTCTTCCGGAATCATGGGGATTTCGGCCTGCCACCCGGCGCGCATCAGGTCTATCAGTTCGGGGAACACGTAGAGCTGCTGCGGATTGCCGCGCTGCGTCAGCTGGGTCTCCGTGAGTCCATATTTGAACTGATTCATGATGACGTAATCGCTCAGTTTCGACATGATTTCCTGAAAATCCGCCGGAGACTTGTCACGCCAGTCCGGGACAAGTTCCTTGAACATGTAGCCATGGCCATGAACGCAGCCGGGACGCGGCCCGATATACCAGCGGAGAAGCGGCATCCAGCGGTTGAATTTGCCGAGATTGAAGAAGGGCGATTCCACCATCACATAATCGCCCTTCAGATAGCCGTTGATGAAGGCCGTCAGTTTCCGGTCGGGTTCGGCATTGATTCCATGGATGAAATCCACTTCATGATTGATCGCCACGCTCTGGTCGATGAATTTGCCTTCGTCGTCCCAGGCACGCCCGGGCAATGGTTTTTCGACTGCGGGCCCCCGATAATAAGCGCCTCCGTAAGCGCAATCCAGCGCGAATCCGGGCAGGTCAAGGTCTTTCGCGAGCAGAACCATATCTTCCTCGAACACCTTCGCGAACGACGTGCCCATCGGAAAGACGCGGATTTCCTGATCGTGATGCGTGGACCAGTTGTTCAGGATATACTTGACGCTCTTATCGTGTGTGATGGCATCCGGATATTTCTGCTGTGCAAGATTGTACTCGCACCAGGTTCCCGCCACCGTATTGTAGAACATCAGGCCGAACGGACGGGCCATTTTCCGGAAGCTGTCCTGTCTCCATTGAATATATTCGGCACGGGTTATTTTCCCCATGTCCAGTTTTTTGCCGAACTCCGCCTTATCGGCACGGAAGGGATTCTTCGGAGTATAGTTCCACAGTTCTTCCCGCATCCACATGTCGCCGGCGCGACGGAAGGGGCAGTAAGTCCATTCCAGGGTAATCCCCAGACGGCGGCTGTTTTCCGCTTCGGGCATCTTCCACCAGTTTTCATAACCGCCGTGGCATCCCCACACGTATGGATTCTCCTGTCCCATCACGACCGCCCAGCATTCTGGAAAGGCGTCATAATACTGCTGAATGATCGCCTCGGAGAGTCCATATGCCGTATCCGCACAGCCGATTGTCTGCCGGAAACGGATCGTCTCCCGCGGGGCGGCGACCAGCCGCAGGGAATACGTCAACTGCTGTTTTGCCGGATCAAGCGACCCCGCCGTATAGCTGACCGGATCGAAGGGCACGCTGCCGGTGAACAAAGAACTGTTTTTTCCGCCCGCGGCGGACACCGGGAACGGCATGGTCGAAGCCCCGACATGTTTTTCCACCACTCCCTTGATTCCGCGTCTTTCCAGAAGTTTCCCGGCCGTCTTCTCCGTATTCCCGAAGCCATTCCAGAAAACCGCCAGGATTTCGGAACGGTCCGGCTTCAGACGGAATTCCGGTTCCAGCCAGAGTTCGCGGTCCGTCAGGTTCGTCAGTTCGGATTCCGCAAGGATCATCTTTCCCCGCGGACTGAATGTGATTTTCCAGTTGAATTCCGGAGTGCGATACAGCAAGGACACCGAATTTTTTGCCTCCGTGACCTGCGGGGCTTTCATGATCTGCGCCTTTCCGGAAGGCCCTGTCGTGATGACCGTTTCCAGCTGTGCGGAAGACCAATCGCCGGGTTTGACCGGAGACACCCGGACGCTTCCGTCCTCCGTTTCAAGCTTTGTATTCGATGTGCACACGGAAGCGGCACACAATTCCAGCCCCGCCGCGAACAATCCGATCCATAAGGCATGTTTCCACATGAAAACTCTCTCCTGTTTTATTTCCAGTTTGACCAACGTTTCACATCTTTATTCCAACCGTCGAAGGCGTGAAGCAATCCCAGATTTTTCTGGTTCATGCCTTCCGCATGTCCATCTATGAATACGAAATTGGCGCATTCGCCGTGAATGGGCGCATAGTCGTCCTTCCAGCACCATTTCGTCGGACGGAGACTGGCCGTTTTGCTGTCTCCGAAGTAAACGGTATACGCCGGATCGGCAATGCGGCGGATGTTTCCCACGCGGTCCGACTCCTTGGGATCTCCGGAAGAGCTCAGGCAGAAATTCATGCCGTAGGACTGGGACAGAGGATCGAATATCGCCGGGAGCAAATCCGCCGCGCCTTCGTCCGCTTTCAGGATTTTTTCCGTCTTCGGGTTCGCCGGACAATAGAAAATGCGCGGATCTTTCGCATATTTCACAACATAGTTATACCAATAGGTCCAGCTGGGCTTGGTTCTTACGATGACAGGCTGGAATGCGCCGTCGTGATCCGACTGATAGAGGGAAGCCGCCTGAACCAGCCGCTTCAGATTTTCCTTGCACACCTGATCTTTCCAGGCGTCCGATCCCTGCCGGATCTGAGCTGTCCCGAGAACCACAAGAAGGGACGCTGCAAAAATGACCACACTCAATTCTTTCCATGAATTCATTTCAGGATCCCTCTTTTCCTACCACTGTTTCCAACGCTTGTCATCCCGCGTCCACCCGTCGATTTGCCCTGCGTACAAGCCGAATGTGCGCGGCTTCATGGAGGCTGCATGGCCATCCGCGAACGACATATTCAGCTGGTTGTCATGCCAGAACACCGGGAAATTGCTGGCCCATCCGCTGGAATGGGCGGAAAAATCGGGGGACCGCAGCGAGTCAATCGAAAGGACCAGATAACTCGGCTGGGTAAGCTGACTTTCCTTGATATTGGTGGTCACGTGAGTATATGTTCCATCGGCATTGCGCACTCCCCAGGAATAATTGAGGCCATAAGACGCTGTTACCGCGGTCCGCTGGTCCGCCGGACACTTTCCAAAAAGGGCATTGCTGTAGCTTTTGTTCTTTGTCCCCATATTGTAATGTTTGGAGAGAAGCATATTCCAGAAATACCATGCGTATGGATCAACCGTTTTGTCGCATTGAAGGACATGAAACCCGTTGAAATCCGAGGAATAGGTCGCCATGAGCAGAGCCCACTGCTTATGATTGCCGAGACACTTCATCCGGACTGCCGTCATACGGGCCTTGTTCAGGGCAGGAAGCAGCAGACCTGCCAGAATCGCGATGATCGAAACCACAACCAGGAGTTCAATCAATGTAAATCCTTTTCTTCTCATTTTCTTCTCCATTTTTATGATATGTGAATGAATATTCATTTGATCTCCGACAATGTACGGACGCGCGGAGCGGCCGTCGTTTCCCGTACCACCAGATGCGACGACAGATGCCGGCATACCGGTTTGTTTTCATTTTCCAGCCGGTTCATCAGCATCTGGATTCCGGCCTCCGCTCCTTCCATGTTGGGCTGCCGCACCGTCGTAAGGGCGGGCGTATAACAGGCGCTCGCGCTGATGTCGTCAAAGCCGATTACGGAGAGGTCTTCCGGCACCCGAATGCCAAGTTTCGAACAGGACTGGATGACTCTCATCGCAAGGAAATCGTTCGTGCAGAAAATGGCGGTGCAATCCGAATTTTTCCGTAAAAAGGCTTTCATGAAATCCGCCGTCAAATCCGTTTCATCATCCAATATACAAAGCATATCCTTGCCGCCGAGACCGTGCTGTTTCATGACTTCCAGAAAAGTGATCGCCCTCAGATCAGCGTTGAATCCGTCCCATTCCTTTCCGATCATCCGGATATGGCGGTGTTTCAGGGAAATGAGGTGTTCAATCGCCTCACGGGTTCCGCTGCCATGGTCGAAAAAGATTTCCCCTTCCATTTTCAGGCTCTCAGGAGAAGAAGTGACGATAATGACAGGGTCCCTGATCTCGGCAATGATCCGGTACATTTCTTCCGTCATTTTTCCGGAAATGATCAGGGCGTCACAGCCGCGCGAAAGAAGATCGTCGCAGGCAATCCGGAGCAGCCGTTCCTCGCCCTTGTAATAGGCGACATAAAGCCTGTAGTTCCTTTCATCAAGAAGATTGGTGAAATTCACCACTTCCTGACGCCGGACTTCATTCTGCAGTGAACTTTCGATCAGCCCGATCGTATGAGTCCGTCCGCCTTTCAGTCCGCGCGCAAGCGGATTGGGGGAATACCCCATCCGGTCGGCCGTTTCACGGATCAGCGCCTTGGTTTTCTCGGAGGCGTAGCAATGGGTTTTGTTACCGAGCACGGCGGACACCGTCGCGCGGGACATCCGCACTTTTTCCGCAATATCACGCATCGTCACCCGTTTTTGCATTTTTGCCTCATTTTATAAAATTTGACTCGAGCTATATATAATTATAATACTCTCCTGCCTCTTTGTCAAGGGCGGTCCGGAAAAATTCCTTTCTTTTGTCAAAACAGAGTATGCCGTCAGTCAAGATTTTTGAAGACGGAAGTCATCATTCGGGAAAATGCAGGGAATAGCTCCGGGAGAGGATTCCGTGCAATGTCCGAGACTCTTTCAACGGCCGGAAAGAGCGGGTCACTTTCTCGCGATCCGTAGAATCACTATCTTGGTGGGATGATTGAAAGGCTCCGGGCTGACCGCATATGCCTTGAGGTAGTCCGGATCGGGACCGATGAAATCCTCCGGAACCGGCAGAATCGTTTCCCGCTTCAGATAAACATCGTCGCAAAGGCAGTCGATGCCGGACAGGAAATCCTTGCCGGGCAGGAACAGGGAATTGTTGACGACCACCAGATACCCGCCGTCAGTGACCAGCGGACGCACTTTATTGATCAGGGAGAGCGGGTTGTATTCCAGATCGACGATTCCCTTCACCGTCTTCGAGAAAAACGGCGGGTCCAGAATGACGCAGTCGAAAAGACGTCCCGATTTTTTCAGTCGCCCGACGACCGGGAAAAAATTGCCGGCAATCAGGTTTTTTCCCGTATAACGGAAACAATTCATAGCGCAGGAACGTCCGGCAAGCGACAGAGCGCGAGAACTGCAGTGATTTTCTGTTTTTTCGTGGTCATGGAAAAATCCTTTCTTTCAGTTAAAGCCCCATGAATGAAACGGAGAGAGTTTTATGGTCGCTCCAGTTGGGAACGCCATGCCGGGTGGCTTCGATTTTTACGGCTCCCACCGTTGAACCGTCTTCGCGGACAAGTTTGACATCGTCAGTCGGGGCGAA
>CASEFP010000182.1 GCA_949287225.1 uncultured Lentisphaeria bacterium
CGGTTCCCTCAAAGGTGCGAAACGCGGCGACTGGGTCCGCGTCCGCCTCCTGGACAACGGTTCGAAACATACGGAACGCCTGCGCGGGACGGTCGAGGAGAACCTCGGCAGGGCAGGGGAGATCGGGAACGACCTGCGCGCCGTCGCCTCCGAGTTCCAGCTCTGTTCCCCCTACACGGAGGCGGATGATGCCGCGGCGGAAAAAATCCAGCCCCTTGAAATTGAACGGCGCGACCTGACGAAACTCTTCAGCCTCACGATCGACCCCCACGACGCAAAAGACTTCGATGACGCCATCTCCGTCGGGAAGGGGGAACGCAAGGGGGAACTTCTGCTCGGTGTTCACATTTCCGACGTCGCCGCATGGGTACGCGCGGGGACAAAGTTCGACCGCGAAGCGTTCCGCCGCTCATTTTCCTCCTATCTGCCGGGGATGTTTCTGCCGATGCTTCCGAAGGCCCTGACCGCGAAGATCAGCCTCAGGGCGAACCGTGATTCTCAGGCGCATTCGATTCTTTTCACGATCCGCGAATCTGACGGAAAAATTCTGAAATCCGAGCGCTGCCACTCCCTGATCCATGTGAAATACCGTCTGAATTACGATCAGGTGCAGGCGTTCATCACCGATCCGGACTCCGCGCCGAAGGAGTGGAAGACGCCGCTCCGCCGCAATCTTGCCAAGCTCATCGACATCACGCGGAAGATGCGGCGCCTGCGTGCGGAAACCGAACAGTATCTGCCGATTGAAACCACTGAAATCCGTGTGCTCTGCGACGAGGGGGCGAAACGGATTACCGGCATTGAGCGCAAAGTCCAGCGTGAGGCGGATCAGATCGTCGAGGAGTGCATGCTTGCGGCGAACAGTGCTGTTGCCGACGAGCTGATCGAACGGAAAATTCCCGGTATCTTCCGGGTTCATCCGGAACCTGATCCGGGGAAGCTCGACGAGTTCTCCTTTTTTGTGAGGAAAACCTTCGGGCTTTCCTGCGGCGACCTGACGAACCGCTCGAACTGCTGTGCGTTTCTGGAGCATCTGCCGTCCGATCACCGCAAGCCGGTGGTGATCTCCAATTTCCTGCGTGCATTGCCGCGCGCCTCCTATCTGGAGGAGAACGCGCTCCATTACGGGCTTGGAAAATACCGCTATGCCCATTTCACGAGTCCGATCCGCCGTTATCCTGATCTGATCGTGCACCGCCAGCTCTGGGCGGCGGATACGGCAAAGGCGATGAAATCCCGGAAGTTCATGACCATGGTCGCATCTGAATGCAGCATTCGCGAGGAGAAAAATGATGAGGCTTATTTTGAGGCGAATGACCGTCTGAAGATTCATTATCTGCGGATGTGCGGCGTTGACGGGGGGCAGACTGTCACCTACGAGGGGGTGATCTCGAAAGTGAGTTCCGGCGGGCTTCTCTGCGACATTACGGATCTGGGCATTTACGGCTTTGTTCCGTCGAAATATCTTGCTGGCGGCATGAATTACAACCGGAAATCGCGTAAACTTCGTGCTTCGCGCGGACATGCGGAATACCGTGTCGGCGACTTCATTTACCTTGTCCTGGATTCTCTGGATATGATTCATGGGCGGGCGCTTTTCCGCCCTGTGGTGTGACAGCACATGCAGGTAACGGAAAAATGCGGCGCATTTTTCTCGGGGTCAAGGGTCGTTGACCCTTGTCGTGCTCCAGCGGCGAAACGCTGGTCGTGCGTAGCACGAAATCTCCCTGGATAGTGTCCAGCCCGAAAAACGGAAAAATGCGTTGCATTTTTCTCGGGGTCAAGGGTCGTTGACCCTTGTCGTGGTC
>CASEFP010000183.1 GCA_949287225.1 uncultured Lentisphaeria bacterium
GACGAGTTCTTCCGTCATCAGGTTGGAGATGTTTCCCTTATGCGTCGAGAGGATCTCCTGACTGGAAAGAGAGCGTCCGCTTCCGTCGCACATGGCCGCGTTGGCGCGATTGTTATGGCGTAGATGAACCTTGTAATTGTTGCCGGAGTTGAGCATGCAGTGCTGACTTTTCCAGTCGATCAGATAGCTGTCTGCAAAAAGGATGATCTTGCTTAAAGAACCTTGCGGCTCCCAGTTGATGTCGGGTTTTCTCCCGATCTGGTTCAGCCGGACGAAGCGGTTGCTGTTCCAGACGCCTCCGCCGAGCCGATTATTCATTCCGTATGTAATTGCATAGCCGTAATTGTAATGATCATCATCAAGGCGTTTCTCGCTGAAGCCGGGGCAGCGATATTTCCGATAGGAATCTCCCTTCCAGGACTCGTCACTGGTTCTGTGTTCCACGTAGAGCAGGAAACGACGCGGCCAGTACATGTAAGAATCCATATCATCCACTGTTCCGGTCATCAGGTCGCCGCTCCGATGAGAAATGGGCGGGGGAAGCCAGTCATCATGATCGCTGGCGTAGAGGAACATGAATGCCGCACTTTGTTTGAGATTGGAAAGGCATTGTGTCCCGCGGGCTTTTTTCCTCGCCGCGTCCAATGCCGGAAGAAGTAGCGCAGCCAAAATCGCAATGATCGCGATCACGATGAGGAGTTCAATAAGAGTAAAATTCTTTTTTTCCTTTTTCATGGATGAATGCCTTTCCTGTCTGGTTTCTGTCAGAAATCGCCGCGGGCAGAAATGCCTCCTGCATTCTGCTCTGTATCTGATGCCCCTCAAAAATGTTTTCCTCCTTTCCGGCAGAGTTCGTTCTTATCGTTCGTTGACCAGTTCGTACGCCATGATTCCCGCCTGCCGCCCGGTGTCGGCGGTGAATTCGAGTCCGTCGTCGAGTTTCCGGAACGGGATCTCGGCCACGCGTTTTCCCGTCTGGCTGACGGCGTAGAGCTTGCCGTTTTTGGCAAGCGGAGTTTTCAGACGGATCGTCGCCTGACCGATGCGGAGAAGGTGAGGATAGGTCCCTGTTCCATGCGGAGTATGACTATAATGGTGGAGTTGATTGCCCTTCGTCGCCCATTTGTCCCGGGAGGGTTTGACATCGGTGATATGAAGGATGAGGATCCGGCCGCTTTCCGTCAGCGGCTTGTGATCGGCAGAACCGGCGAAGACGGTCGAGAAGGTCGTATTTCCGGTTACCCGGAGCAGGGAGCCCTCATTGTCCATATTTCTATCCTGAACCAGGGCTTCGCTTCTTTCGGAGACGGCGCGGAAGAGATTCCTGGCCGGATGGAATGCGATCTGTCCACCCGGCGTGCGAATCCAGCCGTCGCTGTCGATTCCGCCGAGTTTCCGCAGGATGGAATCCGGATCTTTCTGAACTTCCGGCGTGAGGAAATCCTCGTATGAAAATTCATTGTCCGCTTTTTCCCCCTCTTTGAACTGGAGCGAGAGTTTTCCCTGCACTCCCAGCCGGATATAGGCCGGAGAGGGATAGGCTTTTTCCAGATTCCGGGGATTGTAGGTCCATAGATTGTTGAGACCGGGATGCTCCCAGAGCCTTTCCGGGAGATTCAGATGGAGCTCGTCTTTCGCGGGACGAATGTCTCCGCGGAGGTAGAGACAGGTGAAAATGTACTGGGAGAACACATTGACCGGATCCGTCAATATTCCGAATGGAGCAATGATTTTCTGTCCGTCGCCCAGAACATTGGGCCAGCGGCTTTGCCATTTGACGGAATCGAAATCGAAAATCCCATCGAAATCCTGCCATGCCGCAAACGCTCCGCCGACTGCGCCGCCTTCCGATCGAAACATGTTCGGCGCACAGTAGTGATATTCCGTCACCATGGACGGCATTCCGGCAATGCGATGACACGCCATTATCAGCGGAGACTCCCAGTATTCCTGAATGGAGGAGCCCAGGCGGGAAGAGCTGGGACTCCGGTTCCAGCCGTAGCCGACATCCGCATTCGGGTGAGCCCAGTAGTAATGAATGTCGAAATAATCGTTGTCGCGCCGCGCCCCCGCGGTGATGATCGGCAGCCCGTTGTTATTCTGGGAAATCGGCGCGGTCACTCCGATTTTGTGCAGCTCCGAACGGTAATAGGCAAGCCCCTCGCGAAGCGTATCCAGGCTGAAGTGCATCCAGTCTGCCGCTTTGGGCTCTTTTTCCAGAATGACGCCGTTCTTTTTGCACCACGCCTCGTAGGCACGGTTCAGTGGTTCGCGCAGAAGGCGATCCGGGCTGTTGTATCGGATTTCGCGATGGCCGATCAGTTGAACCTCATTCATCAGCGCAACGCTGAGCAGAGCGGGGTCTTCCGCCAGAGTCATGCCGGTGTAAGGATTTTTCCGCGCGAGAACGCCGCGTGCGAAATCCATCATGTTCTCCCGCATTTCCGGATCAAACTGGGCGAGAATTTTCACCGCAAACGGAGAGATTCCCGCGTATTTTTCCGGGAACCCTTTCCGGCGCATCGTGTAAAGATCGAGTGTGATATAAAAACCGGCCTTTTTGAATTCGGCGATCTGGCGGAAGAAACGGTCGAGCTTCGCCTCGTCGAACACGATACCCGTGCCGGGCCTGACGAGTACCTCGTCGAAATGATGCAACCGGAGCGCATTCATGCCGTACTGTTTCAGGCGCCGGGTATAATATTGAATCAAATCCTCCGGGAGCAGAGTTCCCTCGCCACAGGCATTGGTTCCGTAAAACCGGACCGCTTTGCCGGGTCTGTTTTCAAATTCAAAATGGCCGTTGCGAATGACGACTTTGCCATAGGTTCCGGCGGGAACCGTCGGGGCCAGAGAACTGAAGTCGAGGATGCTGCCGGGAATAACCCCGTGCTCATACCGATAAACTTTCCACTCCTTTCCCGGGGCGATGGAAAACGCTTTTTCCTCCGGCTCCTTCTCCAGCTTCGGGGCGAAAAAAATCGCCCTGCCGGAAATGCCCGTGGCCGCGACAATCATCCACATCGCGTCCCCTTCCGCGTGGAAAATGAACGCCTGAACCGGTCGATCCTGCAGCGCGAAACGGGACATGCCAAGTCCGAACCTCATCTCATCCTTATTCTCGGCGCTCCAGACTCGCTGCCAGTTTTCCAGATTTTTCGGATCCCCCCACCAGTTGTTCACATCCACGGCGTTGCGGACCGGAATGGTCTGGCGGCTGCCGTCGGAATAGACGACTTCAATGCGGCCGACCGCTTCTTCCTTTTTTCCGCACCA
>CASEFP010000184.1 GCA_949287225.1 uncultured Lentisphaeria bacterium
AGCCGTGAATGGAGATTCTGCCGTTGTCGTATTCAAGAGGGATCATGGCGTCGGCGAGTTCCCGTCCGTAGATGTCGCGGATGCGGGGCATCAGCTCTTCGCCGGCTCCGCTGGAGAGGATTTTCCGATTGTCGATCTGCAGCTCGAAGGCGACGCGTGGATGGGCAAGCGAGATCAGCGAAAGGGTCTCGGTGATATGATGCTCCTCGGTGGAGTTGGACTTCAGAAACTTCCGCCGCGCAGGAACATTGTAGAACAGATCGCGGACCGTCGTTTCCGTTCCCGGCGCGCACCCCACCGGCATGGTGTTGTCCAGTGTGCCGCCGTTGAGCTGAACCTGAAATCCCTCCGGACTGTTGCGCGGCCGTGTCCGAAGGGTCAGGCGCGAGACCGATGCAATGCTGGGCATCGCCTCTCCGCGAAATCCGAAGGAGGAGATGTGAAACAGATCCTCTTCCGTGGCGATTTTGCTGGTGGCGTGCGGTTCAAAGCAGAGAAGGGCGTCCTCCGGATCCATGCCGTCCCCGTCGTCCGAAACGGAGATCAGACGCTGTCCCGCCCGCTCCACTCGGACCAGAATCCGTTTCGCGTGCGCGTCCAGTGCGTTTTCAACCAGTTCCTTGACCACCGACGCCGGACGTTCGATCACTTCGCCTGCCGCAATCTTGTTCGCAATCCGGTCGGGCAGAATTTTAATCTGACTCATGGCTCGGTCCTTTTGCTTTTCAGTTTGGCTTCCCGGACCAGTTCCTGAAATTCCGGAGTCTCCCGGATATTGTCAAAGGAGGGATCCCAGCTCGCTTCCACCAGACGGGATCCGAGACTCCCCGCCGCCCGACGGAAAAAATCCAGCGCCATTTTCCGGTTGTTCGCAAGCGAATAGATCTTCGCCAGCGAAAGATGGTTCGCCGTTCCTCCCGGTGACAGCGCAAGACTCTGTTTCGAGGCCGCCAGCGCTTCCGGAAGTCTCTTCTGTTTCGCCAGAACGGTCGCCAGATTCAGATAGGCGTTCGGATCGCCCGGATAAAAAAGAGTCTGATTTCGGAACATCAGCTCCGCGTTCTTGTAGTCCCCCCGGTGGCTCAGAAGAGCTCCCAGATGCGAAAGGGCCACCGCATTGTTCGGACGGAAAACCAGGATGGTGCGGAATTTATCCTCCGCCGCCGTGAAATCGCCGCGGGCCCAGTCATCCAGCGCCGCCGCGGTCAGACGCTGAATATCCGGTTCCAGCATCGGTGGCGCATACTGGTTTTCCGCATCGTCGACTCGGGTCGGCAGCGAGGGATCAAACTGAAGCTCCCGCGGCGCCGCGTTCCGGAACCACTGTTTCTCCTGCTCGCTTTGAATATTCGAAATAATGATCGTCGCCAGAATAATCAGCGCCAGAAGCAGAAGAAACGGACTCAGTGGATTGTGGATCCCGGAAAAAATCGACGGTTTCATCTCTCCGCTCCAATCCTGTGACAGGCGCAGAAGTGCCCTGTCGAAATTTCCCGCATCTCCGGCACCACGGTTTCACAGATTTTCCGTTCTTTTTCCGGGAGCGCCGCGCACAGCGAGCAGCGGTCGCAGAACCGGCATCCCGCCGGGAACCG
>CASEFP010000185.1 GCA_949287225.1 uncultured Lentisphaeria bacterium
AAATTAAAAAAAAAAAATATTAAAATTTTGAATAAACAATTTTTCGGCGGATTTTAATTTTTTTTTAATATTTGTAATTGTATGATATGCGCGAATAGCGTTATTATGCTCATGTTATTTTTTACTTTATTTCAAGATATGCGACCAGAATTGAATTCTATTAACGTCCTGTACTGTGATGAAGGGGTATAAGTTGTAACAGCTTGATAATCAATGCAAAAAAACAGAGGACTTAATCCTGCTTTGAAAGAGAGAGAAAACGTGAAACAGAAAAAATTGTCGCTTTTTATCCAGGCAGAAAGACAAGCTATACAATTCTCTCTTTGTCGATTTTTGCCGTAATTTCTTGCAAATCAAGGCACAAACAAAAGAAAAAAGGCAGACATGCTACTGGACACATCTGCCTATAAAGTTTCTAATTGGTGGAGCTGGTGGGAGTCGAACCCATGACCTATACGATGCGAACGTATCGCTCTAGCCAACTGAGCTACAGCCCCAGTTTTCATGACCCTTCTAATATAGGATAAAAAAATAAAAAATCAAGCCGAAAAATAAGAAAAAATCACTTTTTTCAGTTTCCCAACTTTCCTGCCGGGTGTAAGTGTCTGACAGGAAATTATCTTTTCCCCGGCAGTTTCAGGATCTGCGCGATGATCTCATCCCTGCAGGCATCGTATTTTTCCGGTGCCCAGAGAGAGCGGATATGAACGTCAATTTCACTGCCGAACGCGTTTCTGTAATCCTTCAGATCGACACTGATCTCTCCGCGGAGACGGTCAAGGAAGGCCTGTGCTTCCTTTGCCCGCGGATCACCCGGGTTTCCTGCAATCCGCTCTTCCAGCACGGAAAGGTAACGGAGGTCGTCAAGCCCCTCGCGGATGGCCTCCCACTGAATGGTGGAATAAATTTTATCGTTGAAGATGTAAACCGCGCAATGGTCATTGCTTCCGCCGTTGAAGTCAGAAAAAGGATCGTTTGCATTGCAATAGGCCCAGAAAAGCTGGCCGGTGCCGCCGCTGCGCCAGGCGAAGAAGCCGGATTTGTTGCGGTTCGCACCCGGATACTCCCGCGCGGAATTGGAATACCACCAGAAGATCTTCCCGGAGCGTTCACACTCCCGCCGGATACGGTCGGGTTCAAACTTATGGGAGCCCGTAACCATGTAGACGCGGTAATCCACGGAATCTCCGAAGAGATCAATATCCTGCTGTGCAACCGTGCAGTAGGTACGGGCGCCCGGCACCTTCTTGATTTCCGGATAGATCTGTGCCGCGAATTTCTGACGCCCGAACACGGGTTCGTCCACCGGATAGAACAGGATTTCACGCAGTCCGGTGCGCTGGACGACCTCCAGTATTTCCCGCACGGTTTTCTGGTTCAGGGCCGGTTCATGCAGGGGAATCGGATTCCGCGGAAACCCGGCGGCGTCCAGTTTCCGGTTGATCTCAAGGTAATTTTTTTCAAAGGTCTGCTTATCCCTGTATCTTGCGGGGAAAAGGATGCTGTTCATATTATGTCTGCGCATATCGCGGAGCTGGCGCATGTCCAGATCCGCCCGCTTCGGGGTCAGGAGAAACGCTCCGCCGTCCGCGAAGGGCGCATACATGGCGGCATACTGTTTCGAATCAAGTTCCGGAAGCTGGAAGGGAAGCACGTTGACGCGAACAGGAAGAATGGTTTCGGGAATATCCCGCCCGGAGAGAATCAGTCTGCCCTTCTTCACGCCGCTGCGGCTTCCGGCGGGAATGTCGAACAGAAGATAATACTGCCGGGTATACCCTTTCACAAGGAACTGCGGCGCGTTGTCCAGCAGGACTTCCGGAACGAAATCGTAGGTTCTCCCGGAGCCTTTCTGCCCGTTGCGCTGCGGCCAGACCAGAACGGGATGGACCTCTCCTTTGATCTCTCCCTCATAGCGGACCTGGAAATCCTCGATGTTTCGAAGCGGCATAATCGCGATTGCCGCGCCTTTCACGGAATTGCCCGCGCCGGAAAGTTCCACTTTGCCGCGGCATTCGCTTTTCAGGGGCCTTGTCCGTTCGAAGATCTGTTTCTGGAGCGAAGGCATGAACGCGATGAAACCGCGCCGGATATCTTCGGGAGCGGTTTTCAGCTCGGCGGTATTGGTCTCATCCCTCACTAGTTTGTATTTTTCAAATTCACTGCCGATCAGGGTTTTCGCAAGGCGCGCACGGAATTCCCCGCGTTTTTCAAGAGGTGCGGCGATCAGCGCGTTCAGAAGCCAGTGCTTCTCCAGTTTCAGTGTGATTTTGTCAGCGGCATAAACGGTCAGGGTTGTCCAGGGGAAGCAGTTTTTCCCCTGCGGAGGCAGGACAAACGCTTTTCCGTTTACGGTTCCCTTCGCACCGGGGGAATCCGAAAAGGTGTCTCCGGAAAGGAGAAAAATATCGTAATAGCCCTTTTCCGGCACGGGGAATGAAAACTGCGCGGAATCCTCTCCCGCGAGAAAGCAGCGCCGGATGTTGTCCGGATACTGCCGGTCGCAGGCATAAATTTTTCCGGGGGAAGTGATTCTGCCAGCCTGAAACCCTTCCTCCGGGACAGCATCCGCGGGAAGGAAGGAAAAACACTGAACCGCATCGGAAGAGATGCTGCTAGAAACCTGCGCGGCTTTTTTCCGCTCCGGAAACCGCGGCGGAGGCGGCGTCCGGAAGACAGTGATCTCGTCCAGACGTCCCAGTGAATCATGGATGGTAAGCCTGAGTTTTGTGCCCGTCACCGGCTGGAAGGTGAACACGGGATGCGGATCGGGAAGTTTCGCGGAATATTTTCTTTCAGGATCCTTTGAAACCATCGCGCTGTAAAACGCCGTCGTGTATGATTTGGTCTCGTAGAGCGGAAGATAGCGTTCTCCGTTGAAGTATTCCAGTTTGAAGGACCGGAGCAAGGCGGAAAAATTGTATCGCTCCACCATGTCGAGGCGGACAGCGGAAAAAGTTTCCGGCTTGGAAAATTCAAGAAGAATTGTATGCGGCGGTTTGGCTTTGTTCCGGAAATCGGAGGCCCAGTATCTTCTTGTGTCACCCGTCTTGCCGTCGATCAGAATGGCAGCGGAGTGATCATAATTCGTATTCTCCGGAAAAGTCACGAAACTGCTGGCTGTTACTTTCGAAACGGGAATTTTCTGCGCCGATAAAAGAAACGCTCCGCAGAGCAGAAAACATACGGCTCCTGTTTTCATTGGAATTTGCTCCTTTCGTTGAATTCAGAGTCTTTTTTTATTTCATCCTAAAATGAAGATAACATGATCCAAAAGCAGAGATTTTATTTCATTCCGTACCAGAATTGCCTTCCTTTTCCCGTCTGGCTGATCGCAGGCATCTCATTCCGCCGGAAAGATTCCAGATGCCCGTCATGAAAGGCGAAATTTCCGTTCCGGTTATGCGGGAATGTCCCCCCTTGCAGGAAAAGAGAACCGGATCGCGGAGCCTCCCCCAGGAGAACAAGCACAGAGGGAGAGACCGAAAGAGAGGTGATTTTCAACGAGGAATACTGGAGCGAAGTGCTGATATTGACGGGATTCGGATAATGACAGTTGTAAGCGTAGGATCCATGCGCCGTCTGGACATTCCAGCGCTGGGAAAAATCCTGACCGGCAGTTAATTCGGATACCAGGGCAGGAGACTGCACTTCTCTGCTGGATTCACAGAGAAGCAGCGGATCGCATCCGCCGGGATATTTCGTGGACATTTTCAGAATCCCGAGCCGATACAGATAGCTGTATGCCGTAGGCCACACACGATCACCACCGTCATAGGTATCCGCATTGCGGTGCTGCGGCAGATAGTCCTGATTGTCGTTGGTATACATCAGAAAAACAGAGGACACACTTTTCAGATTGTTCTTACAGTGCACCCCCTTTGCCAGCGACCGGGCATGCGACAATGCCGGCAGCAGCATGGCCGCCAGAATCGCGATGATCGCAATAACAACCAGAAGCTCTATCAATGTAAAATAGCAGCTGTTTCCGTTCTTCCGGCGGGAGGGAAGAACGGGATTCCGGGGAAAAAACGAAATGGCGTGTTTCATGCTGTCAGATTCTCCTTATTTGACGGGATTGTCGTTCGGGCGGGAAAATACAACGGAATATCGTTCCGCGGAAAGAGAGAGTTCCCCGTCGGGCGTCCGGATGGACTGCGCTCTTCCCGTGCGGTTTGCGGCCACATACATCGACCCGCGTCCGGGCAGAAGGAAACGGGTTGCGTCAACCCCTTCCGGACAGGAGATTCCCCCGCGCTCCAGAAAGCGGCCAGTGCGGAAACACTCCGCGTACCGTTTCAGAACCGCCACCCCTGCGCGGAAAACCGGATGGAAGGGCTGGCGCACAGCGGCATGGTCATAACACCAGAGATACGCCCCCATGAGGATCAGGCGGTCGAACACGGAATAGAGATACTTTTCCTCGTATGCGAAAATCTCACCCGGCCAGGGTTTCTGAAGCACCATATCCAGAACGCCCGCTTCCGGAAAAGTGTAGCGGAACATTTCCGGAAAGGCATAGAGCATATGGTTCCAGAGCGTCTGAATCAGCTGCGCGTCGAGATACCCCCCCATGATGTCGTAGGACCACTCCGAAAGCAGGATGGCTTTCCCGCCGAATTTCCTCCGCATGGCTTGGAGGAACTCCGCGTTGTTCCTCATGGCGCTGAAACGGTGCTCATGGGCGGGATCGTAACAGACCGGCGGGCAGACATTGAGCTGATCCATGTAAACACCGTCGGCGCCGAGGGTATTGAGGACATAATCCAGATTGTCCTCAACCACCTTCCGCCAGACTTGCGAACCCATGCACTCCGTGGTCAGACGGCGGGTTCCCCAGCGGAATTCCATGGTGGAACCATCCTTCCGCTTCACCGCGCCCTCACGCCCGACTGGTTCAAAAAGCGCGGAATCGCGGTCGAAACTGTAGGCATTGATGTAAAAGATGATCTTCTGTCCGTTCCGGTGAAGCTCGGCAACGGCATTTTTCAGCTCCTCTTCCGTTCCGAGGCGCGGAGAGGGACGGAAATCCGGGTAACCCGAATCAAATCCGTCGCGGTTCCAGGCGGCGCACATAATGGTATCAAATCCGAGCGCGGCGGCCTCGCGCCCGAGCATCGGAAGATCCGTGTAACGGTGATGGATGTCACCGTTCTGCCAGAGCAGATCATAATGGCAGATCATGCCGGGATAGTTCAGTCCGCACGGCGCCATCCCGATTCCGAGGGAGTCAAACCATTTCCGGTAGAGATCGGCGCCGGTCTGCCAGTTCCCCGGCAGGACTCCGCAGACAAAGCGGATCGTTCCGGAATCCACCTTGCGGTTGAAGATCTTCCGGCAGGAAAGTTCAAATCCCGCCCTCCCCTTTTCCGCCCGGATATCGAATACGGTCTGTTCAAAATCCGGGTCCTCAAACGCGGCGTGGAAAAAGCAGTCCCGCTCCGGGCTTTCGTAGGTGCAGAACTGCATGGTGGCGTTTCTCGCATAATGGATCTCGCGGCAGTCCGCATCCTCGGGAGCGAGGAGACCGCTTTCGAGAATTCCCAGCGTCCGGTCCTTCCAGGGGGTCCTGAGGCACGAACACGGCGTGAAGAGCGCCTTTTCCGGATTGCGGATCCGGAATCCGGAATGGAGCGGATATGTCAGTATGCCGTTTTCCCCATAACTCATCCGGGGGAAAACAATCTCCAGCGAAGAGAGCGGCCTGTCCCAGGAAATTTCCAGGCTGGAAAGACCGTTCTCCGGAGGAAGCGGTGAAACACGGCACGGACATTCCGCCCCGAATTCGAACGCAAACGCCCTGATCCGGAGTTCCAGCTCGCTGAAAAATTCCGGCAGGAAACGATTGTCAAACGGAACGGGATGCGTTGTCATAATTCGTTTCCTCCAAGAGTTTTTTCAGGATGTCCCGCATGGAATGAATTTTTCCGGAATCGCAGGCGCCGAGCAGGGAGATCCCCACCGCGCCGATCACCGCGCCGCCGGATGCGAAAACAGGAAGAGCGATCGAAACAAACTCTCCGACCGCGCCATGGAAAGGAATAACCAGTTCATGGGTCTGCGCAATCGTTTCCAGCTGTTTGTAATACTGATAATGGTCGAACGCATTTTCATGCGGGGCGCGTTTTCCCGAAGCGATATAGCGTTCAATCCACTCCATCCATTCGCTTTTGTTCTGATGCGCAATGATGACGCGGCCTGTCGCAACTTCCATGGGCTCGTCGAAAATGCGTTTGCGGTATTCCCCGCGCGGCGAGTTCGCCACAAAGGTGTAAAGTTCAAGCGAGGAACCGTTCAGACAGCTGACGCTGATGCTGGCATGTCCCGTTTCCTGATAAAAGCATTCCAGAAGCGGACGCATCAGCGACGGGAAGTCCGAAGCCACATCCCATTTGCTCCCGAGCAGGCCGATCGCGGGGCCGATGCGGTAACAGCCGCCATGCATGCTTATCGCATTCCGGGCCATCAGGGTTTTCACGATATTATAGCCGGTGGCTGGCAAAAGCCCAACTGCATCGCAGATCTCCGCGATCGTCCGGAACTCGCCGCCGGCAACGGCACCCAGAATATCCAGGGTCCGGTCTATGCACTGAATCCGCTTGAATTTGGTTTCTTTCATCTTTAATACTTACATTGTAAATATTTTATTGTTTTTATTTATTATATGCATATTTCAAAAAATGTCAAGGGAGGATCGGGAGCAAAAATAAAATTTTTACGGGAAATGCGATAGATGGAAACATGAATTACCGCGATGTTGGCATCGTGGTATCAGGGATTTCACCTGCGACGGGCAGCTTGTTCAGCGGAACCGAAGCTGAGCTGAACAGAAAGCACGAAGCTGTTTCAGGGTGCAAGGCATCACACTGTTACTCCATTTTTTTTAATAAAAAACAACTCTTTTTTTCTTTCGGCTATTGACAAGGTCTCCGTTTCGGAGTATAATAGAACAACATAGAACAATTCAATCTTGAACACGCATTATTTCAGGAGATTGCAATGATACGACTTGGGGTAGTCGGTTTCGGACTTCGTGCCGGCGGCATCTACCGGATACTGAAGGAACTTGACCCGGATTTCCGCCTGGGGGGAATTGTGGATCCGGATGAGAAGAATATTCGCGGAAAACTTCCGGAGGAGGAAAGGAAAGTGCCTTTTTTCAAGGATCTTGCCGATCTTCTGAAGAAAGGGAAAGTCGATGCCGTTCTGATCGGGACACGCTGCAATCTCCACACGGAACTGGCAGTCCAGGCCCTGAAATACAAGATCCCGATCTGGCTGGAAAAACCTGTATCGATTTCCATGGAACAGGCGCTGACTCTGGAAAAAGCCTGCCGGAAAAAGACGGACCGCATTCTGGTCAGCTTCCCTCTGCGCGCAACTCCGGTTTATGAACGGACCAGGGAAATCATCAACAGCGGACGTCTCGGCCGGATCGTCCATTTCAATGCGGTAAACTATGTCTCCTACGGAGGAGTTTACTTTGAAACGGCCTACCGTAATTTTGAGGTGACACAGGGGCTTTTCCTTCAGAAGGCGACACATGACTTCGATTACCTGTGCAAGATTCTGAACTCCCCCGTCCGCCGGATCGCCGCCATGTGGTCCAGAGGGCGGATTTTCGGCGGAAACAAGCCGGAAAATCTCCGCTGCGGCGAATGCACCGAAACGGAAACCTGCATGGAAAGCCCGCTCAACCGGATGAGAGGAAACACCGGAGGTGATACGGGCAATCACCTCTGTCCCTTCAGCATCCGTCTCGGAACGCCTGAAACAGGAATGAACGAAGACGCCTCCAGTGCTTTGATCGAACTTGAAAATGGAATCCACGGTGTTTATTCCCAGGTCTTTTTCACGCGGCGCGCCGGATGGCGCGGCGCAACATTCAGCGGATACAAAGGCACCCTTTCCTTTGACTGGCCCAAAGCGGAAATCCGCCTGACGGAACACTTTTCCCCCTTTACAACGGTCATGAACGCGCCGGTAAAAGATTCGCATTTCGGCGGCGACTATGAATTGGGGCGCAGTTTCCGCGACATGATCCTGAAAGGACGTCCGCCGCTGGCGGACATCGTGGACGGACTGAACAGCGTCTATGCCTGTCTCGCGGCAAAGCAATCCGCGGAAACCGGAGAATTTGTGAATGTCCGTCATTTCGGCGATCCGTTCCCGAAAGGATGGAAATAATTTTGCGGCAGATGGCGGTATGATCGAACGAATTATCAAAAAAGATGCCCTCTATGAACGCCTGAAGCAGGATATTCTTCTGGGGCACTACAAGCTGGGAGAGCAGCTTCCCAGCGAACCGCTTCTGGCTGCCCGTCTCAAAGCCGGCCGGGTTACCGTCCGGTCGGCTCTGGAGCGTCTGGAAAAAGAGAAACTGGTTCTGCGCTATCAGGGAAAGGGAACCTTTGTTGCGAACCGTTCCGACCGTGAGCAGTATGCCGGCAAATATCTGCTGATTTATTTCGATCCCTCCGATTTCTCCAGTTCCACGCTTCACATTATGCCGGGAATTGAGCAGTACTGTGCGAAATTGAATATCCAGCTGACGAAAATTCCGCTGACACTCATCCGTTTTGCCGGATATGAACGGGCACTGGAGATTCTGCGGCAGGACTGTTACGACGGAGTCATTCTGCTGGCTCACTGTTTTACCGGAAAGGAGATCGAACTGAAAATCCTGAATGCTCTGCACCTGCCGGTGGTTCTTCCGCATGCGGTGCAGCAGGATGCCGCCGTCACCGGTTTTGCCACTTTGTACTATCAGAGCCATGAAGCGGCGGAAGAGGCGGTCCGTCATCAGGTCTCCCTCGGCCTGAGGCGGTTTGCAACATTCCATTCCATCATACGGAATGAGATGCCGTTTCTTGTTTTCAACTATCCGCCGGTGGATTATCTGAAAATGCTGCGGGCGAACGGTGCGGACGCATCGCCTGATCTGCTCTTTGAACTGGATCAGACAGACTCCGACTCTGTGGAACGGGCCCTGACAGCACTCCGCAAGGCAAAACCGGAAATCCGTTCCGTTTTCTGTTCTTCGGATTTCTGCGCGCTTCAGGTCTACCAGGCATGTGCGAAACATGGAATCCGGATTCCGGAAGATCTGACTGTAATGGGATTCTGCGGCTATCCGGGGGGGCGCATACTCGCGCCCTCCCTGTCGACGGTCGATCTGCAATATGAAAATATCGGACATATGGCTGTTGACGTGCTGCGTCATTCCGAGGAATGGTTCGGGAAAACCGTTCCCTGTCTGCCGACGCCGCACAAGCTGGTTCCGGGCGGAAGCACCGCACTTGGAAAAACGCAATTCTAAATTGTGGAAAGGATGAACGATGAGTCAATTCAGAGGAAAAAGAGATCCGGTCAGAAAGAGAAGCTTCAGAAACACATTCACACTGATAGAATTGCTGATCGTGATTGCGATCATCGCCATTCTGGCAGGCATGCTTCTTCCCGCATTGAACAGCGCACGGGAAAAGGCGCAGGCCGTGCAATGCCTTTCCAATCTGAAACAGCTCGGGCTTGCACTCAATCAATATGCGGATGATTACAAAGGATATTTTCCGCATTATCAGTTTGTGAATCCGCTTTCGCCGTATGCGGGCGTCAAGACGGAACTGCAGAGCAACGGGATGCCGCGTCTGGCCTGGCCTTACAATCAGCCCGGTATTTTTCATTGCCCGAAGGACAGGGAAACGATTGACTACTATTACAGCATCACCACAATGCCCGGCTATGCCGGAGCTTCCCAGGTCATGGCGCAAAGTTACGCAGTCAATTATTATACGCGCAACGACCGCAGCGACGATGCGAATATCGCTCAGACCCTGCGGCAGGTCAAACAGCCGTCCAGAACCTTTTATCTGATTGACGGATACGGACATCTGACAAAATCCGCCTACCCGTTCAATCCGGATAAAAGTCCGCCTGCTTCGGCAACGGAAAATGCCGGCCGGCCGCGGCATTCCGGCAAAGCCAGTCTGCTGTTTGTCGCGGGCAATGCCGAGAGCAGTTCCATCCTTCAGCTCCGGATTATGAAGGACAGAAATCTCTTTTTCAATGAACCCTAATTATTTCAACCACATACAGAAAGAAAGGATATGACAATGAAACACTCGCTTATTGTGATCGGATCGCTCCTTGCCGGAACACTCCTCTTCGGAGAGGAACTTGATGTCAACGGCAATTTCATGAAACTCAATCCGCAGGATGCCAAACAGGCCGCGGGCTGGGTGAAATCATGGGACAAGATGAAGGACATCGGAACCGTCACCGTTGAAAAAGGATCGAAGGCGGACAGAAACGCGGTGAGAATCAAGACGACCAAACTGCTGACACCCTATACAAATCTGACGGAAATCCCCGCCGCGACGGACAGGGAAATCACCATATCCTTCGATGCAAAGGGATCCGGCAGGATCAGCGATTGCATTTATGTGCACGGCGTCGCTCCCAAAAAGGAATATTTCGGACGTTTCCAAAACAAGAATGTACCGGTCACTCCGGAATTCAAGCGCTACAGCTTCACCTATAAGATTCCGGCGCAATTCATCACGGGCAACGTCAACAAGGGGACTCCCGGATTCATCCGGCCCGGCATCTGCGTCTATGCCGATTCCGACATTGTCGTTGAAAACGTGAAAGTGGACGTAAAGTAAACTGCGACAGGGAAAGTTCAGATGACAAAGCAAATTTTTCTGCTGGCGCTGTGCGTCTGGGGGGGAATCCTTTCCGCGGAAAATCCGCTGATGAAAATCAATGACGATCCGCCGCCGCGCATTGAAACATTCGGCAGGGCAAAGACAATTCCGCTGATCCGGAACGGACAGGCGGAAATGGAAATCGTCATTCCGGAAAATGCCGTTCCCATCGTCCGGTTCGCCGCGGAGGAAATCCGCCAGAGACTGAAAGAGGCATCCGGAGCCGATATCCCGATTCTGAACACGCCTTCCGGACGGGAGAAAACCGTGCTTTACCTGGGCGATCAGGAGAGTGTCCGCAAGGCGGGAATTCAAGTTGCCGATCTCCCGCGCGACGGATTCATGCTGAAAACCGCGGGAAGGAAGATTTTTCTTGCGGGACGCGACGATCCGAAACTGCGGCCCGATGCCCGCGGCTGGGGCATCATCCGGGAGCGGGGAACCCTGAACGGCGTCTACAGTTTTCTGGAGCGCTTCGTCAATGTCCGCTACTATTTTCCGGGAGAAATCGGCACCGTGGTTCCGGAAAGCAGAACCATCTCCATCCCGGAAGCGGAATGGCTGGACCGCCCGGATTTTCCTCGCCGGCGTTTCGGAACCTTCGGCAAGAAATGGTTCCAGGAAGTCGACCCGGACATGCTCGCCTCGCGCCAATTCCAGCTGCGCGCGGAAAGTTTCTACCTCCCCTGCTGCCATGGTCTGGAACGCATGAGATATCAGCACCGTTTCGCAAAAACACATCCGGAATACATCGCAATGGCGCCGGACGGGAAGCGTTATCTGGATCCCGGATCGCCTTATTACGGAAACATCTGCTACACCAGCAGAGAAATGCGAAACGAGATATTCAAGGACGTGGCAGCCTTTCTGACAGGCAAACCGGCATCGTCGCGCGGCCTGGCCTACTGGGATCCGTCCAGCACACAGCCGGGATACTTTGACCTGATGCCGAAAGACCACTTCATGGACTGTTTCTGTCCGGAGTGCCGGAAATTTTATGCCTCCCATCCGAAAAAATCGGATCTGGTCTGGGATCTCCTGAATGATATCGCCTCACGTCTGAAGAAAAGCGGCATCCCCGGGGGTGTGACCATGCTCGCCTACGGACATTACACCGATGTGCCCGATATTGAATTCCAGGACAATATCCTGATCCAGGTTGCGGTGAACGGCCCGTGGTCGGAAACCAATCCGGCGCTCCAGAAACAGCATGACGGGCGCATTTTTGCCTGGAAAAAGAAGATGAACCGGAAACCCTGGCTCTGGACCTATATCGGCAAATGCGCGGCTCTGGAACTGCCAGGCATTCCTCCGTTCACGCCACGGACGGTCGGCAGCTATTTCAAGCGCCATGCCGGAAACATCTGCGGCGGTTTTGTGGAATCGGAGTCCGATTACGAGCTGACGCAGTATCTGAATCTCTATGTCTTTTCCAGGGTCGCATGGGACAACCGGACCGATGTGGACGCGCTTCTTTCCGAGCACCACCGCCTGATGTTCGGGAAAGGAGCCCTCCCGATGGGGAAATTCTTCCAGCAGCTGGAAGATCTCTGGATGAACCGGATCGCCGGAAGAATTGTCGAAACCCCGATCGGCCCGCAGGCGATTCCTCCGAGCAGCTACGAACTGTGGGAAAAAATCTATTCCCCCGCAAAGCTCGGGGAATTTGAACATCTGTTCGACGAAGCCGCCCGCCTGGCGGAAAAGGACCCGCAGGCGACAAAACGGATTGCCTATTTCCGGAAATACTTCCTGGGAAGCATCCGGGAAAAATCCGATGAATATTTCCGGTTGCTGCAATCCAGAGATTCCTTGAAATATTCCGGCAAGTCACTCGAAAAGGGGGATGCAATCACCATCGACGGAAAACCGGACGAACCAGCATGGAAAAAAGCGCCGGAAGCATGGCTGGTCCCATTCCGCTCAGAAAAAGCAGAGGTCTCCACGCGTTTCCGCCTGATGAAAGATGACGCATTCCTTTATGGGGCAGTCCTGTGCGAGGAACCCGAACTGGATGAAATGAGGCTCAATATCCCGGCGCACGATGAGAAAATGCTCTGGCAGGACTCCGGAATCGAACTCTTCCTCAATCCGGACGGCAGCAGAAAAAATTACCTGCATTTCATCATCAATGCAAACGGGGTTGTTTATGATGCGGCATGTGATTTCCTCGGCGCAAAAAATCAATGCAATGCGGAATGGGACTCCGGTATTGAGGTGAAATCCGGACGGGGAGAAAAATGCTGGACGCTGGAATTCCGCATCCCGCTGAAGAAGCTGGCTGGATTCCATCCGGAAAAGGCACTTTTCAACCTGAACCGGAACCGCAATCTCAGACGGAAATGCGCGGTAACGCTCTATACGTGGAGTCCCTGGATCAAAGGATTCCATGATGTGGAAAATTTCGGCGGGCTGCGTTTCGACATGCCGCCGGAAGAGAATCTGATTGAAAACGGAGATTTTACCGCACCGTTGAATGGACGCGTTTTCGGCAAATGGGTTACAGGGGAAGCGGACATCAAAGAAGGTTATGTTTCCTTTGACCGGGAAATTTTCCGGAACGGCGGCCAGTCGCTCCGCATCCGGAATGACGGAAAGGAACGCCGGAGCGTGACCCAGTGGCTTCCGAAGATGAAATCCAATACAAAATACCACCTGACCTTTGACATCCGCCTTGAAAATGTCAAACCGTCCGGAAAAAACGCCGTCATGCTGAATTTCGGCGCACCGGGGAATATCTGGTATCCGAAGAATTCCTACCTGGGCGATATGCCGTGGACCTCCCAGGGCTGGCTCTTTACCACAGGAGAATTTTCAGAAAAACATCCGGCCTATCTCAGCCTCCGCTTTTTCCCGGGAACCGGAACGGTCTGGTTTGACAATCTACGTCTGAAAGAAATAAAAAACACGCCGGAACAGCGGACGGCCGCCGGAGGGAATCTGCAATGATTTCCGCAGACGCTTCCGTTTTCTTTTCGTGAGCAAAGGTTCCCGGCAGGCGTTGCGCCCTGCCGGGAACAATCCTGTTCCCCCCGACCGCTCTTTATGCGGAAACGTTCTTGCTTTCCGGAAGAGCTTCCTTATCGGCGGGGATTACCGTCTCATCGCCGATCTCCGCAATCCAGTCGCGCAGGTAGTCGATCTCCTTCAGCCCGATGTCCGCGATGCAGTTCGAGCAGATGATGACCCCCTGGAGCAGATCACGCTTCAGATAGTCCGCATACACACTGCACTGTTTTTTCATCTGTCCGGGAGTCAGCGGGCGGCAGTTGCCGTAATCGTATGCGTAACATCCCGCCAGATGCTTTTTCCCGGGGCTCAATTCAAAGACACGGGAAAGATTGCCGGCAAGATCGTCCAGATGTTCCCCGTGCCACGTCCAGAAGGTCACGGCATCACACTCGGCAAGATAGCTCCGGTAGTATTCCGACAGCGCACTTTCATAGATCACAATCCATAATTCCAGCGGTCCGGCACTGTGCAGGCGAGCTTTGATCGTCCGGACACGCTCCAGTGGAAGACGCGCCATCTGATCCGTCGCCCATTGCGCAGAAAGAGGGCGGAAGAAATCATCCAGAATCCCGCCTTTGAGATTCGGATAACGCCTTGCAAGCGCAAGAAGCTCTTCCAGATCATCCAGCACATCTCCCGGCCGATCCGAACCGCTGTCCCCCAGAACGGACCAGATCACACGGTCACAGCCGGCCAGTTTTTCCATTTCCCCGTCAAACGGCGGCTCCGGAGAACCGTTCATCACGACACGGCAGATATTCCGTATTCCCAGAAAACGCGCCCCCTCCGCGGGGTCCATCCTGTTGATTCCCGGAAGGTTCCAGATATTTTCCTTTCGGGGCCCCACCTGATGATGACTCATCACATCCTGCCCCCAGAGCCAGATTCGATCCCTGATTTTCATGCTTTCGCTTTTTCAACGGTTAAGATTTTGACTGAATAGGGTTCCACGCTTTCCCGGATCCGGTCTTTCTCAAGCGCAAGTGCGCTTTCTGCGGGGAAAACCTCACAGACAGAGGAGACCACTTCCCGGAAACACAGTTCCCCCTGCCAGGCTTCCCCGGTGGAGTTGAACAGAGCGAGCGTCAGACCGCCGTTCTCCTTCCGGTTGACAGCCACTTCCAGAATATTCCGGGATTCAAAGGAGACCGGCAGATGTTTTTTCACCTCATTGCGCAGGATGTGAGCCCACGCGCCGATCAGCGATGATCCGGAAATATCCTGTCCCAGTGGAACGGTGCAGAGAAGAACCTTTCCCAGACCGTAAGAGAGTTCCGCGACAATGGGAATCTCCCGGGAGTTGCGCGCGAGAATCTTTGTTCCCGGCGGAAATTTCAATCTGACAAACGAATAGCGAAGCCCGTCGGAGAAGAAAGAAGTGTCTGTCAGCGTAATCCGGTCATACTCCCAGTCGGAGCCCAGCGGTTTTTCTCTTGCAATCCCGAGCGCCTGTTCCATTTCCGCTGTCAGTTTATCAATACTGAGCGCCAGCGTCCCGCCCGGCGCCACATATTCCTCCAGAATGGAATCCTTCATTACGGCGCTCCCTGCGGGAATCAGGACCTTGTATTCCCGCAGCACCTCCCCGGAAGCCGTATCCCAGACAGCATCCAGCGCGTCTCCGCAGGGCGACGGAACCAGAAAACCTTTTTCCAGATACCGCATATCCGCCTTGTTCTGCAGGAGTTCCCGATATTCCTGACGTGCGGCATAGCCGCACTCCGGGTGCCGGACATGTTCGGTATGAGCGGAAACCTCCCGCTGGCCCGGGAAAAAGGCATCCCACACACAGCTGATATTCGTATCCACGTTTGTATAAGGGATGCGGTTCCCCCACACATAGGGATGCATGACGGAGACTCCTCCCTCCTGTTCATAGCCGTTGTAATAATCGAGCATGACCGCTCCGGGGACAATCGGTTCGCCGCGGTCGATCCCGCTCCTGAGGGTGAAATCAGCAAACGCTTTTGCCGCCTCTCCGAGAGGGGAAAGCTGGAAGGAACCGTCTTTCCGGAAGACCCAGTGGGTGTAATCGCTTCCTTCGCAGAGGAGATAATCCGCACCGCCGAACCAGGCAGACATCCAGCAGCGCAACGTCACGCTTTCCGTAAAGCCGCCGAGCCGGGTTCCGTCCTCCTGATAGTAACAGCACTGATTGTAATTGGGCTGATGGGTGGAAAAATCAATGCCCCACCGGGATTTGCGCCCGAACTGTTTCCATGCTCCGCGAATACAGGCCAGAGAGACCTGCATATTCAGGGAGGTGCCCAATCCCCGTTCGATTTCAATGTGCGGGAATCCCCATTCAAAGTAATACGGGACGGCAAAGAGGCATGCGCCATGTATCATGAAGTTCGCCTGCTCCAGTGTCAGGCCGCGCTTCTTCAGCAGACGATACAGATTCTCCGGGTCGCAGGAACCGATTCTCGTATGGAAACAGTTGTATTTGAAAAACGCATACGCTTCTTCCCGGGTTCGGAAAAAACGGTCCTTCGGCCAGGGGTGGGAGGAGTCAATCTCTCCGACGGCGCACAGCATCACCTTCCCGGGATGGGCAAGGGCGTAATCCAGCGCCGCGGAGTAATACTGTTCCGCAAACTCCTCATAAGAGAGATGCAGGGAGGCATTTTCCGGCCGGTTGTAATCCGTAACGGAACGGAGCAGATCCATCTGAATCAGTTGCGTTTCCGGATCCAGCGCATCGGTCTTGAAGGTGCGGGGCCAGAAATCACAGCCGATCCGGAAGCCGGAAAACAGCCCCTCCTCCCGGGAGCGCTGAAAGGTTCCGCGCACCGGATAGGGAACGGCAATCTCCCCTTTGGCAAAGGAGGGATAATCCCCGTTCCGAGACTCTTCATGACGTTTCAGATAGTAATCCGACATCTGCCAGATCTCGCCGAGAATGTCAAACTTCTTCATCTTTCAAGACTCCCTGCACGCATATCGGTATCCGTTGAGAAAGGGCAGATGCGGTGCGACACAGCGCATCCATTCCCTCGCAAGGATCTCGCTTCCGGCGTACGTGACATGCACGCCGTCCCAGCACCATGACGCGGGACTCCCCCCGCTGCGCATCGCCCGTTCCAGCGCCCAGGGGAAATCGACCGCAACAGCTCCGAACTCCCCGGCAAGTCCGCGTATGATCTTGGCCCGCCGCCGGACGGCGGCAAGAATCCCTGCATTTTCCTCTTCCGTGAAACTGTCCGAGGCAAAGCGGAACGGCAGACACAGAACCAGCAGCAGTTCCGGGTTCTGTTTTCTCGCGGAAACGATCATCCTCCGAAGGGCGGCCTCAAAGGAATCCTCCTGCTGGCGGGCGCCGTAATCCACGGTATCCCACGGCCGTTTGATCCCGCAGAGCTGTCGGCAGCCATTGGTCCCGATCAGGATGCTCAAGACATCCGGATTCAGGTCAAGGGTGTCTTTTTTCCAGCGAGCCTCCAGTTCCACATGGGAATCCCCCCCTGCCCCGCGGTTGATGAACTCCAATCCCAGTTTCGGGAAATCCGCGCCAAGACGGCTTCCGATCAGGAAGACATAACTGTGTCCCAGAATGTGATTCGGGTCTTCCGTTCTTCCGCGTCCTCCGTCGGTGATGGAGTCCCCCTGGAACAAAAACCGTTTCGGCTGCCTCATTTCTTACTTTCCAGCCTTTCGATTCCGCCTGTTTTCACTTTCAGCGAACCGCGATCGGTGATATCCTCGAAACGGATTCCGGAGATCCATGCCTTCCCATTGCGGACGGTAAACTGGATGAAAGCCATCTGAGTGTGCGGCAGCAGTTTCCTGTTGCCGTAAGAAATCTGTCTGCTCTTGTTATCCTGATACAGGAATGTCGAAGCGACACTCTTATGCCATTTTCCGGGAGCAATGGCATCCAGCTGCATTTTGTAGTTGCTGATATTCAATTCCCGGGCCAGATACTCATGAATGGTTTTCCCGCGGTACCACACGGTGGTCCCCAGCGAGCCTGCCTCATATTTTCTCTCTACGCTCAGTTCATACTGGCGCCCTGCCCTGACATTGACATACACCACGGCATCCGCGGCAAGCTCCAGAGCCCTGCGCCCGTCCACGGTGACGACTTTCATTCCACCTTTGTTCTCTTCGGTCCATTTGTCCTTCAGGCCGTATCCCCGTTTGCTCATGGCCCACTCCCGCGGATGCCCGTCGGCATCGAGAAGAGAGAAATCCGCATTGGGGATCAGGTTCATTCCCGGAAAGGAGTCCGGAAAACCTTCCGGAGGCGCTACCGGGTTTTTCGCGGTATCGGAAAAATAGAGGCAGTAATCGCGTTTCTCCAGCATTTTCAGGTTTTCGGGTTTCCACGCGACAAAGTAGTCTCCGCAGGAATCCTGCTTCATCAGACATGGAACTTCTTTTCCGTTTCCGTCGATCAGCCGGGCGGATTCCAGATTGATTTTTTCGGTTTTCCCGGCGACTCTGGCGGAAGCCAGCGGCTCCTTTCCGGGCGTCATACCCGCGTTCAGGGTGATTTTAACCCTTTTATCCCAATCCCTGTTCCACCAGTTTTCCTGTGCGGAAGTTTCTTCGACGGCAAATGCCGCGGCGATGCAAAGCAGGAACATTCTTGTCTTCATTGTTTCTCCTCCAGTTTTTGTAATGCAAGAATCTGTTCAGTCACGAGTTCGCGGAGACGGCAGAAGACCTCCGGCGCCCAGTATCCGTTATGATAATAATACTTGATGCTTGGTTTTGTGGATTCCCGGATGGTATTCAGCAGTTCCTTCGCTTCCGCAGCGGCATTTTTCCGTTTCGGATCGGAACTTTTTTCCGCCTCTGCAATCATGGATTTCAGCGTTTCGACATAGCGCAGATCCCACAATCCGACCGTTCCCATCAGGACGGCAAGTTTCGGCATGTAATGATATCCGCCGACACCTCTCTGCTGGATCATCGTCCAGTCATCGCGGTGAAGCCTGCTTTCGCCGGTGCCTTCGTAAAGCAGCCATGGAATCAGGCCGTTGAGCTTCACCGTCGCCGGAATCCAGCCGCACTGCATGCGCCCGCTGTTCATGTCATTCACCTTCAGCAGATACTGATTGGTATAGGTATAGACTCTTTTGCAGTCTCGGTAGACATTGAAATCATCCACTTCAAACACAATCGGAGCATCCAGATACGCTTTGATCCGGTACATGCTGCGGTCCGATTCCGACGCTGCGGTTTTCAGCTCCGGATACTTCGCCTTGATCAGCTGATTCAGGCGCACCTGTTCGCTCCAGTAGGGATCCCCTTTGCAGTGCGCCTCGTCCATAGCGCCGAAAATAAGTTCCGGATACTCTTCTTTCCTGTGCATGTCCAGCAGACGCCCCGCGGCGTCGAGCATCACCTTCATCACATCATCGGGAATCCGGCTGATCTTTTTGTCCCGCAGGGGCTGATCCACTTTCGTGATCGGCAGATAAACATAAACCAGGAACGGCCCGCGGATCCCGTTTTTCTGATACAAGCGGATCCGTTCTTTGAGAAGCGTCCAGGATGCTTCGCCGGAAAATGGATCAACATAAAAGAGATGCATGTGCATTTCATATTTCCGGCAAAGCTGTGCGAGACGATCCTCATAGATCTTTCCCGGACGGTTGTAGCCCAGCGGGTTGTATCCGCCGAAGGCAAAATCCGCTTCTTTGACCCGGAATGGGAGCACTTCTATTTCAACGGGATAGCCGCTGACTTTCCCTTCCGCCTCTATACGCACTTCTCCGCGGAGCATTCCTTTTCCTGCGGATTCCGGCACCCTTCCGGTCAGCCAGATCCAGCGGTTCTCTCCCTGATTGCAGTCCCGGTCGCAGTTTTCATACCGGTCGTTGAAGACCGGAGCCATGCAGTATTTTCCGCCGCCGAGCAGGGTGGAAATAAAACGGCTTTCCTCGACATCCAGATCAAGCCCCCGGACCTCGATCTTCACCTGATCCAGATCACGCAGCGGAAGAAGCCCGAAGTTCAGGAAAACGGGTTCGCCGGGAACCGCTTTCACGTGGAATTTTTCCGTAATTTCATCCAGAGCGGGCCTGCTCTCCCGGTAGAGCTGCGTGCCGAAGGGGCGGGTATACAGTACATAGCCGCGCTTTTCCCATGCTTCCGGATACTCCCGCATTCCGGGGTCGGCAAATCTGAGCTCTTCATAATTGGCCAGTTTTTCCGGCGGACAATGCGTGATTTCCAGCTCGTCCAGAGCGATCTGGCGGGAAGCCGCCTTCCGGTCCTTCATCGGAGTGACGACAAGGGAATTCAGCAGCCAGCCGGGAACATAAAATTTCTTTGCGTCTCCCCGGGAAAACGGCAGCGAACCGGGGTTGTCCTGAAGGACATCCGGAGCCCCTCGGAAGGTCAGAAGCAGTCTGCCGTCTTCCACTGTTGCCGGGAAATCATACTTCAGATACAGCATATGCCCGACATCAAAGAGTTTCACCTCACGCCCCTGCGCATGGACTGTAAAGCGTCTGCGATGGGGATAAAGTTCCGGCGCGACAATTCCGGAAAGCAGGTGCACCTTGTATTGCCCGTTGGGCAGATCCAGCCGGAACGTATGTTCCCCTGCCCCCTCACCGCAGAGATAAGTATCGGCAAGCGGGGATAACCCCCATTTTTCCAGTCTTTTCGCATACTGCGGCTTTGCTTTCATAAGATCCTGCAGAGATTCTCTGCGGATCCCTTCCACGGACAGCCATCCGGCTCCGTTTTCCGGGGAATAGGGTTGCAGGAGGGGACGGTAGGAGGGAACCGTTCCGGCGGAAAACGCATGCGCATGGGTATGAATCCGCGCTTTGAGGTTTGCAATCAGACTCAGGCGGTCCGACTGGAAATTCCGCAATGCCGAGAGATATTCTCTCTCATTTTTTTCCACCTGTTCCGAAGCCGTAAGGCGGACAATTCCGTTGCGCGCGTAATCCCGCAGGCCGCTTCCTTTGCACCAGGAGGAAAAAGAATACGGAACGCGTCTCTGCCGTCCGAAATTGATTCTGGAGCCTTCTCCGAAATAGTTTCCGGCAATGGACATCGGAATCGCGGCGGTGATGCTCCAGCCCTCCTTGCCCTGTTTGACTCCGGCCTTCAGCTCTTTCCGGGAAAGATTTTCGCTTCGGTATGTGCCAGGCATTTCCGGCACATCAATTTCTTTTGCGAAATAGATGTTTCCTGCGCAGTCAACGGCAAGATGGAGCCACTCCTTTTGATTGTCCTTTTTCCAGAGCAGGATTTCCGCGGCGTCATTCTGCCAGATGGAAAACCTACTCCGCTCCTTCAGGTTTTTCATTTCCGGCTCAGCCATTCTCATTCCGACATACAGATAATCCGCATCCCTTGCCAGGGCAACGGCGGTTTTGACGGGAGAAGAGACCCAGAGCGAATCCAGAACAATGAACCCTTCACTCCACGGGAGCGCTTTCCACGCCTTTTGTTCCGTATCCCCATCCAGAGGAAGCGCGGAGCGCACCTCGGGACAGAGGATTTCCCTGTTTGTCCGGAGCTGCTGCGGAAAATCCGCCCCCTCAAGGGCAAGTGTTCCCGCAAGAACGATAAGAAGCTTCCGGAATGCCGATGCAACCGATCCCCGTCTCTGCATGTCTGCTGTCTCTCCTGTCAATGAATATTGAATTGTGCCTTCTGAAAAAAACGGAATGACGCCGGCCCGGTTCGAAAACCGGGCGGCATCCATTAATCATAAAACGTCAGAGTTGCCCAGTGTTTGCGGTCATCCGGGCAGGAAGGATACCATGGCAGCCAGAACTTGCTGTAACGGTAACGGAAACCCGTAATAAATCCGTCTTTCAGCGGAACTTTTGCCGCGCCCCGGCTCGCGACATGGCCATCAAAGAAAAGAATATTGGCCAGTCTGCCGTAAGATTTTGCCAGCGGTTCGGAAATCACCTCGCCTTCGTAATAATTTCCGCCGTGCGGGAAGACAAAGTTGTTTCCGTCAATCCCGCATCTTCCGTCGCTGTTTGATTCACTGACATTCATGGAGGAACTGGGATGTCTGACCCCGGATATCTTCCCCGGCGGGTAGTCATAACTGCCGCATATACATTTGTTGGAAAGAACCAGGCACGGATTTATCCCGTAGGAGAAATTAAACAGGGAATCGGCGGTCTTTCTGGAGGGGCACGCCATTTTATTTCCTTTGCCCCCGATCGTCTTATTTCCGTCCGCGCCGAGATACGGAACCAGCAGCCCGACATACAGTCCGTTCATCGGATCCGGATCAGAGGCGCGCAGAGAATACCAGAAGTAAGGCGAGGTTCCCGCCGTTGTTCCGCTCCGCCAGATGCAGACATATTCCTTGTTGTCATCGGCATACATGGCAAGCGCTTTTCCGATCTGGCTGAGATTGTTGGCGCATGCCGTCTTCTGCACGGCCTGTTTCGCCTTGTTCAGCGCGGGCAGAAGCATCCCCGCCAGAATGGCGATGATCGCAATCACGACCAGCAACTCTATCAATGTGAACTTTCGATGCAACTGAGGTCTTAACTCACTGACCTTTATAGATTTGTGACTTTCCACACATCTCTGCATATTATCAGCTCCATTTTTGAGTCAATAAAATGTTTTCGAAAACAATCATGATTATAATCCATATTGCGAAAAAATCAAGACCCGATTTCCGGAAAAAGCAAAAATTTTTATAATTTTCTGACGGACTGCCTTTCCAGCACCATGACCGGAATACATGCGGTCATTTTATCCTTGACATCCGGATGCGCAATCCGGTACATAAGACGCTGCACCGCAGTCAGTGCCAGCTCCTGAACCGGCTGCTGCGCGGTTGTGATCGCCGGATGATAGAACTGAGTGATGGAATCGCCGGCAAATCCGGTCACGGAAATATCAGATGGAACTTGAAGCCCGTGTTCCTGAAAGCGGGAAATCAGGCCGACTGCCACATAGTCGGAAGATCCCATCACCGCACTGAAAGAGAATCTGCCGTGAATCAGGTCATCGGCAATTGCGATCCCGTCCTCAAAGGAGTAACCGCTTCCGTGCTGAACGGGAGTCAATCCGTTCCGGAGCATCTCCTCCTGGTATCCGGCAAGGGAATCGGAAAACTCCGCGCGGCCGGCGATGCCTCCGGCAAAGATGATGTTCTTATGACCGTTCCGGATCAGGAGACGGGTCAGATTGGAAAAGCCGCTCCTGTAATCGCTGACGACGGTATCGAGCTGTCTCAAAGGGGAATAGCGGTTGATGCAGACAAGCGGCACGGATTCCATGGCAAGGCGCTCTTCCATCTCCGGCGTCAAGTCGCAGTCCAGAATAATTCCGTCGACATTCCGGCAGAGGAGTTCGGAAATTCTGCTCCAGCTCAAATATGCCTGCGCCTGATCGGGCCTCAGGAGCTGGGAGGCAATGATGCAATACTCTTTCTTCTGCGCCTCCTCCTCAATCACGGAAAGCAGGCGGCTGTACAGTTCATGCCGGAAGGTCGGGATGATCACTGCAATCGCATGGCTTTTCCGGCTCCGGAGAGAAGACGCCACCAGATTTTTGCGGAATTGCAGCCGGTCACAGGCCTCCAGCACCCTTTTGCGTGTCTTTTCGGAAACATTTGCCTCTCCGTTCAACACCCGCGTAACGGTCATATGAGAGACATTTGCCAGTTTCGCGACATCTTCACGTGTTATGATTTTCTTTGCAGAAGGCATTTTCTTCTTCCCGGATTCCAGAAGATCCCTCTGAACAAGCCGTTTTGAGAGACGGCGTTATTTATCCGGAGAAGAATCTTCTTCCGCTGTCAACTGTAATTCGGCACAGACCTCCCGGCGTCAGATTATCTGCCGGCCGGGAAGCGGGAATGTCCTTCATCTCCGGAAGACCGCATAAGGACCTCCGTCGTTTGAAATTATCCTCATCCTATGGATTTGTCAAACGGCAATCGAAAGAAAATATCAGTTTTTCCGCATCAAATCCCGGAAAAGAAAGGCGCAAGTCTCCTGAATCTCATTTCTGTTTGAGTTCCTGCAGAAGTTCTTTCGCATCCGGGCCGCAGTAAAAAAGCCAGGAACTGTGCAGCGGAGCGTCGAATTCAAACGCGTCCGTGTCTTCCGCAATCAGCTTTCTGTTGAACACGTCGATGACATCGGATTTCCGTTTCAAACGCACGTGTTTCCTGCCCGGCCAGCGCGCATGAAGGGAAAAGAGTCCTTCATTGGCTTCGACCGGATCGCCGGAATCCATGTAAATATGCGCACCGCTCTCTTCCGCCAGTTTCCGGAAGAACGCGGCGGAAAAACGATAGGCGCCGCAGAAGATGCTCCGGGAAGGCCCGTCCGTTTTTTCGGCGAAACCGGCATGCTGCGTCCCCGTGTAATTGCCGAGCAGGCGCACCCCCTTCTGTGAGGGAACAGCAAATGCAGGGTAAAGCGTATCAGATGGAATCCCGAGATACTCCCCTGCCCCGGTCTGAATCTCCGCCGGCGCGGAGGAGAGTTCCCGGAATTCAAAGCCGGTCAGGGTTTTCATATTTTCAACGTTTCCCTTCATATTGCGGTAATAGCCGGGTGCATAAAGCCACAGGAGCGTGTTTTTCCTGGTGCGCAGTTTCCGGACCGCGTCGAGAAACGCGTCGTCATACTGGAAGCAGTCGGTAAAGACCCAGAGTTTGTAATCGTCCAGATGATTGGCGATATCCTCCGCCAGCACATAGTCGCAGAGCGCGCCGCTGCGGCTGAGCGGATCGATCTGACCGGAGATCAGCGTTCCGGTGAGGCGCAGCGCGGACTCGTTGTAATTGCCCGACGCGCCGGTATGATTGTAATCCTGGCGTCTGCCGCCGGTCCGGACATACTGTTTCTCGTATCCCAGAAAGTTCAGCGACCGTTCGCTGACGACCAGCGCGACATCCGCCTTCCGTCCGACGCCTTTCTTCCAGCAGAACTCGCCTGCAATGCGGAGATCGCGCATCAGGGGACGCATTTCCGGGAAACTGAATTCGCTGTGATACTTTCCGTAATAGGTGTAAAGGAGCAGCGGCTGAAGACGGCAGAGCGCAATGCCCAGATCACGCCGCATAATGGCGACGGACTGCGCGGCGTTGAGCGTCTGGTCGTAGTTGTTGGTCCAGATCGGCGGCAGAGCGTGGGTGCGCATGTCGTCCTCGATCAGGGAGAGCACGCCGTGGTTCATGATGGTCCGGAAGGGCTTCATATCCCCCATCGTGCCGCCGAGGTGGCGGATCGCGTAAGACTGCGGCGACATCAGGAAATCGACCGCGCCGGATGCAAGCAGACGCATCAGACTGTAGTGCCCCGCCACCTGAAAATACGGCGTGCTTGTGGTATTGAACGTGTAGCCGTAGTAGCTCCCGACGACTTTTCTCCCGCCGCAGGCTTTTTTCGCGGTCCGGCAGAGGTCAATGAGCATTTCCGCGATGGAATCGGAGTAGAATTCATTGTAGGCTATAACGGCAAGATTCCGTTCGGGATTCAGGAGACTGGAAACGCCGCCGGGACGCGCCAGACGCTCCGCCTCCGTCGGGATCCGGTCGATTCCGGCGGCAGGATACTTTTCCTCCGCGTATGCGAGAAACGCCTTGCGCGCTGGCTCCGAGTAGTCGAAGAGCCATTTGTTCATGTAGCCCCAGCCGATCCACTCGGCGGTATGGCCCCCGATGATCCGGTATCCGGCAATGCGGTCGGCATAGGGGCTGTTCTCCAGATAGCGGATGCAGGCGGTGACGGCTTTGCGCTTGTCCTCCAGAGCTGCGCGCGAAGAGAACGAGTGCGGCGTCTCGCCGATGTTGATATGCCGGGAAATCCGTCCATCCTCCGTCCGCGCCATTTCTCCCGGATGCTCATCCGCCCAGGAGCGCGGCGGATGTGTGCTCACCTGAACAAAGAACTTCACGTCCGGATACGCTTCGGACGCCTGTTCGACAGCGAGGTCGAACGCGGTGAAGTCGTAACGGTCCTTTCCGGTCCACCAGTCGGCAACGGGAAAGAGAAGCCGGAAGTCCAGGATCATCGGGTCGGGTCCGCTGTTGCGCGGCACACAGGCGATGGCGGGATAGACCATTTTCCCGTTGAGGAAGAATCTCGGTCCCTGCGGAGTCTGCCTGACCGCGGTCGTGATCGTGCGCGCCGGACGCGGCACTTTGCCTGCGGACAGTTCAAAATCGGCGGACAAACTGCCCTTGATCTTCCACGCGGCAGTGATCTCCAGATGGAAGCGCGTGTCCCGCCAGAGGTTCCGCGGAAGCCTCATTTCCGCTTGAAAACTCCACTCGTCTCCGGAATGAAGCCGGACATTTTCGCGTGTCAGCGGAATCTCCCGCGCGGGCAGTTTCAAACCCGATTCCAGCGACGGGTGAAGCATGACGGCAGAAGGAAGTTCCGGCACTTTCCCCTTCAGGCGCACGGTCATCGTCACGGTCTCCCCCGGCGCGTATGCCGCACGGTCCAGCGAAACGCTGACGGGAGCCAGTTCCGTGGAAATGTCAAGGTAGTCCAGCTGTTTCGTCCACGGGGGCGACGGCGGCGGTGCGTTGCAGACGACGGGAACAAATCCGGAGGCGTCGCACTGCACTTCATTCCATGAGGCCAGTTTCCGGTCCGCCGCCTTGAAATCCGCATCGGTGCCGAGGTGTTCGACCGCACCCGAGGGCATGCGCATCTGGATATCGGCGAGGACGCCGCCCGCGCCGCGGTCGTTCTGATACTCCACGGCAAGAACGTTTTTCCCTTTCCGGAGCAGTTTCGTCACATCGGCGGAAACCGTCTTTTCCCAGGTCCGGGATACGGCGGCCTTTACACCGTTGAGATAAAAGACAGCCCGGTCGTCGGCGGCGCACTGCAGCAGCGCATATCCGGGCATCTCACTCAGTTCGAATTCCCGGCGCAGGTAATAGGAAGCCTTGCGCCCCCGGTCCTGCGGATGCGCAACCATTTTCCCATGGAAATAAGGTACGGCCGTCGTAACCTCCGGCAGGGGCAGAAAATCCGGTTTCACGCGGGGCCAGAGCGGTCCGTCGAGCTGTTCGGTCATGCTTTTCGCCGGGCGGACGGACGGATCATGAAAAAAGCGGATTTTCGAAATGACGATTTCTCCGCCAGCCGTATCGGCCATGTCAATGCGCAGCAGCGTGACGATTCCGCCGTTGAACCAGCTGGCGGGATCCGTCAGCGCATCTGCCGTCACGCGCATGGTCTGCCATTTCCCGTTGCCGATCATGGTCGGAAGATTCCAGCGCCGCTCGTCGGAGAAGCGTCCGCGGTCGTTCTTGTAATAGATCTGCCCATTGGTGCGGGGACGGATTCCCGTTGCCTTGTAGGTGATCTCCACAACATTGAGTTTTGCCGGATCAAGGCGCAGGGGACTGAACTGGATCGCGGAGTCATACCCGATTTGGGTGAGATGCAGTCCGTCCGTCCCCGGCGTGCATTTGAGGCGGTAGAGCGCCTTCCAGTTTTCCAGTCCGGCGCCGAGGGTCCAGACTTTCTCCTGCGCGGAGGAAATCATGCAGAATACACAGAGTGCGGTGATCGAGAGAAAATGCCTCATAAAAAACCTTTCGCTGTTTTAATGATATTCAAAAAGAAGAGTATCCGCCGGTTCCGTTTTCAACTGAATCACCTCACCGGCGGGAAACTCCCGGCGGACAGGCAGGAGCTGGACAATCCGCGCGGCGCGTTTCGGCAGACGAATCGTTTTGACTCCGCCATTCCCGGTATGCAGCCCGACCAGTCTTTTTCCGGCGAAAAGCACGTCATCGGAGTCATCCAGATAGACGGGAATGCCTTCCGCGCGGAAAATATTCCGGAACACTTCCCTGCTCAGGAACGGGATCGAACAGTAAAGCGTGCGGGAAGCGCCAACGTGTTTCACTGCGAGAGCGGGATATTTCCGTTTGTTCCACTCCAGATCGCCGAGGATTTCCGCCTCCGGATCGTCCACGGTGAAAAGCGGTCCCGCCTTGATTCCGAGAGAGAGCTTCCGCCCGGCCAGTCCGGCAACATACGGATGGCGCGAGTCACGCAGAACAAGAGTCTGCTCCGTTTCAGAGCGGTGCATCTTCACGCCGACTCCGGTAAAGCGCGCGACAGCCGCGTCGTCCGCCCCCGAATCGGGAAGCGCACCCGCGCCGTAAAGAAAGATCAGAACTCTGCCTTTTTTCCGCAGGAGCGCAAGCGTTTCGCATTTCTCCTTCGTCGGATGGAAACTGTTCGGAAAGAGATAGACTTTGTAATCGGACGCCGGCAGATCCTGCCAGAGCAATGTGTCAAACGGCACGCCGGAATAGAAGAGCTCCCTTGCGCTGAAAGAGAGGGCGCGCAGCGTGAACTCGTTGGGATTCACGCTGTTCGTGTGATACGGAACGCTGTCGAAGTCACAGACATACGCGACGGAACTGGCGCGCTGCACATCCGGTGCATTCTTCACAATATCAAGCAGTTTCGCAAAAAAAGCAAGATACTCCCCGCGGTCGTACCATCCCCCGTTGAAGTCATAATACCAGAGCCCGGATCCGCGCGTCAGCGCATTGCAGAAATCGCGCGTCAGTTCGCCGACGGATTCCCGCAGCGTTTTGCTGTGGCCGTCGTTCGGGTCTCCGCTCAGATGGGTCCGCGCATCGGACTCCAGAATGGAAAACTTTCCATTTCTCGCGTAACTCTCAAAAACATTGCGCGGAAGCCCGCAGGCGCCGGCGCCCCGGAAGCGGTAGCTGTACGGCGCGGCCTGAAAATCCATCGCGTCGGAACGGAACATTTCCGGCGTGCGGGTCTGCCACCCCTCGGCGGGATAGGCCATTCCGAAAAAGTAGCCGCTGTAATTGCCGACCAGAACGCGGTTTCCGGATGCGCGCCGGACGGTTCGATTGAAATAAGCCTGACACTGGTTGATCACCTCCGCGTGACAGTCGAGGTAATCCAGCACGCGCTGTTCCCGGCGCGGATCGCGCAGCGCAAAGAGCGTGCGCCGCAGGCGTTCAACTCCAGGCACCTTCCCGTCTGCAAGCGACACACCGTCATCATGCCATGCCGCACGCAGATTCTCATCGGTGCGGTATTTTCTTTTCAGATAACTGCGAAAGGCTTCCGCCATGGCTTTTCCCGTATCCGGCAGATCTTTGGGCATCCCGTAATAATGCCACTCCGAATAGATGCCGTAAACATTCTGGAATGCGACGATGCGTTTCCCGACCGGAGATTTTTCCAGCCGTTCCACCAGTCCTGCGACAGCTTTCCCGGCATCCTCCCGCCAGCGGACGGAAGCGAACGAGGGCCGTTTCATCGGCAGACGCAGATGATCGCCGGAAAAGACCGCCTCCGCCCCGCTGCCGTAAGCAATCAGTTCATCGGGATATTTCTTCACATACCACTCCGGCGGATTCAGGTCGATCATGACGAAAAACCGTGCCTCCGGCGCGACGGAAAGGACATTGAGAAAACCCGTTTCAACAGAGGCGAAATCCATGCTTCCATCTTCCCGCCACAGCTTTTCCAGGGAAAGCGGCAGGACAAAAAGCCGGAATCCAGCCTCGTAAAAGCGACGGAAACGCGCAAGATGGCCTTCAGCACCGGACGAGGGATTGAGCATTACGGAGTTGTAGAGAAACACAGGAAAACTCCACTGTCCGCTCCGAATCCACGGGAAACCGTTTTTCCGGAAAACAACCGTCTTCCCCGGCGCGGCTTCCGCGGCAAGACGTTTTCTTGTTTCCTCACGCTGTTTCTTCACATACCCGTCTGATTCCGCCAGAAAATCGTTGTATCTGCGGTATTCCCGTTCACTGAGGAAACGCCGGAGGTCGATCATCCTCCTCCAGGTATGCTGATCGGTCACATTGCGGACGACGACAGGATTTTCCCATCCGGAGGCGTCGAAATCCATCTGATTCCATCCGGGCATATTCCGTCTGGAGCATTTCCAGTTTGTGTCCGTAACCAGGACAAGCGGCGCCGTCCTCCCCGGCAGGCGGATTTCCGCGCGCATCAGAAGGCCCGCCGCGCTGACAACATTCAGCACTTCGACGGCAATGACATTCTTCCCCGCCTTGAGATACTGCCCGGCAGCAAAGGGCGGACACCGGAAATTGACCGCCTTGTGAAGTTTTTTCCCGTTGATCCAGATGGTATAGACATCGTCGCCGGAAAAGTTCAGCGTTCCGCCGACGGGCTTTTCCGGAAGTGAGAATTCCGTGCGGAAAAAGCGGAGCTGATCCTGGAGCGCGATCTCCGGATACCAGATCCATTTCGCCTCGGAGGAGAGCGGAGCTTCAGGGATCTCAGCAGCGGAGGCCGGGAGAATGGACAGGAGAGAGCATCCTCCAAGAATAAGAGGGAGCAGTTTCATCAGCAGACCTTCGCGTATTTTCAGTTTCCGGTCAGGGAAATTCCGTCGGCACTTACAATTTTATTGAATCCGTAAGTACCGTGATTCGTGGCGAAATTGAAACTCGGATTATTCAGGATTTCCGTCCTGTGGGACCCCACATGTCCATCCGCGAACCCCATATTCCCCGTATTGAGATGCCGCAGTGAAAAGTGGCTCATCTGGAAATAGGCGATGCCGGACAGAGAGGTTGCCATCTGGATGTCGGTCTGAGACTTGCTGTAATGCGCGTCCGCCGCAATGACAATGGAACCGATCGCCCGCACTTCCTTGGTATCCCGGTCCCGGAACGGCTGCTTGAAAAGAGGATTGGAAAAGCCCTTGTACTGTTCCGCCCAGCAGAGCGCGTATGCAGCATAGAGATCCGGCCATTTTTTTGCATTTTCATCGGAACTTTCCCGGGCGCTCGGACACTGGAACGCCTTTACGGCCCGCTGGGCACGGATCAGGGAATCCCCCTCGCTCACACAGAAAGCATCAATCTCCTCGGCGCTTTCGCCGCCGCAGTAAACGGCCATTTTCCGATAACCGGAATAGGTCCGTTCGGTATACTGTCCGCCTTTGTGATGGTAGAACCAGCCGTCATAATCGTTGCCGTAGAGCGTAATCGCCATCACGGTCTGTTTCAGATTGCTGACGCAGGAGATGCTTTTGGCTTTTTCCCTCGCCATATTCAGTGCGGGCAGAAGCATGGAAGCGAGAATCGCGATGATCGCAATCACGACGAGGAGCTCGATCAAGGTGAAAAATGCGGCACGATCCCCTCCGGAAAAGGGAAGATACGCTGTTCTGCAACGGAGTTTCTGCGTACGGCATACCATTGGATTCTGTTCAGGAAACGGGAAATTCGTTTTTTTCATTTTATTCTCCATTCTTTTCTGCACCAGTAAAAAAACGTTCCATGAATTTTTATTATAATTATACAGGAAATCATGAAAAAAACCTTCATAAAAAAATCTTTTTTTAGCATAATCGTCCAAAGAACCCCGGAAACGGACTTGATTCGGGCAGAGGAATGGAATATATTTTCCTCCTATGGAAAACAAGACTTCAACTTATTTGTTCAGCAATACCGCGGATTTTCCTCTTCGTGTGATTCTGAAAGAGGATCAGAATCCCACGGAACTTCACACGCACGAATGCGTGGAGCTTGTCTGCATCTATGACGGGGAAGGAATTCATCTGACGGAATACGGGAATACGCCCCTGAGAAGCGGAGACATCTTCGTGATTCCGCGCGGCTTCGCACACGGTTATGCCGTGGAAAAGAAACTTTCGCTCTTCAATCTGCTCTTCATCCCCGAGCGTCTGCCGATGCCGCAGCTCGACCTCTGCCAGCTGACCGGTTTCCAGCAGCTCTTCATGCCGCGGCAGGACAAACGCTTCTATCCGTTTTTTCATATCGGGCCGGAGGCTCTGGCGTCGGTTGTCCAGTCTTTCCGGGAACTCCTCTCGGAAAGTGAAACGATCGCCCCGGCCTGCCGAACCTTCCGTCTCGGGCTGCTCATGGTTCTGCTCTGCAAACTGACCCGGCTTTATTCCGTCAGCGGCAAACAGGATGAACATCTCCGGGAGGGAATCAACAAGATCCTGGAGTATCTGAATGTGCATTTCCGGGAACCGATCAAGGTGGACGCCCTGTCCAAAATCAGTCATATGTCAAGAAGCAACTTTCTGCGTTTGTTCAAGCAGACCACCGGGGTGTCCCCGCTTCAGTATGTCCTGCATCTGCGGATCAACTACGCGTGCAGGGAACTTCAGGAAACCCGGCGCGGCATCACGGAAATCGCCTTCGATTCCGGTTTCGGAGACAGCAACTATTTTTCCCGGACCTTCCGGAAATTCATCGGCATGACGCCGCGCGCCTACCGCTGCCGGAACTCCCTGTACACCATCCGGAAGAGAACTTCCGGCGATAAGAACTGAACTTTTTCAGGAAACGCCTTCTTTTCTCCCAAATGAAAGCTTTCCTGGAGATGATGTTCAGACCTTTCCAAATCTCTTATTTCCCGCCATGACTCTCTCCATGAACCTCCGGGAAGTCAATACGCGCGGAAAAAGTCGCTGTCTGTCAGAAAAAAATTCCTCTTATTGTGCTGGCCATAGAAAATGTCAGTAATTTTCAGATGCATAACGAACCTCGTCTTTTTCAAAGAATTTTTTGATGGAATCAGGGGCACTCTGTCTTTTTCTCATATGCATTTCGACACTTTGTCTCAAGGCGTCCTT
>CASEFP010000186.1 GCA_949287225.1 uncultured Lentisphaeria bacterium
GTCAAATAAGCCAGACGATTGTCTATGTCAAATAAGCCGTTCAGCATCCCGTTCTCCTGTCATTGATGCTGTAATATAACCTCATTTCGCATTTTTTCCTTGTTACAAACTCAATTCCTACTCAAATAAATAGAGGCACCCTTGCGTTTGTTTTTCCGGCAGGAGCCGCTGCGGCGGAATGCTGGAATTCCATCGTGTTTTCAGGGGGGAGAAAGGATTTGTCATTTCGGCACTCCATTTTGAAAAAGTTGAGGATCCAGTCCGATTTTCCGTCTGACAAGCTCCGGATTGGCGGAGAAGAAATCCGCAAAGGTAAACGGTTCATAGGTCCGGTCGGAGCGCATCCGCATCTCCTCACGGTCCATTCGGTTTTGAAGATCAAGCGCTTCCGCGGAATATCCTGTGCGGCGGCGTTTTGTCGTAAGAGGATTTTCCGTAAACGAAAGCAGCTGCCCGACCGCCGGGATGGCAGGATTGGCAAAGAAGGAACTCCCCGCATGATTCGTATCTTTGAGAAGCTGCGCATAAACAACCTTGCGCGAGACGGGCCTGCCTCCGAGGCGGTAATAGCTGAACGCCAGGCGGTTCTCCGGAGTCTGGCGCAGGAAGAAACTGTTGTCTTTTTCCCGGAGCGCCTCCAGATGCCAGAGTTCAATCAGCGCGTTTCCGTATTTCATCGGGATCACGTCCGCAACGAGATTGTTGTGAAAATAAAACAGTTCCTCCGGAAGATTGTGCACATGGAGGTGGGTGCACTGGTTGTTGTACCAGACGCAGTTGCGGATTTCCAGATCGGGGCAGCGCATGAAGGTGGCGCCGGAGAAGCCGCGCATGATGACGCAGTTGTCCAGAAGCAGGCGGCGTACGGAATTCGCATAGACGAAGCGGGGCGTATAGCCGAACGAGCGCCCGTCGTAGAAACAGCGCCGGAGCGTGATGTCGTGTCCGCCGTCGATTTTCACGCCGCAGTCCCCGTTGACCTCCCGGAGCGTCAGGCCGTCGATCACGACATGGTTTTTGTTCTTCAGGTGGATCAGGGTGGAGAAAACGCGTCCGGCGTCCAGGACAACCTGCTCCCCCGGACTGTTGCGGAGCGTTACAGTTCTGCCGGAGTCTCCGCCGGAACGGAACCGGAGCACTTCCCGGTAGACTCCCCCCGCGATCATCACGGTATCGCCGGCGCGGGCAGCGTCCAGTGCGTCGGATATGACAGGATATTCCGTATTTTTCCCCGCATGCAGAATCCGGGGCGGAGCCGGTTTCGCCGCCGTGGTGAATTCCGCCGTTTCGGAGCGGATCGCCAGCCGTGGCTTCGCCTTGTCCTGCTGTTCCAGTTCGGCACTGCTGTGGTGTTCCCGGATCGGCGAACGGGAGTGAACGCGGAAGTAATACCGGGTGTCCGGTTTCAGCCCGGAAAGGGTGACGCTGTGGAAATTGCCGCCGGAAAAGGCGTCTCCGGCTTTTTCACGGCATTCCGGCGTGGTACCCCAGAAGAGTTCGCTTGTAACATTGGTGGCATCCGTCCAAAAATGAATGGTTGCCTTGTGCTCATGAGCTTGAGTTCGCTTGTAACATTGGTGGCATCCGTCCACCATTCGATATCGCATGTCGTATCCGATAGGGCGTAAACGGCAGGTTTTCCGATGATTCCCGCCGACCGCCGGGGAAGCAGGCGATAGGGACCGTCCGGCATTGCATCGAAACTCTGCCCCGGACCGACGGAAAATAGTCCCGGCGCGCGGATGGCTGCTCCGACATTGGCGTATTCAAATCCGGCGGCACGGGAAACATCCGGCATCACCTTGAAACGGTTGTGCGTCAGAGCAAGGCCGCTTCCCGAAAAATGCGCGCCCGCGGCAAATTCACAGGAGCGGACACTTCCGCCGGAGCCGGAAAAAAATCACATCCTCCCGGAAATCCAGATCTTCCAGCGTCACATTGTTTCCTGTAATATGTGCGCCGCGGACAACGGCGCGTTTTCCGCGGCCCCTGGTGCGGACCGTCACATTGTCAACAGCAATGACTAGCAGCCTGTCGGAGTGAGATTTTTGGCTTTGGGAAATCAATGTCCATTCCGATAGACGCATAATGCTTGTTTTTCCGTTTTCTATTGTCAGTAGCGAGAATTTATCCGCTCCGACATTAAATCCATATCTTTGACAC
>CASEFP010000187.1 GCA_949287225.1 uncultured Lentisphaeria bacterium
ATACCTCGCCCCTTGGGGCGACTTTATATTCTTCGTTTTTCCATTTTTGCATCCGGCTCGTTTACGAGCCGTGTAAGAGCGGGCGTAATACCCCGATGCTTTGCGTCGGGGATAGCCTGCTCTGAAGCAAAAATTTTATTTCGCCTGCGGCGAGCAGCTTACGCAGCTGGACCGCGCAAGGGTCAATGACCCTTGACCCCGAGAAAAATGCTCTGCATTTTTCCGTTATTTCCAGTCGTCGACGCGTCCGTCCGCAAAAAGGTAGTTGCATGAACCGGCTTTTCCCGCCGGGCCGTGGTAAGGGCGCAGGTCGTGCATCAGCATACTGCCGGAACGGTTGGTCATCTGCCGCCCCGCAAGCCGGGTATTGAACTCATAACTGCTGCCCTCATTCTCAAAATCCGGTTTTCCGTTGCTGCTGGCGTAGGTGAAGTTGGTATTTGTGACCTCGTCGCTGTCCTCCTCCTCGTCCGTGAAGACGCCGACAATTCCCTGTATCCCCCGGTCGGCGGGACAGCAGAACACTTTCGAAGTTTCACTCCCGAGCTGGGGCGCAAGCACTTCCTGAAGCGCGGGAACATCCGGATCCGTTTCGATGGATTTCATCACGGCTACGCGCGGGAAAATTCCTTTGAAGTCGTCCGTGTAGGTCTGGATTGCAACCCCGAGCTGTTTGAGGTTGCTCCGGCAGGCGATCCGTTTCGCCTGAGAGCGCGCCGTGTTCAGCGCAGGCATCAGAAGCCCCGCCAGAATCGCAATAATGGCAATCACGATCAGAAGTTCGATCAGAGTGAAAGATTTCCTTTTCATTTTCAAGCCCTTTCCTTTTGTATTCCCGTTGTCGTATGCCAGTAAAACGCACAGCCGCAGTTTTTATTGTGCTGAAACAGGGAAAATCCTATATTTTGTTCCGGGATTTCAGAAAAATTACTTTCCCCTGGCAAAAGGGCGAGTCCATGGAAAAAAGTGATGAATTCCCATGAAGAAACGGATAAAATCATATTTTTTTCAACTCTCTTTTGAAGTTTGCGGAACAATACAGTATATTATGCGTTCTGATGAGTGGCAATTTTTCACAGAAAACAGGAACCAATATGGACAACAATGATTTCGAGACCCGTTCCCGGAGCGGCAATATCGCACTGTTCGGCATCATCTGCCTGACCGTTCTGTTCTATATTCTGACCCGCGGCGGCGCGAATGCTCCGCTGGTCAACTTTCTTGTGCTGACGCCGGAAACGCTGCGTGATTTCCAGCTCTGGCGCCTTGTGACCTCGCTTCTGGTCAATAACGATCCGTGGAATCTTTTTTTCTCCATGTTCACGCTTTATATTTTCGGCAACCTCTCGACGCCGGTTCTGGGGCCGCACAAGACGATCAGCCTCTATCTGTTCAGCGGAATCGTCGGCAATCTTCTGCTTCTTCCGTTCGTCTGGCGTTATCCGGACATCCCGATTTTCGGCTGCTACGGCGCAGTTATGGGCGTCCTGATGGCCTCGGCGATGGTGCTTCCGAACATGCAGATGTATCTCCTTTTCATTCCCTTTCCGATCAAGATCAAAACGATGGCGATTGTCTTTCTGGTGTTCTACCTGCTTTTCGCGCAGCTGAGTCTCTTTTCCCTGATGATTGTCGGCGGATTTCTCGGCGGCTATCTTTTCATGAAGCTCTTTGCACGGAAATATGTCAGCTGGGAGCTCCTTGATGTGTTTCTGCCGAAACGCGGAGGCGGGGGCGCATCCCCGCGCCCCTCCTATACATTCAACCCGAATCCCAGACCGTCGTCCGGGGTGCCCGACAGAGATGAAATCGACCGGATCCTTGCAAAGCTTTCGAATACGGGCATCAACAGCCTGACGCCCGAGGAGGTGAAGGTGCTGGAGGATCTGCGCGAACGGATGCGCAAGCAGTAATGGAGAAATCGCCTCTTTCCGCGTTTTCACGGAGAGGGTTTGCAGCAACAACGGAGGCAGCATATGAATATCGTCTGGGCAACCAGTGAATCGGTTCCCTACGCCAAGACCGGCGGGCTCGCGGATGTCTCGTCCGCATTGCCGAAGGCGCTGGTGCGGCGCGGACACTCCATCCATGTCATCATGCCCTACTATCCGCAGCAGATGGCGAAACTGAACCTGAAGTTCGATTCCGTCCATGAGATGCTCGGTGTGCCGTTCGGCGACGCCAACGAGTGGGCGCAGATCCGCATCCTCAAGGTGGAGAAGAACCTGACCTACTGCTTCATCGAATTCAACCGTTTCTACGATCGCGCGACCCTCTACGACTGGAACGGTTCGGAGTATCCGGACAACGCCCAGCGTTTCATCTTCTTCTCGCGCGCCGTGATGCAGGCGGTTCTCGCCCTCGGACTGCATCCGGACGTCCTGCATCTGAACGACTGGCACTGCGCCCTCTGTTCGGTCTACCTGCGCAGCAGCCTTTATTCCGGATTCAGAAATTTTGCGAACTGCCGCTCCGTGATGACGATCCACAACATCGGCTATCAGGGCGTCTACGATCAGGGAAATCTCTACTGGACCGGGCTCGGCTGGGAGTATTTCAACTTCCGCTGCCTGGAGTTCTACAACCGCATGAACCTGCTCAAGGGCGGCATCATGTGTGCGGACATGGTCAGCACGGTCAGTCCGACCTATGCCGAGGAGATTCTTTCGCCGGAATACGGCTTCGCCCTGGACTCCTCCCTGCGCCACTGCGCCTATCACGGCAAGCTGCGCGGCATTCTGAACGGGATCGACGTTTCGGAGTGGGATCCGGCTTCCGACAGGCGTCTGCCCGCCGTTTTCTCCGCCGACGACATGGCGGGAAAAGCCGTCTGCAAGGCCTCGCTCCAGGAGCATTTCAAACTGCCTGTCCGCCCCGGTGTTCCGCTGTTCGGCGTGATCTCGCGCCTCGCCTATCAGAAGGGGCTGGATGTCTTCGCCGATTCGCTCGAGGACATGCTCTATCATAATGATTACCAGTTCATTCTGATCGGTTCCGGCGATCCGTGGCTTCAGGGGCGCTTCTCGTGGCTCGCGTCGAAATATCCCGAAAAATTCGCCGCCTACATCGGCTACGCTTCGGACAGGATCTCCCATCTTCTGGAGGCGGGTTCGGATTTCTTCATCATGCCGTCGCGCTACGAGCCGTGCGGACTCAACCAGATGTACAGCATGCGCTACGGGACGCTGCCGATCGTCCGGAGCACCGGCGGACTCGCCGACACGGTCCGGAACTACAATGCGGAGGATCCGTCCGCATCGACCGGTTTCGTGCTCTGGGATCTGAATGCGGTCTCGCTGCAGAACACGATCCGCTGGGCGGCGGACGTTTATCTGAAACATCCCGAGGCGGTCGCACAGCTGCGCCATACGGGGATGACCGCGGATTTCTCATGGGACAACACCGCCTCGCAATATGAGAAGATGTACCGGGATGCGCACCAGTGATTTTGATTACGAGCTGCCGGAGGAGCTGATTGCCCAGCACCCTCCGGCGCACCGCGGCGACTCCCGCATGCTTGTGCTGGATCCCGCCGCGGAAACGATGAAAATCGTTCCGTTCCATGACTTTCCGGACTATTTCCGCGCCGGCGACCTGATCGCGCTCAACGATACGAAGGTCATCAAGGCGCGGTTGTTCGCCAGGAAGGAGAGCGGCGCGAAAATCGAGATCCTGCTTCTTTCGCCGGTGACCGACACGCGCTGGAACTGTCTTCTGAAACCGGCGAAACGCGTGGCGCCGGACACCGTCCTGCGCCTCCTTGACCCCGCGCTTGCCGAGTCGGAGAAACATGTGCGCCTGCTCTCCAAGGATGCCGCAGGAAACTGCGTGATCGAATTTCTGGAGCCTGACGTGGACCGTACGCTTGCCGAATGCGGCCACATGCCGCTTCCTCCGTATATCCGCCGCACGGCCGATTACGCGCCCGACGCGGAACGCTATCAGACCGTCTACGCGAAAGCCCCCGGCGCGGTGGCCGCTCCCACGGCGGGACTCCATTTCACAAAGGAGATTCTCAATGCGCTGACGGACAGGGGCGTCCGGCGGGCGGAGCTGACGCTTCATGTGGGGCAGGGGACGTTCAAACCGGTGACCGTGGAGAACATCGCCGACCATCCGATGCACAGCGAGCATTTCATCCTGAACGCGGAGAACGCGGCGCTTCTGAACCGCACGCGCGGGGAGGGGGGGCGCATCGCGGCGATCGGGACGACCTCGCTCCGTGCGCTGGAGTCCTGCGTCCGCGCGGACGGTCTGTTTGACGCCGTCGAGACGGACACGTCGATCTTCATCTATCCGCCGTATGCGGTAAAGTCCGCCGACATGCTTCTGACGAACTTTCATCTTCCCAAGAGCACGCTTCTGATGCTGGTCTCGGCGTTTGCCGGCCATGCGCTTGTGATGGAGGCCTACCGTTACGCGGTGAAGGAGCGGATGCGCTTCTTCAGCTACGGGGACTGCATGCTGATCCTGAACCGGATCGGGCTTGAAAAAAAATAAAAAAAAATTTTTTTTTGAAGAAAGTTTCCTTGCAAAGAGGAAACGGCGTGCTATATTTCATGCCTCGTACGTGTTTAGTCATGATTCGCGTCTTGACTTCATTCCAAAACCCGTGCGCGTGGCGAGCTCCCGGAAGGGGGCGTAATTGTTGTTTTTCATTTTACGGTTCAAAAACTAAAAATTTGAGGCTGCACTTATGAAAGTCAGGGCGTCCATCAAGCGCAGGTGCGAATCCTGCCAGATCATCAAACGCAAAGGCACGGTCCGCGTCGTCTGCTCGCGCAATCCGCGTCACAAACAGAAACAAGGTTAAATCGGAGAACCCAGAGACATGCCTAGAATCATAGGAGTTGACATTCCGGGGAACAAGCGCATCGAATACGCCCTCCGGTACATCTACGGAATCGGACCCGCCGTTGCCGCGGAACTGGTTAAACGCGCCAAAATCAAACCGGGCACCAAAGCCAATCAGATCACGGACGAGAACATCGCGACGATCACGACGATGCTTCAGAATGAGTTCGTCGTGGAAGGCGACCTCCGCCGCTCACTCGCGCAGGACATCAGACGCCTCCAGGCGATCAACTGCTACCGCGGCATCCGTCACCGCAAGAACCTCCCCTGCCGGGGACAGCGCACCCGCACCAACGCCCGCACGAGAAAGGGCAAGAAGGTCACGGTCGGCGCGATCCGCGACAAAACGCAGAGAAAGATCGAGAAGAGCGGCAATCCTGCTCCCGCCGCTCCCGCCGGAAAGAAATAAGTCCGCGGCGTAATCTGTCATCAATCAACACAATCAACCGAAAGGCTTTGTAAATACCATGGCTGACGAGAAAAAGGAAACTGCTCCTGTTGTCGCCGCGAACCCGGAAGCCGCCGCTGCCGACGCCGCGAAGGCGCCCGCGACGGAGACCAAGCGCAAGAAAGGCGGCCGTTACGTTCCGTCCGGAATCGCGTTCATTCTGGCCACCTTCAATAATACGAAAGTAACCTTCACCGACCTGCACGGCAATGTGCTCTGCTGGTCCACCTCCGGCAAAAACGGATTCAAAGGCTCGAGAAAGAGCACGGCATACGCCGCTCAGGTCGTTGCCGCGGATGCCGCGAAAAAGGCCGAGGCCCTCGGCATGAAGGAAGTGGAAGTCCGGATCAACGGACCGGGCGCGGGAAGAGAATCCGCCGTCAGAGGCATCGCCTCGGTCGGCATGGAAATCAACGCGATCAAGGATATCACTCCTGTCCCGCACAACGGATGCAGACCTCCGAAAAGACGCCGTGTCTGATGTGATGTCTTCCGGGAGCGGCGTTTTTCCGCGGCTCCCGGCATGATCAACCCCGGACTTTTAACCCGAATTTACCTGGAGGATTTTACAAGATGGCTGCTGTATCCGGATTTCCGATGCCTCAATCCCTCGTGATGGAGGAACATACCGCAACAGACACGTATGCCAAGTTCATCGCGGCTCCCTTTCAGAGCGGTTTTGGACACACCATCGGCAACTCCCTGCGCAGGGTGCTGCTTTCTTCTCTGGAAGGCTCCGCAATCTCCGCCGTGAGAATCGAGGGGGTCTCCCATGAGTTCACCACGCTTCCGAACGTCGCCGAAGACATTACGGAGATTATTCTGAACCTGAAAAAGGTCAAACTCAATCTTCACACCGATCCGCCGAAGACGCTTGAGATCAAGAAGAGCGTCGCGGGTCCCGTGACCGCCGGAGACATCATTACCGACGGAACGGTCGAGGTGCTCAATCCCGACCAGGTCATCTGCACGCTGGACAAGGATGTCCCCTTCCGCGCGGAAATCGAGATTTCCAGAGGCAGAGGCTGGTGTCCCGCCGAAAAGAACAAACTGCCGACGCATCCCTATGGAACCATTCCCGTCGACTGTCTTTTCAGCCCGGTGACCCATGTCCGTTATCAGGTCGGCGCCGCCCGTGTCGGCGAGGAAACCGAAATGGACAGTCTGACGCTTGAGATCTACACCGACGGCAGAATTTCTCCGAAGGACGCTCTGGAAAAGGCCGCGAAGATTCTCAAGGATCATCTCCGTCCGTTCCTCGGCAGCCAGATGACCGAGGACGACGCGCTTGCGGCGATCAGTGAAGAGGAGCAGAAACTCTTCCGCATTCTCTCTCAGGATGTGGAAGTGCTGGATCTCTCCGTCCGCGCGATGAACTGCCTGAACAACGCGAACATCAAGCTGCTCGGCGAACTCTGCATGAAAACGGAATCCCGCATGCTCAAGTTCCGCAACTTCGGCAAAAAGTCCCTTGACGAGATCAAGGAAAAGCTGTCCGAGAACAACCTGTCCCTCGGCATGTCTTTCAGTGAAGAACTCAGTAATGCAATTCAGGCCGAAGCCGACCGCGCAAAGGCCGTTAAGAAAGAGGAGGCGTAATCGCCATGCGTCATCTTAGGAAAGTAGCGAAACTCGGCCGCAACTGCGGCCATAGAAAGGCCTTGCTTGTCAATATGGCTTGCAGCCTGATTGAACACGAGCAGATTGAAACCACTGTGAATCGCGCAAAAGAGGTCCGCAGACTGGTTGACCGCCTGATCACATACGGAAAGAAAGGCGGAGAGCACAACCGCCGTCTGGCGATTGCCCGGATCAAGGACAATACGCCGTCCGACAAGGCGCAGACCAAGAAGGATGTGATTGCGAAGCTCTTCGGCGACCTCGCCACCCGCTTTGCAGAGAGAAACGGCGGATACACTCGTATCATCCGTACGGGCAAACGCATCGGTGATGCCGCGGATGCCTGCATTCTTCAGTTTGTGGAAGCCGGCGCTCCCGCTTCGAAGAAGAAAGCTGCCGCTCCTGCGGAACCTGCTGCCAATGCGGAGGAAACCGTCAAAGCGGAGCCTGCCGCTCCGGAAGTCGCAGCTCCCGCTGAGGAAGCCAAGACGGAAGAAGTCAAGGCATAAGTTTATTTTTTCCGATTTTACAACCCCCTGGCATGGAAACATGTCCGGGGGTTTTTTCTTCATCATTCCCTTGGAGGGGGGGAAAATCGAATAAGGCTGCTTTCCGGAAATTTGTTTCGGCCTGTCTTTATGGTGCAGGAGAGTTCTCCGTCTGGCGATTTTACCTTTTGTGGCTGTCTGCACGCGGGAAAAAGGAGTTGCGCAGGATCAGGCGGGTCGGGATTTTCAGGATGGTCTTATGTTCCGGAGCCTCTCTGATTTCAGCAAGGAGCTGCTGAATTGCAAGGGAGATCATATCCCGGCGCGAATAGTCGATCGAGGAGATCAGCGGCATGGAGAAAGGATGCACGCCGCAGTCGTCAAGATTGTCATAACTCACGAGAATGCTGGGCGGAGCATTCACATTGGACTCATAAAGGAAATTCAGTGCGTTATAGATTTTATCGCTGAGCAGATCGGTTGTGGAGAGCACAATCCGCCCGAAGAAATGTTCCCTGTTTTTCAGAATGTAGGAATACGGACTGGCATATTCGTTGAACAGAATGGACGTAATGTTTTCCTCCGCAAATCCGGATTCGCGCGCATAATGGAGAAATGCGTCTTTTCTGGATGCGCTGTTCGGATAGCGGCAGAAAAAAACGACAACCCCCTTGAAGCGTTCCGGCGGATAGGTGCGGAACAGCTCCCGCATGGCAGTCGAGTGGTCCGGAACGACCTGGCTGAACGGGAGATCGGTAATGTATTCGCCTTGAAACAGGACGGTCGGGAGCCGGATGTCCAGCAGGTCTTTGGTTTTCGCATATTCGCCGATGATGCTCCAGGAGAGAAGGAGCCCGTCGAGATGCGGGAGAATCTTTTCATGCTGCGCCGGATCCAGAAGCTCCCGCATGATGACGCTGCACGGGGTGCAGTGAATCTGTTTCAGACTGCGGACAATGGACTCCTTCATCCGGAGCATTCTTTCCAGGCGGATATCCTCCCATGGGCGGTCGATGAAGCCGATCCGGTATTGTGGCGTTTTCCTTTCTCCCGCGATGGAATATCCTTTGCCGGGCATATGACTGAGAAACTGCTTTTCCGCCGCAAGATAGTTCAGGGCGTTGCAGACGGTCTGCTTGGAAGCTCCATATTTTTTCATCAGATCGCGGACGGAAGGAAGCGGTTTCTCCGGTTTGAGTTTCGCTTTCCGGGCATCGCGGTAAATTTCATCTGCCAGACAGAGATATTTTGTATTTCTGCGCATTTTCCGTTTCTCTCATTTTTTACAAGCATAATCTAACGTCATTCATTGGAAAATCAAACGGGAAAAGAGGACGAAAAAGGACACTTTCCCGATCTCTGATTTTTTTTTGAACGGGAAAGCATTTTCTTCTTCTGATTTTCCCTTGTCATAAGCGGAAAATATTATATAATTAGCTTCGGACAATAATTCAGTTGCAAGGATTCATTGAGAAAGAGATCAATTGTGAAAAGAGACGGAGCTGCCAACAGAAGCAGGCTCCGTCCCGGCTTGATGTTAGCGTGCCCTTTCAGGCACTTTTGACAGCTCTTTTGAATCCGCCGGCGAAGAATGAGTCGGAGCTTTCGGCTGAACTTTCATAAT
>CASEFP010000188.1 GCA_949287225.1 uncultured Lentisphaeria bacterium
CAATTTGCGCAAATCCCTTTACGCCAACGACTTTTAGCGCTTTTGAATAAAAGATTCTCTTTTTGCCAGAAATCAGAAGGGGAAAAATAAATGGCGGAGAGAGGGGGATTCGAACCCCCGAACGGGTTGCCCCGTTAACGGTTTTCGAGACCGCCGCCTTCGGCCACTCAGCCATCTCTCCACAAAAAACATGCTCTATAAAATGCACTGTTTTCCGATTTTTTCAAGTTTGAAAAAGGAAAAAACTCTTTTTATTCATAATCCGGCTGTGATTCCGGGTCATAAATAATATGGGAACAGTTGTCGCACTGAATCACAGCACCTTTCCTGGCAGCATTCAGCGTCTGAGGCGTAATCTTCAACAGACAGTTGGAACAGGCTCCGTTGACAATTGGAACTACCGGTTTCCCTTTCTTGTCGCTTTCCAGAATCCGTTTGTAGATTTCCAGAACATTCAGATCAATCTGGGTCGTGAACCGTTTCTTGTCGTGTTTTAATTTCAGTACTTCCTCCTTGATCTCGGAAACAAGAGTATCAAAATCGGCCAGTTCCGCTTTCACTGCACGTTCCGCCGCGGAATAGTCCTTTTCCGCATTCAGAAGCGCCTTCCTGGCATTCTCCTGCTCATCATATAACTCAATCTCACGGGTTTCCAATTCGGAAATGCGCGTCCGGGTCGCTTCAATATCCGCAAGCATTGCCTGGTATTCCGTATTTTTCTTGACCATTGTGGACTGCGTCTGCGTCTTCTTGATCTTTTCATTCAAGTGAGCGATATCTGCTTGTGTTTCCCGGATGGATCGTTCGACATTCTGCAACGTCTCCTTCGCACCACGGATCCCGGCCGCCGCGGCTTCCAGTTCTTCCTTCATCCGCGCTTTTTCCTGTGGAATCGTACGGTATTTGATTTCCAGATCACGCAGACGCATGTCGAATTTTTGAAGGGTCAGAATGTCGGAAGTCCATTTTCTCATCTCTCAAACTCCTTTTCGCGGATTTTTCTTTACAATTTTTTTCAGAACCGGCAGGACATGTTTATACATCCGGTAGAATCCCAGATCGTTCGGATGACAGCCGTCCACCGTGCATGCATCGCGCATCTTTTTGCCGAACAGGGTTTCGCCGTCAATGAAATACACATTCCGGTCGCCGCCGTTCACCGCATTCCGGTATGTTGTCCGAATGATTTCCCGTCTCCGGTTGCAGTCCGGAGTATCCTTATAGTTGCACATGGACAGCATGACAATCGGCAGTTCCGGCTGAAGTTTCCGGACAATGCGGAAGAAGTTCTCATGGGTTTTTTCCAGATGTTCGACAGTCGGTGCGTTGTGGTCGTAATCGTAAATAAATGCCGTAAGTTTCAAGTGTCCGATAGCTTTTGCCAGCGCCTCCTCTCCGCGCGCCGAACCGGAGAATCCGAGATTGATCTGAGGGGCGTCCACCGCACGGCAGAGCATGGAGGTATAGGCATTGCCGGGACGGGACGCGCATCCCCCCTGCGTAATGGAGGATCCGTAAAACAGGACGGGATCTTTGACCTTGTGAGGTGCCGCGCCTTCCAGGCGGCAGCCTTTGACTATTCCGATTTCAACGGTATCGACTCCGCCGTAGAGAGGAAAATTGATCTGCCAGTCGCATATTCCCTTTCCGGGATTGACCCCGAGGAGCGCTTCGATGTCAATCTGATCGCGGTTCGGCTGGACAGTTTTGTTGTAACGCTGCTCGCCGCCTTCCGGCGTGCAGTAGGAATCAAATCCTGCGCTTCCCGCGCGCGGCATATGGTTCATATCAGAGGAATAGGCCAGTTTCGCACGGACCGTGATCACGGGCGAATCGGAACGGAAACGAACGCAGACTCCAGCGGTATGATGGGAAAGGGAAATGACCCCGTCATTGGTTTGTTTTGCTGTCAGGTTCCGGGGAATGCGGTAATAGGCGGAGCGATTCTCCTGGAACCACGGCAGGCCTTCAATGACAAAGGGGGCTTTTTTTACATCGGTGTAAACCATCTTGAAATCCCCGATTCCGGGAGCGGAAAAGTTCCTGTCGATTTTGGAAATATCCATTCGGCGTCTGGCATTCGGCATGATTGCACCATTCCTTATTTTGTTGAAGTACCGGAATATAAACTATACTCAACTTCATCTGGAAAACAAGGTTTCCCGCAAAAAAATAACAGATTTTGCATCCTCCGTTTCCGGTCAAGGACAATGTGGATATGCAAAATATTGCCGGATTTCATTTGCAAATTCCGAAATCGGAATTACCTTGTCTGAACAACCAAACACAAGGAGGAAGCATGAAATCCATTTTCAGTGCGCTTCTGCTGTTCGCAGCGGCGCTTGCCTGCCGTGCGGATTTTGATCCGACCGGTGTTTTCATCACAGGAAAAACCAACAAGTCCGCGCTGTCTTACAAGCCCGGTGAAGAGATGGTTTACTCATTCAAGGCGGAGCTTGGCGGCCAGAAGGCGGATGGTATTTTCCTCAGCTGGACCAGAAAAGGAGATGACGGGCAGATCGCACGCGGAAAAGTTCCGGCGGATCAGGAAGCCGTCGTCAGGACGAAACTGGACAAACCGGGTTTTGTCAGCGTCAACGTCTTTCTGGTCGATGACAAGGGAAAAGTCGTGAAGCAGACCTACAAAGACTGGGCGAAGAAAGACCGGAAGCGTTCCATTGCCTATTTTGCGGGAACCGCCGTGGAGCCGGAGACGTTGACCGACTGCGGAGAACCGGCGGATTTCGACGCTTTCTGGGACAGGCAGAGAAAACGCCTTGCCGCGGTTCCCTTCAAAGACAAGGTTGACCTGAAAAAGGTGAAGACAGTCGACGGCGCGGACATTTATGCCGTTTCGATTCCGTGCGCGGGACCGCGTCCCGTGACCGGTTACCTGAACGTCCCCGTCAACGCAAAGGAAAAATCCCTTCCCGCGCAGATCTCTTTTTTCGGCTACGGCAATCATATTCAGCGGCCGCCTTCCCGGGGAAATTCCAGACTCCTGACTCTGACCATCAATGCTCATGGTCAGGAGCTGGGAAAAGACGATGCCTATTATAAACAGTTTTTTGAGAGCATCAAGTCCAACGGAAAAAATTATGCGTTCGATCCGAAGCAGAACGCCGATCCGGAAACCGCGTTTTTCAATGGAATGGCGCTCCGCGTGATGCGCGCTCTGGAATATCTCAAGAGCCGTCCGGAATGGAATGGGTGCGATCTGACCGCCGTCGGCGGAAGCCAGGGCGGACTCCAGACGATGTGGGCCGCCGCGCTTGATCCGGATGTTTCCGTGGCAAAACCGAGCATCACCTGGTGCTGCGATCTGGCCGGGACGCAGAAAAAGCAGCGTCTTTCGGGGGGATGGAGAATTCAGTATCTCCCGGCGCTGGACTACTATGATCCCGTGTTCCTGGCGAAACGGATCAAAAACGCCAAGGTGGAGATCACGCGCGCAGGGCTCGGCGATTACACCTGTCCGCCCTCCGGGCTGGCGATCAGTTATAAAAATATCGCCTCTCCGAAGAAATCCATCCGCTGGGTGCAGGGAAGCGATCACGGATTTGTGCCGAAAAATTCCGAAGTGATTGTCTGGTCCACCATGAAGGAGACACCAGGCAAATAAGCCGGCACTGCATCCCCTTTCACGAAACAGACGGTTCTCCATAAAACGAGACCGTCTGTTTTTCTTTTCCGCTTCTCCGCCGCGGATCTTGAAAAACCGTCCCTGCCGCCCTACATTACACCCAAAGGAAAACACAAAGGAATGCAAGATGTATCAGGCAAAGGAAAACCGTTACGACTCCATGACTTACCGCAGATGCGGAAACAGCGGCATCGACCTGCCGCTCGTCTCGCTCGGACTGTGGCACAACTTCGGGAGCATCGACGACTTCGGAAACGCGCAGAAAATGGCATACACCGCGTTTGATCACGGAATCACCCATTTCGATCTGGCGAACAACTACGGGCCCGAACCGGGTTCTGCTGAAACCAATTTCGGGCGCATTCTGAAAAACGGCCTTCACCGCTACCGTGACGAGATCATCCTCTCCACCAAGGCGGGATACCTCATGTGGCCGGGGCCCTACGGAGAGTGGGGATCGCGTAAAAACCTGATCGCAAGCTGCGACCAGAGCCTGAAACGGCTCGGCGTGGATTATGTGGACATCTTCTATCACCACCGCCCCGACGAGAAAACGCCGCTGGAGGAGTCGATGACCGCGCTGGCGGACATCGTCCGCTCCGGCCGGGCGCTTTACGCGGGAATTTCCAACTATCCGCTCGAACGGGCGCAACGTGCCGTCGCGATGCTTCGGGAAATGAAGGTTCCCTGTCTGATCCATCAGATCCGTTACAACATGCTGAGCCGTCACTATGAGGAAACGGGAATGTTCTCGTGGCTTGCCGGAGCGGGGGTCGGTTCGATCATCTTTTCCCCGCTCGCACAGGGGCTTCTCACGGACAAGTATCTCCACGGCATTCCCGCCGGATCACGGGCGACGCGCAATCATTTTCTCAAGGAGTCGAGCATCACTCCGGAACTGATTGCAAAGATCGCAGCACTCAATGAGATCGCAAAGGCGCGCAACCAGAGTCTCGCGCAGATGGCGCTCGCCTGGATTCTCCGCCTGAACGGCGTCACCTCCGTCCTGATCGGGGCGAGCCGTCCGGAACAGATCGTCGAACTTGTGAAAACAGGAGAAAATCTCTCCTTCAGCACAGAGGAACTGTGCCGCATTGATTCCGTGCTGAATCCATAAATATCGCGGAATTTCTTTTCTTCTGTTGCATTTCACTCAGAAAACAGATATCTTAATACAACTCATCCATTCAGCAAGGAGCATTTGGAAATGATCAAAGTTGCACAATGCTGGGACGACGGAGTCCTAAACGACATCCGCCTGACCGAACTCCTCCGCAAATACAATGCGAAGGCAACCTTCAATCTCAATCCGGGACTCCATGAAAAATCCCGCCGTATCACCGACAGAGGATACAAATTCAAGGATATCTATTTTACCGGAAAACTTTCTCTCGATGAACTGACCGATGTCTATGAGGGATTTCAGGTCGCGTCGCACTGCATGCATCACAAAAACGCCGGACAGGTGCCCGACGACGAATTCATGACCGATGCGCTCGACGCGCGCAAATATCTCGAGGACCGCTTCCAGCGCGAATGCCGCGGCTTCGCCTGGCCCTGCGGGCGCTACACCCCCGAAACGCTCCGGCTGATGCACGAAGCCGGTTTCGCCTACGGAAGAACGACTGGCAATACCGACTGCGTCGTTCCCTGCAAGGACACGATGGCGCTCGACTCCTCCTGCCATTTCCTGAATCCCGATTTCCGGAAGATCTTTGAGAAGGCGAAAAACTCCAGCGGCGTCTTCTATTTCTGGGGCCACAGCTATGAGATGATGGACGACAAGCAGCTCTGGGCGCAGACCGAGGAGAACATCAAATTCCTCTCCGGGGACCCGGATGTCGTCTGGGTGGACGTCATCGACCTTGTGAAATAAACGCGCCGTTTGTCACGAAAAAACTCCGGAAAGAGTTTCGTGTTCTTCCCGGAGTTTTTCCTTGTCTTGATTTCCTGCCTCTCTGTGATATAGTATGCTTTCCGAAATATTGCCTGAAAAGGGAAGGAGGTGGGGTATGTCAGAAAAAATGCAGCTCAGACAGCTGACACCGGAGAACGATCTGGAACAATACAATGACCTTTTGCGTTATGCATTTCAGGTGACGGAGAAGCAGCTTCTGGACTATGGTTGGGAAAATGAAGATATCCGTCAGTCAAAGCTGCCGGTGCTGGAAAAGGCGCGGGTGGTCGGCTGGTTTGACGGAGGACGCCTCGCGTCTCAATTTGCAGTATATCCCTTGAAAATGAATATCTTCAACCGCATCCGCAGGATCGGTTTCATCACCAGCGTGGCGACTTATCCCGAATATACCGGACTTGGGCTGATGTCGGGATTGATGCGGTACAGTCTAGAGGAGATGCGGAAGCAGGGGGAATGTCTGGCGATTCTGTTTCCCTTTTCCATTCCGCTGTACCGCCATCGCGGCTGGGAAATCATTTCGGATAAAATGTCTTTCCGCATCAGGGACCGTCAGCTGCCGCATAAAATCCGTGTCGGCGGCTGTGTGCGCAGAGTGGAACCGAACCATTCCGATCTGATGCGTCTGCATAATATTTTCGCGGCGCAGACGCACGGCTGTCTTCTGCGCAACGAACTTGCCTGGGGCGAATACTGGCGCTGGGATGTGGATGACACAACTGTCGCAATTTATTACGATGATTCCGGCAATCCGACCGGCTACATGGTATATCTGCTCAAAGACAATGTGATGCACATCAAGGAAATGATCTATCTGGACATCAATGCCTGGAAAGGACTCTGGAAATACATCAGCGCACATGAATCCATGGTTGACGAAGTGACAGGCAGTAATTATTCCAATGAATCCATCGCATTCTGGCTTGAGGACAGCGATATCCGGGAAACGATCCGCCCCTATATCATGGGGCGGATCGTCGATGTGCCTTCTTTTTTCGAACAATACCGTTTTATGAACGTCCACGGGGAAGAGTCGCTTGCCTTGCACGTGCATGACCCTTTCCTGGAATGGAACAACAGGCTCTTTTCGATCCGGATTGCTTCCGATGGATCGGTTCAGCCCGCAGAAGAGGAATCACCCCGCCGGGTGGAACTGGACATCGGCACACTGACAGCTCTTCTGCTCAGTTATAAGTCACCCTCTTACCTTGAGAAAATGGGCAGACTGACAACCGATCCGGATACCCTGCAGCTTCTCGAAAGCCTCATCCCGAAAAAGAAAGCCTATATTTCCGATTATATCTGATCCGGTGGAAATACCGCGAAGCTCTGCTGCTGCGCAAGGCTTTCGCTGTCAGTCCTTTTTCTCTTCTCCGAGATGACAGATGTTGCAGTGGCGGCAGTCCAGCTCCTGCGGAAGGTCGTAGGTTTTCCCCGCCTTCGCCGCGCGGCGCATGTTGTAGAAATTCATTCCGGCAAGGATAAAGCCCATGACGATGAATCCGCCCGGCGCCTGTCCCATCACGGAGAAGCCCGGCCATGCGGAGATGATCTTCACATCAAAGAGCGTCCCCGCCGCAAGGAACTCCCGGATCAGACCGATGAAGGTCAGCGCGAGCGTGAAGCCGATGCCCATGCCGAGACCGTCCATCGCGGAATAGAGCATCGAATTCTTCGAGGCGAACGCTTCGGCGCGCCCGAGCACGATGCAGTTCACGACGATCAGCGGAATGAAGATGCCCAGCGCATTGTAGAGCGTCTGCGTGTAGGCCTGCATCAGGAGATCCACGACCGTCACGAAGGTGGCGATCACGACGATGTAGCAGGGAATGCGGATTTTAGTCGGCACCAGATTCCGCACGGCGGAGATCACCACGTTGCTGCAGAGCAGTACAAAGGTTGTCGCCAGCCCCATGCCCATGCCGTTGGTCGCGTTCGAGGAGGTCGCGAGCGACGGGCACATGCCCAGAATCAGCACAAGAACGGGATTTTCGCGCCAGATTCCCTTGAAAAATTCTTCCAATAGCTTCATTTCCCACTCTCCTTTCCGGACGCGGGCGCAAGAAGCTCCGCGGCGTGTGTCTTGAATGCGGACGCGGCGCGCCATGCCAGGTCGGTCACCGCGCGGGAGCTCAGAGTCGCCCCGCTGACGTAATCGGCGCTGCCGCCGTCTTTTTTGATTTTCCACGGAGTCGTCCACGCGTCGCCCGCGCTGTGCGAGGCGAACTGATCCAGATACGGATTCGCGGGAAGTCCCTCCTGCGCCTTTTTCCCGGAGAAGAGATCGGCGAGACGCTTTTCATTCTTCCGGTCGGTCAGATTGGTTCCCAGTCCCGGCGTCTCGTTGTGCCCGGTGACGATCACAGTGCGGATCTTTCCGTCCGGTGTGAAGGAGACGAGACCGTCCATGCGTCCGCCGTAGCCGATCGAGGTTGCAACCTTCGCGACCACGCCGACCAGTTTCCCGTCCCGGAACGCGCGGTAGAACTCCACTTCGGAGCCGTCCGCCTCCCGGTAAGTCCGCACATCCTCCATCGGATTGTTGCTGAACGGCGGAAGCACGGCGCGCAGTCCGTCGGAGATCTTCTTCACCTTCGCTTTGGCGATCGGCTCCTTCGTCATGACGGCGACGCTTCCCATCACGCCCGCCGCGACCGCGCACACCAGACAGAGAAACACGCCCAGATAAACCATATTCACAGATTTCTGATTCATTTGATCTCTCCTCTGCGCGGCTGAAGAATGTTGATCGAGGACGGATGCCAGCCGAACGGACGCTTGTAGCACATTTTGTCGATCAGCGGCACCAGCGCGTTCATGATCAGGATGGCGAAACTCATCCCCTCCGGGAACGAGCCCCAGATGCGGATCACGCAGACGATGACGCCGATTCCGACGCCGAAGACAATTCCCCCCAGATGAGTCACGGGCGAGGTCACCATGTCGGTCGCCATGAAGAACGCGCCGATCATCACGCCGCCGGTCAGAAGATGGAACAGCGGGCCCGGCGTCAGTCCGGGACTTGCGATGTTCACGATCCAGACGAACACCGTGATCGTGACGAAGATCGCAAGCGGGATGTAGCAGTGAATGACGCGGAGGGCGATCAGCGCGATTCCGCCGATCAGAATCGCCAGCGCGGAGGTCTCGCCGAGGCTTCCCCCGACATTGCCGAGAAAGGCGTTCCAGAGAAACTCACCGGAATTGTAATAGGCGATTTCAGCGGCATTTCCCGCAACCGCCTTTGCGGCGGCCAGCGGCGTCGCCGAGGCAATAGCGTCCACCTTGTCCGCCAGACCGAACACCGCGCCCGGCGCGGGATTCATCCACGTCGTCATCGGCCCCGTCGCGCCGACCAGCATCGCGACACGGGCGACCGCCGCCGGGTTGAACGGATTCTGCCCGAGCCCGCCGAACACCTGTTTGGCCACAACGATCGCGATGAACGCGCCCGCCAGGCAGAGCCACCACGGCGTCAGCGGACTCACATTCAAAGCCAGAATCAGCCCCGTCACCAGCGCGCTGAGATTGGAGAGCGTCGATTTCGTCTTCGCCAGCACGCACCAGAGATACTCGAAGAGCGCGCAGAACGCCATGCAGTAAATGACCACGCGGAGCGCATGCAGTCCGAAGAACCACACGGACGCCAGAACCGCCGGAATCAGCGTCAGAATCACCAGCAGCATGACCTTGTGCGTGGAATCCTCCGTCCGGATGTGCGGGGAGGAACTCAGAATCAGGGAGCCTTCCGGGGGAAGCCACACTTTGCCTTCCTCATTTTTCACTTCATTTTCACTCATCATTCACACCATCTTATTTTTTGCGCCTGCGCGCGTTGATTTCCGCTTTGGCCCGCCGGAAATGCTGGACGTTCGGGCGTCCCGCGGGGCACACATAGGTGCAGATTCCGCATTCCAGGCAGCTCATGACATAGTTTTCCTCGGCAAGATCGTAGCGTTCGTTCTCGCAGACCTTGCTCAGCGTGCTCACAAGGAGGCGCATCGGACAGGCGTCGACACAGCGCCCGCAGCTCAGGCAGGGACCCGCCTCGAACTGCTTGACCTCCTCCGGCGCAAGCAGCAGAATGCCCGACGTGTTTTTCGAGACCGCCACTTCCAGCGAGGACTGCGCGAATCCCATCATCGGCCCGCCGAGAATCAGCTTCCCGACCGGGCCTTTGATGCCGCCTGCAAACTCCAGCGCCTTCCCGACCGGCGTGCCGAGCCGCAGAACAAAGTTCCCCGGATGCACCAGCGGCGTCCCCGTCACAGTGACAAGGCGCTCGATCAGGGGATGCCCTTCGGTCACGGCTTCGCAGATCGCCGCGAGCGTGCCGACATTCTGCACCACGCATCCGACGTCCATCGGAAGCCCTCCCGCGACCACCTTGCGCCCGGTCAGCGCATAGATCAGCTGCTTTTCGCCGCCCTGCGGATAACGCACATGCAGCGGGACAATCTCCGCGGAGAATTTTTCCGATATGGCGGAAAGCGCCTCGATTGCTTCCGGCTTGTTGTTCTCAATTCCTACGAGAATGCGCGAAATCTTCAGGATTTTTGCCGCGATTGCCGCGCCCGTGAGCACCTTTTCCGCGGAATCCCGGATCAGACGGTCGTCGGCGGTCAGATACGGTTCGCATTCGGCGGCGTTGACGATCAGCGTATCCATGATTTTTTCCGGCGGCGGAGAGAGTTTCGCATGTGTCGGGAACGCCGCGCCGCCCATGCCGACGATGCCCGCCTCCTGAATCCGTTTTTTGAGTTTCTCCCGGTCGGTGTTCTTCCAGTCCGGATACGGTTCGAGGCACGCGCCCCATTCGTCCGCTCCGTCGGAGAGAATCTCAATCGCCGCAACCGCAGTTCCGTTTGCGCCGGGAATTTCGATCGCGTCGCCGATTTTTCCGCTGGTCGGCGCGTGAAGCGGCACGGAGATGAAGCCGTCCGCCTCGGCGATGCACTGCCCCTTCTTGACCTCATCGCCTTTTTTGACGATCAGTTTCGGCGGTGCGCCGATGTTCTGATGGATCGGGAGCGTATATTTTTCCAGCAACGGCGGAACGCGCAGCGGCTCGTTCGCGGAGAGCTCCTTGCCCTCGTTTTCCGGATGAATTCCGCCCGCAAAATTTTTCGGATGAATGGATGAGATCATGCGGCACCTTCCTTTTCCTTTCCGGCTTCCTGCCCGAGCGCCAGATGGTCTTCCACTGTCTGAAGCGCACCCGTGGGACAGCCGGCGCTCTTCACCAGTTCGGCGTCAACCAGCTCGGGCTTGACCGCGCGGACCAGGAATCCCTGCGGATTGAAGACCTCCGGCGCAGCCTTCACGCATTTGCGGCAGGCTATGCAGGGGATCGAACAGAATTTCTTCTTCTGCGGGCCTTTCAGAAGAGAGTTGCAGTAGACATGCCCTTTGGAGTCGGCGGGCACCAGACGGATCAGCTTGCGCGGACAGATGTCCACGCACTTCCCGCAGCCGACGCAGGTCTCCGGATGCACGATCGCAAGGCCGTTGCGGATCTCGATTGCCCCGAACGGACAGCTCCGCGCACAGGAACCGAGCCCGATGCAGCCGAAGCGGCATCCCTTTCCGCCGCCGTGCAGCGAGGATGCCGCGCGGCAGTCGTTGAGTCCGTTGTACTGCGCGATCATTTTCGCATGATCGCGGTCGCCGGAACAGTAGACAACTGCGACTTTCTTTTCCTTCGTCCCCGCTTCGACACCCATGACACTGCATATTTTCGCCACGTTTTCAGCGGAACAGACCGCGCAGAGCCCCGGATCGGCGCCGTGCGTGACAATCGCCTTGGCGAGATCGGCGCAGCCCGCGTATCCGCAGCCGCCGCAGTTTGCGCCGGGCAGCAGTTCCGTCACTTCCTCGATGCGCGGATCAGACGCCACCGCGAACTTCTTTGCCGTGAATCCGATCAGGACTCCGAGAATCAGCCCCACCAGCGCAACCACTCCGACGGCGACAAGCACACTTTCCATAACTTATCCCCTTTCGCGGTTATTTGACGAGTCCGGAAAAACCCATGAATGCGAGCGCGAGAATTCCCGCCGTGATCAGGGCGATCGCCGTCCCCTGGAACATCTTCGGGATCCGCGAAAGCTCCAGGCGCTCCCGGATGCTGGCAAACAGGATCAGCGCAAGCCCGAACCCGATGCCCGAACAGACGCCGTAGACCGTCGACGCAAGAATGGAACGCCCGCTTGCCGCGTTAAGCTCCGCCGCGCCGAGCACGGCGCAGTTGGTCGTGATGAGCGGCAGATAAATGCCGAGCGCGCCGTAGAGCGCGGGGCTGAATTTCTGGAGCAAAATCTCGACGATCTGCACGAGTCCGGCGATCACGACGATGAAGATCAGAATCTTCGTGAACGCGATGTCCAGATCCTGAATCTGGAACGATCCGATTTTGATGTTGATCTTTGCGGAAAGCATCAGGTGGTACAGCACCGCGGTGGCGAAGGACGCGATTCCCATGACGAAAATCACGGCGCCGGCCATCCCGAGCGCGGTTTTGATTTTTTTGGATACGCCCAGGAACGGGCAGATCCCGAGGATTCTGGACAACACGATGTTGTTCACCAGAACTGCGCCGACCGTAATCAGCAGCCACTCATTGGAAGGCATGACTCTCTCCCTTTTGTTTCTGTTGCAATCAATATGAATAAATTATTTATTATGAACATGAATAACGGATACGGTGCGGTGCGAAACTTTCTCCGATGAGCGGAAAACACGCCCGAATCCGGTCAAATAATCAGAACCCGATTTTGTAATGTATAACATCTTTTCCGGATTGCAAGCTGCTTTTTTCCGGGGATCGGAATTTTCCTCGCACGACAGAAATCTGCCGACTGTTTTCATACACCGATGACGGTCCGGGAAAACGGAAAAACGCTCTGCATTTTCCCCTGGGGTCAAGGGCCTCTTGACCCCCTTGCGCGGTCCAGCTCTGCAGCATGGTCGTGCGGAACGTGAAATCCCCCGGTAATCCGTATGCTCCGCATCGGAGCCCCTTCTTTCCGGAATTGCGGAAAGAAGCCGAATTATCGAATACCGGATCAGCAAAAAATCTTCCATTTTTCCAGGAAACATCCTGACAAATTGCTGATAATATATAATGCAGAAAACTTGTCCATGATATCACCGAATCCCGGCAAAATGCAGAGCCTTCCTCCAGCGGAAACCGGCACTTAATCGGAAGCAGTAAACGTCCCCGGTGCAGAACACATGTCCCCGTATCGGGGATTTCGCCTGCGGCGGCCAGCTTGCGCAGCTGAAGCGCACCAGAACGGATAGGAGGCTACAAAGCATTCAGACGGTGCAGAGCACCGCACGATGGAACTGATTTTTTAGAATCAAAACAAGCTGCGCTGCAGTACGCAAGCTTATTCTCCTTCGAGCGTGTCGAAGAACTCCTTGACCGGAAAAATACGCGTCGTGGCGCCGATGTTGCATCCGGTCATATACAAGCCGTGTTCCGTGTCGCCGCGCCAGGTTGCAAGCAGTGCGCGCGCGATACAGAAAAGCGATTTTGCCGGATTGCACGAGCGCAGACAGCGGTAGGGGCAGGTGAAGCGCTCGCGGTTCCCGCTGAGCACCCGCTGCACCAGCGGCGTCTTGAGCACGCGCACGGGCAGCCCGACCGGACTCTTGATCACAACGACATCTTCAGGTTTCGCATCGACGAACACCTGTTTGCTCTCCCGTGCGATTCCGGCTTCCTCGGTCGTGATGAAATAGGTGCCGATCTGCACGCCGTCATATCCCATTTTCAGGAATTTTTCGATATCGGCGCGGCAGGCGACCTCCTCGGCGGCGATGAACGGGATGTCCAGATCATACCGCACGGCAACCTCCTTCACCTCGGCGAACAGTTTGTCCATCGAACAGGTCTCAGGGTGTTCGATCATATCGAGCGTGAATCCGAGGTGTCCGCCGCATTTGGGCCCTTCGATGATGACCGCGTCCGGCTTCCGGTTGTATTTGCGGAGCCAGGTCTTGACTACGACCTCGAACGCGCGTCCGCTGGAAATCACGGGAATCAGCGCGATTTCGGCGTCGCCGACAAATTCGGGCAGCGGCAGGGGAAGTCCCGCGCCGGAAATGATGTAGTCCACCCCTTCGGCCACCGCGGTCCGGACGATTTCCTCATAATTGGAAAGTGCGACCATCACATTGACGCCGAGCGGTTTCGCTCCGCCGGAAAGCTCGCGCGCCTTGCGGATCTCAAGTGCGAAATTTTCATTGCACTCCTCCACGAACCGGACCTTGCCGCGTTCGACGTCGCCGATTCCGACGCTGGCGATTGTTCCGTATCCGCCGTTCTTGATGACCGCTGCTGCCAGTTCCGCCATGCCGATGCGGACCCCCATTCCCGCCTGGATCACGGGATACCTGCTTTCCAGATGTCTTATTTTCAGTGATGGAAGTTTCATGCCTTGCGCCATTGTTTCATTTTCAGATCCCGTTGCGGCCCATCCGCGTAAAAACCTGAAAAATAGGAATGCATTACAATAGCACGGAAAATCTTTTTTTCAAGCGCGAAAAGGGAAAACCGTGTCCGGCACGGAAAGAAAACTTTTCCGCTGTCTCCGTGCAATTTCGGTTTGACTTTTTTCATCCTGATATTATATTTTAATATTAAAAAAGAAAAATTTCATTATTGATGAATTTTTTTATAACGATCTTAGAAAGCGGATCATGGTTCAATCCTTTTCGAGATGTATTGAAATTCTGAAAACCGTCGCGGCATTTCCGGACGGGATCAAACTTGCTGATGCGGCAAGGATCACAAAGCTGAATTATACAACCGTCTACAATCTTGCGGACGCCATGCTCAGGGATGGTCTTCTTCAGCGCGGAGAAAACCGCAGGCTGCTGCCCGGTCCGCTCGTGACGGAACTGCACAAGTGCCGGCTGCACGGCGAACTGATACGCCATGCGCGCGGCTTGATGAAACAGCTGATTTCCCGTTACCCGAAGGCGGATCTGACCTACTCGCGCTTCACCGGCTCGGCAGTCGTCGCGTTCCTGAACCGTTCTCCCGCCGCTCCCGGAGATATCCGGACCGGCAAAAGCATTCTGCCCCCCTATCAGACGGTGGCAGGCATTGTTTTTCTGGCATATCTTCCCAGGAAGGAGGCTTCGGTGCTCCGCGGCAGTTTTCCGTTTGACAAGCAGAGCACGGCCCTCTGGGGATCCGCAAAAGCACTGGACGCCGCTGTCAGGCGCTGCCGGGAAGAGGGTTTTGCGCAGCTGACGTTCGATCCGCCGGAAATGTGCCGGACCGGCATTCCGCTTTTTCTCGGCGGCGCGCTTTCCGGCGCACTGACATGCACCTGCAGGAATCTCTCCGAACGGGAGAAAAAGAAACAGATGAAAGAACTGCTGAAACTGACGGAAGTGAACATTGAGGAACCTCCGGAGGACAATCTGGTTCTCCGGGCATGAAAAAGAGGAAATACGCAAGAAAAACCAAGGAGTGTCTTATGGATTTTTCAGTCGATTACGATGTCGCGGTGGTCGGAGCGGGTGTCGCGGGCGCTGCCGCCGCAATCCAGAGTGCGCGGTGCGGCAAAAAAACGGTTCTGATCGAAAAGACCATACTGGCGGGAGGGCTTGCGACAAGCGGGCTGGTTTACATCTATCTTCCGCTCTGTGACGGAAACGGGCATCAGGCGACATGCGGCATCAGCGAGGAACTTTTGCGCAACAGCATTCTTTACGGGCCCGGCAAAATTCCGCCGAACTGGAAGCAGGAGAAAAACGCCCCCGAACGGAAACGCCTGATGTGCCGGTTTTCCCCCGCCTCCTTCATGCTGTCGCTGGAAGAGCTGCTGAAAAAAGAGAATGTCGAAATCTGGTACGATACACTGGTCTGTGCCGCGGAAGTCTCGGACCGGAAAGTCAAAGCGCTGATTGTGGAGAATGAGAGCGGGCGCGGCAGAATCCGCGCAAAATCCATTGTGGACGCCAGCGGCACAGCCGTCGTCTTCCGCCGCGCGGGCATTCCCTGCCTGACGGAGGACAACTACCTCACCATGTGGGCGCTGCAGTACCAGGACGACGCGAAAAACACCGATCTGGGCGACCGGATTTCGGTCTGCACCGTCACGACAAGCACGCTGGATCAGGAAACGCGTCTTGTGGCTTCTCCGGAACTGCTGGGACGCCTGTATGGGAAACACACGGAGCAGGAATATCATGATTTGATCACCTACCGCGGGCTGACCGGCAAATCCGTTTCACGCTTTGTGGAGGACAGTCACCGGATCCTGCTGGAAATCTACAAAACTCGTTATGAAAAAGGCGAATATGACCGTAACGGGCTCTATCCGCTCAAGCTGCCCGTGATCCCGCAGTTCCGCAAAATCTACTGCGTGGACGGCGAATATGTCCTGAATACGGGAGAGAATGCAAAATATTTCGAGGACTCCATCGGACTTCTCGCGGACTGGCGCAAAGCCGGTTCGGAATATGTCTGGGAGGTGCCCTTCCGGACACTGTATTCCAGAGAAAAAATCGGCGGACTTCTTGCGGCAGGACGCTGCACCGCCGCTCAGGGCGATGCCTGGGAAGTCACCAGGGTGATCCCGAGCGCCGCCATGACCGGGCAGGTAGCCGGACTCGCCGCATCCATGTCGATCGACGAAGGAAAAGAGGTCTGGGAACTTGACGTGCATGCGGTTCAGGAGCGCCTCCGCTCGCTCGGCTTCCCCATCCACCGCGCGGATATCGGCATTGCCTGAACCCGTTCCGGCAGATCGCCGCCGGAGGGGGAAATCCTTTCTTGGCATACTTGCAAATTGCGGAAAAAGGAGTATAGTTCCAGCACAGCCGGAGTACCGGTGTGTGTTCAATGTCCGGAGGGAACGATGCTGAAAAAAAGACCGACGCTGCGCGACATCGCGAAGAAAGCGAATGTCTCCCTGACCTCCGCCTCAATGTACCTGAACGGAAAGGCCCGTGCCAATCATATCTCCGAAAAAACCTGCGCCCGGATCGAGGAAGTGATCCGCCGGGAGAATTACCAGCCGAACGTCAATGCGCGCGCCATGGCGATGAAACGCACCAATCTGGTCGGATGCGTCATGCGCGACAGTCTGGAAAGTTCCTTCTGGGCGGATGTCCTTGCCGGAATCGACGAAATTCTCGCGCCTGAAAACATCCACCTCCTGCTGACGGTCTCCTCCGGCGGACTCGAAGCGGAGATGCAGGCCTTTGAATTCCTCCGTGCCAAGGGGGTGGATTCCTATATCTGGATTCCCTCCGTGAAACGCGACGGTTCCAACAATTTTGAATCCATCCGCGAATTTTCCGCGGAACGGTCGGTCGTCTCGCTGACCAGTCTGGTCGAGGGACTGCACGGCGTCGCCGTCGATGACGAGATCGGCGGGCGCCTTGCCGCGGAGCACCTGATCGAAAACGGTCATCGGAAACTGGCGACACTGGGGGGAAGCAGAATTTACAAGCGTTGCGAATACTTTGCCGCGGAAGCGGAAAAGCGCGGCGCGGAAGTGTCCGTTTTCCGGCATATGGAGGATCTCGCTCCTGTCATCGGGAATTTCAGCGCCGTCTTCTGCTTCGCGGATATGAAGGCTTTGAAACTCTACAAGTTCTGCGCGGAAGCCGGCATCCGCATTCCCGGCGACCTCTCCGTGATCGGATACGACAATCTGCTCTTCACCGATCTCATGGTTCCCTCCCTGACGACCGTCCACCAGCCCAAGCGCGATCTCGGACGCGAAACCGGAAAACTGGTGCTCCGGGCTCTGGCGGACAAGAAGCTTCCGCTGGAACAGATCAAGCTGCCTCCGGAACTGATCGTCCGGGCAAGCACAGGGGCTGTCCGGGCAGGACTCTGACCCGTCAGACGGAAGGTGTCAGTTTTCCTCCCGGATCTCGGAAATTTCATTCAGACGGCGCTGCACTTCCAATCGCCAATGCTCCAGTTCGTCATCCGTCAGATTTGACGGAATTGTGACGGGTTCTCCCAGACGGAGCGTGATTTTCGCCCATGGCTTCGGAATCTGGAAGCGGTCCCAGCTGCCCAGTTCCCAATATGACGAATAATTGACGGAGATCGGAAGAATTTTGACGCCGGTCTCGCTGGCGAGGTGGATCGGCCCGCGGCTCATGACATATTTCGGGCCGCGCGGACCGTCTGGCGTGAAACTGACGTATTTTTTCCTGCGGAGAATCGTCCGCATCGCGCCGTGCAGCACCTGAACCGCCTTGCGCGAACTGGATCCGCGCACGCTTTCAATGCCGAACTGTTTGACGAGATCCGCGATGTACTGTCCGTCACGCGAGGCGCTGATGACGGCGACGGTGTGTTCCCGTTCCCATCTGGCAAACATCGCAGGAAAAAAGAGCAGGCGGTTGTGCCAGGTGACGGTGATCGCGGGCGGACTTTTTGCGGCAATCACTCCGTAGGGATCGATGATTTCCGTCCGCATGACATGGCGGAGAAGCGAAAGGAATTTTGCCGGAAGCCAGTAGATCCAGTCCGGAAACTTCTTGATCTGGCGGAACTTCTGTTTCAGCGACATGATTTCTCCGCCGGAAGTTTCGCTCCCCTGGCGCAGAGGGTGCGGATTTCACAGTTCGTACAGTCAGGACGTCCCGAGGGGCATCGCGTCCGGCCGTGCAGGATCACAAGGTGGGAAAACTCCCCCCATTTCGCGGGATCAAGATGGGCCGTCAGCACGGCTTCGATCTTTTCCGGATCCTCCGTTTTGACGATTCCCCCCAGATTCATGATCCGCTTGACATGCGTATCGACCGGAAGTCCGGGGACGCCGAAAGCGTCCGCCAGCACCACGTTCGCGGTTTTGCGCCCGACTCCCGGGAGAGTCGTCAGCTCCTCCATCGTGCCGGGAATCTCCGAATGAAAGCGTTCCACTATGGCGCGGGAGGCCGCGATGATGTTTTTCGCCTTGGCACGGTAATAACCGCAGGAGTGGATCATTTTTTCGAGCTGTCCGGCATCCAGCGCCGCAAAATCATCAGGTGTCGAATACCGTTCAAACAGCGGAGCCGTCACGCGGTTCACCATTTTGTCGGTGCACTGTGCGGAAAGAATCGTGGCAACCAGAAGCTGGAACGGTGTTTCATGGGAAAGAAAACATTTCTGCGGGCCGTACGTTTTCAGAAGGATATCATACATTTCCGAAAGTTGCCGCTTCAGCGCGGCGGATTTTTTCACCGATGGAGCCATGATCCCTCCCCGTTCCGTCAGATCCGGGTTTCCTGGGTGTTCCGGAAGACACCGATTTTCACAAGGAACCAGGCGACGGGCCCCCAGATGATATAGCCGTTGATCAGGATGACGCCCGTCCATGCCGGTTCGATGAACAGTGCGACAAGAACGAGAAACGCGATCAGCATGCGCTTCTTGTGGCGCGGAATGGAAAAAAGCCATTTCCCGAAATGCTGATAGGGAATTGTACTGACCATCAGAAGCCCGAGAACCGCCGTATAATACGGCAGGAAGGAGATCAGGTTCGCCATCGCGGAATTGTCGACGGGCTGTTCCAGCGCATAGAAAATCGTCACACTGCAGATCGCGCCCGCAGCACCGGGTGAGGGCAGCCCGGAGAACTTGTCGCTGCTTTTCTTTTCCAGCATCGCGTGGACATTGTATTTTGCCAGGCGCAGCGCGGCGCATCCGAGGTAAATCGCGCAGAGACACCAGACCAGCCGGAACTGATTCCCCGCAAGCGAGCGCATCGAGTGCGCCATCACGGCGACAAGTGTTGCCGGCGCGACACCGAAGGTCACCATGTCCGCCAGCGAATCCATCTGAATGCCGTGCAGGCTCGCCGCGTTCAGAAGGCGTGCGGCATAGCCGTCGAATGCGTCAAAGACCATGGCGAAGAGAATCATGCAGGCGCTGATCGCAAAAATGGTTTCGATTCCCTCGGACCCGTCGCGGTACATCATCTTCTCATAGACCTGAAGCGTATGGAGAATTGCCGCAAAACCGCAGAGGGAGTTCCCGAGCGTCAGCGCGTTCGGAACCCATTTGATCCAGCGGTTGCGTCTGATCAGATCCTTGAAGTGTCGTTTCATTCCCCTGCCGCAGGTTGATTAAGATGGAATCTTCGTCTGTGTTTTCTGTCCTGTCACGGTATCCTGTTTCACGCAGAAGCGGGCGATCACGGTCGTTCCGCCGAAAACACGGTCTCCGACACTGACAGCGGGCGTGAAATTGCTCTTCACAGGCAGATACAGCTCTGTCCGGGAACCGAATTTGATCATGCCGTAGCGTTCCCCCTTTTCCAGGACTGTTCCGGGTTCCACCGGGCAGACGATCCGTCTTGCCACGGCACCGGAAATCTGCTTCACCGCGACGGGAAATTCATTACCCTCGATCACACCGGTTCCCCCGAGGATCATGGATTCGTTCTCCTTTGCCGCCCGTTCGTCGCGGGCGTCATGGAAACACCCCTCTTTATAAGAGGTGAATTTGACCGTCATTCTGCAGGGGGCGCGGTTCAGGTGCACGTCAAAGACGGAAAGAAAAATTCCGATGCGGAGCATGTCTCTTCCCTCAAACAGCGTTGCAAGCTCCTCATTGCCGCAGTTGCTGTTCGGGATCAGCTCAATATCGCGCACCACGCCGTCGGCGGGCGAAGTGAGGAGTTTTTCTCCGGCGGGCGTCTTCCGTTCGGGATCGCGGAAAAACGCCGCAAAGGCCGTCCACAGGACAAGGACAAAGACGGCGAGGCAGAGTCCGGCCTGCGCATTGACAATAACGGCCAGCACCACGCAGAGAACCAGAAGCAGCGCCGCACAGACCGTCGCCCGGAGCCATTCTTTTCTGCCGTAGTTCGTAAGTTTCATAAAATTCTCTCTTGTTGTTGCGTTTAAATCGGCTGCGTCAGAAACGCCGCCAGTTCCGGCCGTGTCGCAATATTGCCGTGACAGACCGCCAGCGCCAGCGCATCCGTCGAGTCGTCCGGAATCCCCGAAACCTCCAGATGGCAGAGCGCCGCGAGAACCGACGCAACCTGCTCCTTGGAGGCGGTTCCGATCCCGACCGCCGACCGTTTCGCCGTCTTCGGCGAATATTCATATACAGGAACACCGGCACCCGCCGCCGCTGCGATCGCCGCGCCGCGCGCCATGCTCAGAATCATCGTTGTCCGGACGTTCTTTCCGACGAATGCCATCTCAATGGACGCCGCATCCGGTTTGAACGTTTCAATCAGCTCCCGGATTCCCATGAAAATCCGGCGCAGACAATCGCTGTGCTTCAGTGAAGGAGCGTTTTTGATGACTCCGCAGTCCAGCACACGAATCCGGTTGCCCTCCATCCCGACAACACCGTAACCGGTCCGCCGGATCGCCGTATCTATTCCGAGAATGACCATTCCGGGCCTTTTCCCGCAGATATCACTCCTGCGCGTCGATTTCGTCCAGGACTTCACTGGCGATGTTCGCGTTGTGATGCACCGCCTGCACGTCCTCAAGGTCGTCCAGCCTGTCCACAAGACGCAGAATCTGCTGCGCGGTGGAGAGGTCATTCACACCGACGGTGTTGTCCGGACGGCGCACAATGCCCGATTCGGACGTCTCGATTCCCGCGTCCTCCAGCGCCTTCGCAATGTCGGTGAACGCCTCCGGCGCGCCCCAGATTTCAGCGATGCCGTCCTCCACCTCGATATCCTCCGCACCCGCGTCAAGCACGATGTCCATCAGCTTTTCCTCGTCGGCGTTCGCCTCGTCGGTGATCACGAAATGCGCCTTGCGCTGGAACATCCACCCGACCGCGCCGCTGGCGGCGAGATTGCCGTTGTTGCGGTCGAATGTCATGCGGACGTCGCCGATCGTGCGGTTCTTGTTGTCCGTCAGGCATTCGACGATGATCGCGGTGCCCTGCGGCCCGTAGCCCTCGTAGACGATTTCCTCATAGACCACGTTTCCGAGTTCGCCCGCGCCCTTCTTGATCGCGCGGTCGATGTTCTCGCGCGGCATATTGGCGGAACGTGCCTCGATGAGCGCCATTCTCAGACGCGGATTCGAGTTCGGATCCTTGCCGCTCTGTTTCACACAGACCATGATTTCCTTGGCAAGTTTCGAGAAAATTTTGCCTTTCTTCTTATCCGAAGCTTCCTTCTTGTGCTTGATGTTCGCCCATTTGCTGTGACCTGACATCGGCTGACCTTCCTTTTTCTATAAATGTTATTCCATCTTGAAAATATGCGTTTTCAGGCATGTACAGGCCTCCCGGTACATGCACCAGCCTTTAAAATATCACACCTTTCAGCATTTGTCAATTCAAAATTTGCAGATACATTCCGACAAGCGCCTCTCCGAAGAAGATCCAGACCAGCATTCCGAACGCCAGGAACGGCCCGAACCGCAGTGTCCGGCGTTTCCGGTACTTCGGGATCAGCCGCAGGAACGGCGTCCCGACAAGTCCCGCAAGCGATCCGGCCAGCACCATGAACAGCGCACCGGGAAGTCCGGTCAGAGCTCCCGCCGCGGCGACAAACTTCACATCCCCCCACCCGAGCGCCTCCCGGTGAAAAATCTTCTTTCCCGCAACGGCGCAGAGCGCCATCAATCCCCCGGACACGCCGAGAGAGACCAGGCTCAGCAGAAGCGCCGTCACGCGTGACTCCTGATGCCAGGCCGACGGAAGCAGGACGGAAAACAGAATCCCGCAGATCATGCCGAAGTAAGTGAACTCGTTTGGAATGATCCCCAGTTCGCAGTCCGTGAACGCGCTGCAGATCAGAATCGCGGTCATTACGAAAAAGGGGAGCAGCAGTGTCAGCGGTTCGCCCGTCGCAACGACTTTGAGAAAAATCAGCGCGAACAGAAGACCTGTGATCAGTTCCACCAGAAAATAGCGGATTGTGATGGGTTCATGGCACGCGCTGCAGCGTCCCCGGAGAAAAATCCAGCTCAGAAGCGGAATGTTCTCCAGCGCGGTGATCTCGTGATCGCATTTCGGACAGTGAGACGGCGGCGAGACGATCGACATCCCGCGCGGCACGCGCCAGATGCAGACGTTCAGAAAACTGCCGATGCAGCAGCCGAATACAAAAGAAATGACACTCCAGAAGGTGAAAATCTGCGGATACATCCGGAAATATGTGATGATGTCAACACTGTTCTGCATTTGTCTCTTTCTCCTGGCGTCTCCGCCTGTTGCGGCGACAGTCTGATAATTTATATGTTTTTTTTCCGTTGTCAACTTTTCCCATATTTCACGGCGGAGGAATCTTTTCGGTGTTTTTTCCTTTTTTTCCTCTTGCATTCGGGAATCCGCGGGAGTACAATTTCCTCTCCGTGTGCCGGTCACAGGATTGTGCAGCGTGGATTTGCCGTATTGATAAGGAGGGACGGTCTGCCGTCTTTCCTGTTTTCCAGGGAAAGGATTTTTGAAATGAAGGCATTGGAAGAAGCGTCGTATATCTGGAGCGTACCTTTTGAAGAAGGAAAGGATCTTTACCGGATATTCCGCGGAACGTTCGACTGGGATAGCAAGAAATCGCCCCGTGTAACGCTGGAAATCGCGGCGGATTCCACGTTTCAGGCGTGCGTCAACGGACACCGCTGCCCGATCTCGCAGGCTGCGGACTTTCCGGCACTGCGGACCAGTTCCTCCTTTGAGATCACCGACCGGCTCGTTCCCGGAAAAAATGTGATCGCCGTAGAGGTGCATTATCTGGGGGAACCGTTTCTCACCTATCAGCCGGGCGCGCCATTCCTGCGGGCGGCAGTTCATGACGGAAGCACGCTTCTGGCGAAGACGGACGCAAGCTGGAAATGCGCGGAAAGCGCGGCATACCGCTCTGCTCTTGCCTGCAAAGTCACCTCTCAGCTCGGATTCGTTTTCTCTTATGACGCGCGCAGCGCGCAGATGTGGGAAGACCCCGCATTTGACGATTCCGCCTGGCACAGCGCGGCTGTTTACACGGATACAGCAAACTGGAAGGAGATGACGGAGCGGAAGGTGCCGCAGCTCCGGGAGCTGCCTCCGCCGCGTGCGGCAATCGTGCAGTCCGGGTATTTCCGGCGGGATGCTGAAGCGGCAACATTTGCTGAAACCTGTTCGCGGGACTGGCTTTCGCCGCGCCCTCCCGAGGAGATGTTTGAAAATCTTCCGGAACGCTTCCTCTCCGATGGAATGCTGCGTGAAAAAGTGTATCTTGAGTATGAGTCCCCCTATGCTTTTCCCTTCCGGATTCCGGAAACGGAACACCGGGCGGACGGCTGCTATGTGATCCTGGATCTGGGAAAGGAGAGCGTCGGATTCCCAGTATTGAAACTCAGCGCCCCCGCCGGAACCGTGATTGACCTCTGTCACGGTGAACATCTCGACGACGGTCGCGTGCGGAGCCGGGTCGGCGGACGGAATTTCTGCGACCGTTTCACCTGCCGCGAAGGGTTCAACGAATTCACATACACCCACCGGCGGATCGGCGGACGGTATCTTGAACTGCACATCACGAATCTGCGGGGCGGAATCCTCCAGCTTCATTATGCGGGAATCATTCCGCTGGAACTGGAGCTGCCGCAGGAGGCGGCGTTTGTCTCCGACGATCATTTTCTTGCGCATCTCAACCGTCTCTCGGCGGATACGCTGAAACTCTGCATGCACGAACACTACGAAGACTGCCCGTGGCGGGAACAGGCGCTTTACGCGTATGATTCCCGGAATCAGATCCTTTACGGCTATTATGTCTGGGGCAACTACAACTTCGCCGAAGCGTGCATCGACCTGCTCGGGCACTCCTTCGACGGGGAACGCTATCTTGCCCTGACCGCTCCCGGCGCCCATGGTCTTACGATTCCCGTTTTTACGCTGGTCTGGATCTCGGAAATTTACGAGCACTGGCTTTACAGCGGTTCTCCGGCGCTCTTCCGGCGCTGGGAAAAACAGATCGACCGGATTCTCGACCGCGCCCTTGCGGAACCCGATCCCGCTGCCGAAGGGCTCTATCACCCGGGTTCGGAAAAAAGGATCTGGAATTTCTGCGAATGGAATGGAGCGTTGAGCGGACTTGCGGATTTCCCGCAGGCGCCTTACAACATTTATCTTTATGAAGCATTGAATACAGGAGCAAAACTGCATGAGCTCGCGGGAAATTCCGAACGCGCGGCATTCCTGCGCGCAAAGGCGGAACATCTCGGTGCTGCGGCGGAACGTATCTTCTGGAATCCGGTGCGGAACTGCTACGGCGTGCTTCCTCCCGGAAAGGAGGCTCTTGACTATGAACATATGCAGGCCGTCTTTCTTGCAAACGGTCTGGTCCCGGAGGAGAAGAAAGCCTTGCTGCTGGAAGAGCTCAAATCAAAACGTCTGCGCGGCATTGATCTGAGCGGCCTCGGTTATCTCGTGCGCGGTCTGATGGAATGCGGCCCTGCCGCCCGCAGTTTTCTCATGGAGACGCTGCGCGGCATTTTCGAGCCGATTGTCTATTCCGGGGCGACCTCGCTCTGGGAGACCCGCCACGCCGGCGACGATTTCAACGGTGCAGGCAGCCTCTGCCATGCATGGAGCAGCATCATGCCTTATTTCTGCGGAAGCCGTCTGCTCGGCGTTACGCCGCTGGAACCCGGATTCCGCCGTTTCTCCGTAAAACCGTATTGCGGCGATCTGCATCAGGCCTCCGGTGAAATTCCGACGCAGCACGGAAAAATCCGTGTTTTCTGGAAGCGAATGGATAATGGTCTCTCTGTCACGGTGGAACATCCTGCCGGAACTGTGCCGGTATTTGAGAGCATGGAAGAGTGCCCGATTGTCAACACAGAAAATACCACTTGGAACGGATAAAAACGGAACCTGGAAAAAAGCAAAAAAAGAGAAAAAATGGTGGAGGTATTACGGGGCAGACTCTATTTCCGCCGCTACCTGTATTGGGATCTATGCTGGGAAGTCTGGCAGGGAGTTTAACAGCATTTTCTGTTTTTGGGGTCGGCAAAAAAATATTCCTGGCATTTTGCATAGATCTGGTTTTACTTGCTTGGGGCTTGTGGAACAAAACTACGAATTACCTTCGGAGCTTCTTAAACAGATGGTTTATGAAGCAGTTCAACATGAAGAAATTCAATATAAGTCAATTTTAGGTATAAGGTTCTCGAATATAATACCATTCAATATGACACTATCGAATATACTTCCCTGGATATGCTGAAGGTTTTGCATTTATTCCGTTTCGGCGTGGTATTGTTGGTTTTCATAAGATTGTCTATGTTTATTCATTTGGGTTCAATACCTCGCCCCTTGGGGCGACTTTATATTCTTCGTTTTTCCATTTTTGCATCCGGCTCGTTTACGAGCCGTGTAAGAGCGGGCGTAATACCCCGATGCTTTGCGTCGGGGATAGCCTGCTC
>CASEFP010000189.1 GCA_949287225.1 uncultured Lentisphaeria bacterium
GAGCAGGCTATCCCCGACGCAAAGCATCGGGGTATTACGCCCGCTCTTACACGGCTCGTAAACGAGCCGGATGCAAAAATGGAAAAACGAAGAATATAAAGTCGCCCCAAGGGGCGAGGTATTGAACCCAAATGAATAAACCCTGATTCCTCGTCATACGCATATTTGATTTTTGTGACCAGTACATCGCCGAGAATATGCCGGAACACTGTCGGCATGTAGGAGGAAAAACGGTCTTTGAGGGAAACTTCGTCTTCCGGACATTTGAGAATGCCCGCGCGGGATTCTCCGTCCAGCCACCCCTGCCACATGACCGGAATATATCCCAGATAAAAAAAGCCGGCATTGGTTGTGCTCCAGACAGGATGCGGTTTTGTCAGGAAACGGACCCACTGGTTGCCGCTGAGTTTATTCGGATAAACATGATAACAACTGATCGACCATCCGCCGTTGTCACTTGCATAATTCATCGTGCAGGAACCAAGCTGTCGGAGATTATTCATACAGGCGGAATTCCGTGCCGCGGAACGCGCTTTTCCGAGAACGGGAAGAAGAAGAGATGCCAGAATCGCAATAATTGATATCACAATAAGCAACTCGATTAATGTAAAAGGTTTCCCTCTGTCATTTTCCAATTTGTGCACAATCGTGATTTGATGCATGAAAGTTCCTCCTTATTTGATTTCATTCACTCGTTCAGACAATGGTGATATGTCCCTCGACCATGCCCTTCCATGGGCGTTTGACGCGGCCGTAATATATATCCAGAAATGTTTTCAGGGCATTTTCAGCCAGAACATTGTCCTCATAGAGGAAGCAGCCTACCAGATCCGGATAGGGCACGGAAGAAACCGGCATGTCCAGAAACAGATAAGGGCGTTTCTCCGGCGGGACCTTCCGCTCGAAAATCGCTCTTGCCGCACCGGCGAACACTTCACTGGACAGGTAGACGATGTCACTCTTTCCAATGTTTTTTTCCTGGAAAAGATATTCCATCTCGGCATAACCGTTACCGTGCGCGCGTTCAAAAAGCATGGTTTCATCGAAGGGCACGGAGCACTCCTCCGCCGCTTCCCGGATTCCGGCGAGCGTCTGCCTTGGTCCCAGTCCGAACATCGTTCCAAAAATGCAGGCGATCCGGGAAAAATGGTATTTCCGGATCAGGCGCAGCATCGCCGTCTTGTTGCTTCGGAACACATCCTTCTCCAGGCAGTTGACCGGTTCACTGAGCTGATAGTTTCCGAGAATCAGAAAAAGCACCCCTGAATCATTCAAAGCTGAAACCAGCATGTCATCCACAAAACCGCAGAGAATCAGTCCATCGAGATTGTAATTTCTGACCCATTCAATCAGCTCCTTCTCATGCCCGGCATTGTTCAGAAATATATCGCAGTTCATATTCTGGGAATCCTGCAGTATCATCCGATAGGCACGAAGCGGAAATGTTTCGGTAAAGATGTCGTGCCAGTTGACAAATCCGACACGAACCCGTTCTGAACGAACTGAAGCGGGAATGAAATCGTTGATGTAAACTCCGCTTCCCGATACGGAGCGCACAATATTTTCCTTCTCCAGAATCTTGAACGCGGAACGAAGCACCTGCCGCCCGACATGGAAACGGTCGGCAAGCTGCCGGGAACTCTCCAGTTTTTCTCCCGGATGCAGACTGCCGGAAGCAATCTCTTTGCGGATCACTTCCGCAATCTGCCAGGATTTCGCCTCTGCCTTCGTCAAATTCACGGTCTCTCCCAATGGAATGGTTGCCAATAATAATTATAACCCAGTATAACCCGATTGTCAAGTCCTCTTTCTGAAAAAAAGGGAAAAAATACAGAACAGAAAAGATTTCTGAGTCATCTGTAAAATTCCACAGGGACAGAAAAAAACGGGACAGGAGAAAGATCCTGTCCCGTCGGGATGTCAGATAGAATGCAGAAGGTTTTAATCCAGACAGCCGGAGGCGGTCGTGAAGACCGATCCCGCCGCCTTGAGTTTTTCAATCAGCAGATCCAGCTGCTCGACCGCATAGGGGCCGCAGTTCTTCACAATGAAGGGATCCGGCAGAACCGCGCCCTCGCCGGAGTGGATCAGTCCTTCGGGCATGGGCCAGAACTCCCACGGGTGCATGTAGAAGCAGAGGAACGGATCGACCTTCTTCTGTTCACAGTATTTGACATAGCCGTTGATGTGTTCCATGACGGCGTCGGCGGATTCGGTGCGCCAGAGCGGCCACTGATCCATGTCGCGCCCGTACTGGTCCTTGGAATCCATCGAAAGATCCGCAAAGTTCGGAAGCTCGATGATCTTCATGTCTCCTTCCTTCGTCCAGTCGTCCTTCGACGGATGATACGGCGTGAGACGCTCGCGGTAGAAATACATCGGATAGGTGGCGTCGGACTTGTAGCCGAGACGCTCCAGCGCGTTCACGACGGTCGTGGATCCCCAGAGACGCGGACAGCGCCATGCGGTCGGATGCACGCCGGCAACCTCCTCGACCCATTTTGTCGCAAGCTCGATGCGGTGCTCGACCTCTTCGGGAAGCAGCGGCATCATGCCGGGAATCTCGAAAAGCGGATCGCCGATCGTTTCGTGGAAGAGGGTGTGGCAGCCGATCTCATGCCCGGCATCGCGCACCATGTGGACGATTTCGGGATTCTTCTTCGCTGCGTCGCCGGTGAAGAAGAATGTCGCCTTGATGTCATGCTTTTTGAGCAGTTCGAGAATCAGCGGCGTGCCGTGCTTGAATCCTTCGTAGAACGAGGTCCAGCTTCCAATGTCGGTTTCCATGTCGAAACCGAAGACGGTTTTGATTTTGTTCATTTTATGATCTCCTTGGAATTGATGTTGTATTCCTTTGTCAGAAGTTCAGCGAGATTCTCCTTCGGCCCCTTGAAGATGAATGTATCGGAAACGACCGTGGAGGAATCGAATTTTCCGTCCTTTTCGACCATCGGGCCAATGGTTTCCAGTTCAAAGAAGTTCAGGCCCGCGCCGTTGAAGATGCTGAAGAGATCCTCACTCGAGAACGGGCCGTTCTTCTGTTCGTTGTCGGCGATATTGATGTATTTTCCGGAAGCGGGTTTCGTTTTGCGGATAATGAGGATCTCCCTTGCCGGATCGTATGCGCCGATCAGTTCGGGGCGGCATGCGAGGCGGACGCCGATCTGGAGGCGGTCCGGACCGCCGAGACGGAAGAGGAAAAGATTCTTCGAAAACGTGATGCGCGAGAGCGGATCGCCGTAAAAGTCATCGTTGACAACCTTGGCAGCATCCGCGCAGTCAAATTTCCCGAATGCGACGATTCCCTCCGCGCCGGGGAACTGTTCGAGCGTCCAGGCGTTGAGCAGAACATCCTTCACGGGATAATCGTTCCGTGCGCGGAAGGTGTCGCGTGAGGTGTAGGAGACCCCTTTCACCAGACAGCTCCGCGCAAGTGCGGAAACATCGTTGGCGTGCACTTCCCGGCGGTATTCGAGTTCCACGTTGATCCCCTTCGCGTTGATGAGCGCGATATTCTTGACCATGACGGCATCCGTTTCAGAAAGCATGGTCAGTTCAGGACAGACCTTGTTGATGCCGTCCTGCACCGTCCATTCTCCGTTCGGGTAATTGAACGCATACGCCCCCCCCTCGGGAGCCGGCCAGAGCGAATTGCCGCCGATGTTGTTGAAGTCGTCCGAGGGATCCGCCGCCATGGCAAAGTCCAGCTTGTGAACGAGTGTATCTCCGATCGAGCAGAAGATCCTCCCCTGAAGACCCGGCGAAAGATAGACGGTCCCGTCGGAACTTTTCAATCCCTTGACGAGCGCGTCCACTTTTCTGATTTTTTCCGTAAGCATGATCGTTTCTCCCTGTTTTTGATGTCTGCTGAAGTGAATATATTGCACAAAAAGGAGCGAATCAAGCCGATTTCACGCAAAAAGAACAATTGATTCTCCTCTTTTTTTACCAGAAAAGCGCGATGGATATACCGCTATATTTCAATGTTAGATTTAACAATATAACATATAAAAAAGAAAAAGCAAGGCCTGTTTCCGTTATTTTCCTGAAGGTTCATCCGGCGGAAGTGCGGACGCTTTCGCGGCGGATCAGGAGATAGGGCAGCACGGTGCGCACGGGATGCTTCCGTCCGGCGATCCGGTCTTCAATGACATCGGCAACGGCGGAGGCCATTGCGGCGTAGTCGGGCGTGATCGTGGTCTGCGGCGGGGTTCCGTAGCGGGAAAAGAACGTCTGCTCGGAAGCGATCAGGGAAATGTCTTCGGGAATCTGTTTCCCGAAGAGGGAAAGCGCGTATGCCGCAAGGATTCCGCCGCTTCCGCCGGGGCAGAAGAGGCCGTCGATTTTATGGCGCAGAAGTTTTCCGATGATCTCGAGATACTCCTCGTCCCGTCCGAAACAGACCAGGGAATCATCCGCGGGAAGTCCTTTTTTCCGAAGGAAACGGCGGATCGCTTCGCAGCGGATATCCGTATTTCCTGTGCCGGGTGTGCCGTGGATAATGCATCCAATTTTCCGGCATCCGCATCCGGAAAGATGCGCCAGCGCCAGTTCCATGCCCTGCTCCTCGTCGGAACGGACCAGATAAACTTCGGGAAAATTGCGTTTTGCCTCCCGGTCGAGGATGATCAGCGGCACGCTGAAACGGTCCGACCAGTTCTGAAAATCCTTCGGTTCGGCGCCGATTGCCGCCGCCGCGCAGAACTGGATGGCGTCGAGGCGCTCCAGATTGTCCTGCGGCAGGATTTCAAGCCGGAATCCCCGGTTCGGCAGCTCGCGGGTCAGCGCCATGAGGATCATTTCCACACAGCACTGCACCGGATATACCGACTGATACGGCGTGATAATGACCACGTTGCGCTGTTTCGTCGAGAGGCGCGGGTGATAGGAATACTGTTTGGAAATGGCGAAGACCCGTTCCCGGATCTCTTCACTGATCCCCGGATGATGGCTGAAGACACGGGACACCGTCGATGGCGAGACCCCGGCAAGTCTGGCGATTTCCTGAATTTTCATGATTTTTTCCTGAATTTATGCTTCATTTGCACTATATCATGCTGTTTTCATGAAATCAAGCATCAATTTGCATCATTCTTTTCAGAAAGAGGCTCTTTTCCGATTTGTGCGGCGGCGTTTGAACGGGTATCTTGGAGAAAGGGAACCGATGGAATGCGGAAAGCGCATCGGGCAGCGAGTTTATGGAAAAAGGAGAAAACGATGGAGTATCCGGAATTCAAAGGGAAAACCGCAATCGCCACGGGAGCCGCCTCGGGGATGGCTCTGCTCTTTCTGAAAAAGATGGCTGAAGAAGGGGCGAATGTCGTCCTGACCGATGTGAATGCGGAGGCTGTCGAGGCTGCTGCCGAAGAAATCCGCAGAAAAGGGGGGAACGCCGTCGGCGTCAAGGTCGATGTCCGGAAATATGAGGAGATCGAAAACGCCGTCCGGATCGCGATGGAAAAATTCGGCAGAATCGACTATCTGATGAACTCGGCCGGAGGCGCCTCCTCGCGGATTTTCAAACAGTCGGGCGGATTCGTAAACGCGAGCGTGGAAAGCATCGAATGGGGCGTGGATGTGAATCTGAAAGGTGCCGTATTGTTCACACGTGCGGTGCTCGGGCAGATGTTTGAACAGAAATACGGGGTCATCATCAACATGGGTTCAATCGACGGCGTCAGCGGCGGGCGCTGCCTGGATTATGCGGCGTCCAAATGCGGCATGATCGGATTGAGCCAGGGAATTGCAAACTACGGTGCGGAGCATGGCGTCCGGTCGGTATGCATCTCGCCTGGGCCGGTTCTGACGCGCGCGGCAATGGCGAACATGCGGACACTCCTCGGACGCGCCGCGGAACCGGAGGAGATCGTGAATCTGATCCTCTATGTCTGTTCCGACAAGGGCGCCTTCATCACCGGAGCCAATTACCTGATCGACGGAGGCCGCAGCTGCGCCGCAGGCCGTTACTGAAAAAGCGGAATATCATGAAAATTCATTTCGTCGTCGCGGAAACACCGGGCAATGCGATCCTGAAAACCATGGATTTTGATCCGGGACCCCTGAAAGAGGATGAAGTTCTTCTGAAAAACCGTTACAGTGTCATCAGCGCGGGCACGGAGCGCGCATGGCTTTCGGGGAACTCCAACAACCCCGGACAGCGTTTTCCCTATTATCCCGGCTACAGTGCGTCAGGTGAGGTCATCGCAGTCGGAAGTGCTGTCACAACTCTGAAAACAGGTGACCGGGTTCTGATCCCCGCGGGCGGACACCGCTCGCACACCATAAAAAAAGCGGACAGCATATTCCGGATCGACGACGATTCCATTGATCTTCTGGATGCCTCCTTTGCCTACATCGTTTCGTTCCCCATGCTCGGCGTCCGGCGTCTCCGTCTGGAACTCGGCGAATCGGTCATGGTGGCGGGACTGGGACTTCTCGGACTGCTCGCCGTGCAGATCGCGGCCTGTTCCGGCGCTCTGCCGCTGCTGGTTTCAGACTATGACCCGGCAAGGCGGAAACTGGCATTGGAACTCGGGGCGGATGCTGCATTCGATCCCGCGGATCCGGATTTCATCGGGCAGGTCCGCTCGGCGTCCGGAGGAAAAGGAGTGGACGCGGTGGTCGAGGTGACCGGTGTCGCGGCGGCGCTGAAACAGGCGCTCAAGTATGTGGTGAACGAGGGACGAATCTCCCTGCTGGGGTGCACGCGGGTGCCGGACGCGGTAATTGATTTTTATCAGGATGTGCATTTGCCGGGCGTGACGCTGATCGGGGCGCATACCAGAAACCGCCCTCGTGTTGAATCGCGTCCGGGGCAATGGACCGAACACGATGACTACCGGACCTTTCTTCGTCTGCTCGCGCACGGGAAGCTCCGCGTCCGTCCGCTGATCTCGGAAATCGTATCCCCGGAACAGGCACACGAAGTCTACAGCACGATCCTGACGGACAGAAATCCGCCGCCGGGATTTGTATTCGACTGGAATCTGCTTCCATAAGAAAAAGCTGAAGGTAAAAACAGGAAAGGCATGGAACATGAAACAGGAAAAGTTCGTTCTCGTGCTAGGCGCGACCGGCGCCATGGGACAGTATCTTGTTCCCCGCCTCGCGGAAATGGGATACTGCGTGGACGCCGTCTCCCTTGATGAAAAGGAAAACAATCTTCCCAATGTCAATTACATCAGGGCCGATCTCTCCAAGTCGGACGTTCTGCGGGAAATGCTCGCACGGCACTATGACGGAATCGTGGATTTCATGATCTACCGCACGGAAAGGCTGCCGTATGTTCTTCCGCTCCTTCTCTCCTCCACGGAACACTATATTTTCCTTTCCAGCTACCGGATCTACGCCGATCTGGAACATCCCGTGAGAGAGGAGTCCCCGCGCCTGATCGACGTCTCCGACGACGTTCTCCTGCGCAATTCGGACGACTACTGCATCCACAAGGCGCGCGGCGAAAACATCGTCCGGAGCACCGCCCCGGGAAAAAACTGGACGGTCATACGCCCCGCGATCACCTATTCTCTCATGCGTTACCAGCTTGTGACGCTGGAGGCGCACAACACCGTCGGGCGCGCGTTCACAAACAGAAAGGCGGTTCTCCCGGAACAGGCGAGAAACGTGGATGCAACAATGAGCTGGGCGGGCGACGTCGCACGGATGATCTCGCTTCTTCTGTTCAACGAGAAGGCGCGTGGCGAAACCTTCAGCGTGACCACCGCCGAACATCACACATGGGGCGAGATCGCCGACTATTACAAGGAGATCTGCGGCCTGGAGTCAGTCTGGGTGGACAAGGAGGAGTATCTGAAAATTCTGAGTCCGGATCCTTATATGCGCGGCGCCCGCTGGCAGCTGGAGTATGACCGGCTTTATCGCAGAATCATGGACAACAGCAAAGTCCTTGCCGCAACGGGACTCACCCGGAGCTGCCTGAAAACCCTTTACGACGGGCTCGAACTGGAAATCTCGCGCTGTCCGAAGGATTTTCCGTGGAGACCCAGTCCGGAGATGGACGCGTTTCTGGAAAGAAATCACCTGTGACAAAGCACAAACCGGAGCAACAGGAGAAGCAGATGGAAAAAATCAGAATCGCACAGATCGGCGTCACGCACGAACACGCTCCCGGAATCATGGGAACGCTGCGGAACATGCCGGATGTCTTCGAAATCGCCGGATACGTCGATGACAGCGCAAGCACCGCGCCGAAACATCCCGGCGAATGGCAGAAGGTCTTCGAGGGACTGAAAAAAATGACGATGGAGGAGCTCTTTGCCGTGCCGGGGCTCCAGGGGGTCGTCGTGGAAACGCCGAACACGGAACTGGTGCCGACGGCGATCCGCTGCATGGAACATAATCTTCCGATGCACATGGACAAACCGGCGGGCGAGGATGCCGCGCTGTTCCGGAAACTTCTCGACGGCTGCCGCGCCAGAAACCTGCCGCTTCAGATGGGTTACATGTTCCGGGGGAATCCCGCGTTCCAGTTCTGCCTGAAGATCGCAGAGGAAAAATGGCTCGGCGATATTTTCGCAGTGGAATGCGACATGAACCACTCCTATGGAAACGATCTCTACCAGACCTATCTCGGGAAGTTCAAAGGCGGAATCATGTTCAATCTCGGATGCCATCTCATTGATTTCATCGTCGCGCTGCTGGGGGCGCCGGACACGGTCACGCCGTTCCTGAAATCGACTCCGGATATCGCGCCGGAGATCAGGAACAACTGTCTCGCCGTGCTGGAATACCCGCACGCGACCGCCGTCATCCGCTGCTGCAGCCGCGGCGACCTGCGTCACCGCATGCTGAAAATCTGCGGGACGAAAGGATGGCTCGAACTCTGTCCGCTGGAACGGTTCGACAACGAGGCGCTGCTGATGAAACTCTCGCTCAGCGAGGACAGGGGCGACTATGCGGCGGGACTCCATGTGCTTGATTTCGGCGTCCGCCACGACCGCTATCTCGAACAGATGAAGGAGTTCGCCTCGCTGATCCGCGGGGAGATCCGGAACCCTTATGACTATGAACACGATGATCTGGTGGAAAACGTCCTTCTGGCGGCCTCCGGATACACAAAATGGAGCAGGGAAACATGCATGCAATGATTCTCGACGAAAACAGGAATTTCCTCTGGGCGGAAGTTCCGGATCCTCTGCGGAAAGAGGGCGAAGTCCTGATCCGCGTTCACGCCGCGGCGGTCAACCGCGCCGACCTGATGCAGAAGGACGGCTGTTACGCCTCGCCGCCGGACTGGCCGCAGTGGTGCGGGCTTGAGGTGTCCGGCGAGGTGCTGGAGGCTCCCGCAAACGCTTGTGTCCGTCCGGGCGATGCCGTCTGCGCGCTGCTGGGTGGCGGCGGGTATTCCGAGCTCGTCACGGCTCCGGCTGGAATGGTCATCCCGATTCCGGAGGGGCTTTCGATGATTGAGGCGGCGTCGCTGCCGGAGGTCTGGAGCACAGTCTATCTGAATCTGCAGCTGGAAGCAGGCGGCATGAAAAAGGGAGATGTCTTCTACATGCAGGCGGGCGCCAGCGGCGTCGGCCTCGCGGCGATCCAGTATGCCAAGCAGCTGGGCGCTGAAGTGATCACCACGATCGACTCGGCGGAAAAGGCCGCATTCGTAAGAAAACTCGGCGCGGATCATGTGCTCGACTACCGCACGGAGGATGTAAGGAAGGTCATTGAGGCGCATCCGCCGACCGTCGCGCTGGACTGCATCGGCGGTCCCCTGATGGGAGAGTGTTTCCGCAACATGGTCTTCGGCGGACGCTGGATCATGATCGCTACAATGGGCGGAGCGGAAACAACGATCAATCTCGAAACGGTCTGGCGCAAACGCATCCGGCTGATCGGCAGCACACTGCGGAGCCGCACACCGGAAGAAAAAAGCGCGATTCTCCAGGCGCTGCAGTGCGAACTCTGGCCGCTCTTCAGCGCGAAGAAACTCATTACAAACATTCACGCCACTTTCCCGATCCGCGAAGTGGAACAGGCGCACGGCGTGCTTCGCCGGGCCGAAAATATCGGCAAGGTCGTGCTGACTTTTGTCTGAAATACAAAAACAGGGAAAACAAGGAGACTGCAATGAGACTGTCCTTTCTGAACAAACCGTATCCGGTCATCAGCGGCATCATGGCCGGGCAGACACCCGGCGAACTGATCGCCGAAGCCAGGGGCGCGGAAGCAGACGGCGCACACGGCATCACAGTGGAACTCTTCGACTTCAAGCCGGAATTCCGGAATGCGGATTCCCTGAAAGGAGTCATCAACTCGGTTGCGCTGCCGTTCATGTTCTGTTTCTACCGCAACGACCGCTGGGGGACAAAAAGTGACGAGGAACGCCAGACGCTGCTGCTCGCTGCGGCGGACGCGGGCGCGTCCATGATCGACGTGATGGGCGACCTCTATGATCCCTCTCCGAGGGAAATCACATACAAGGCGAAGGCGATCGCAAAACAGAAGCGCCTGATTGACCGGATTCATAAAAAGGGGGCGGACGTGGTCATGTCCTCCCATACGCAGTGTGTGCGGACGGCGGACGAAACGGCGGAACATCTGCTGAGTCTGGAATCGCGCGGCGCGGATGTCGTGAAACTTGTCTCAACCGTCAACACCGAGGAGGAACTCGCCGAGGCGCTCCGCACAACCATGCTGCTCCGCCATGAGCTGAAAGTGCCGTTCATCCATCTCTGCAGCGGAAAATTTTCCCGTCCGCACCGTTTTCTCTGCCCGGTTCTGGGCACAAGCATCCTGTTTGCGGTGCACCGCTACGATTCCCGTTACAATTATATGCAGCCGACCATCCGCGCGATGAAAAGGGTTCTGGACAGCATCCGCTGGGACATCAACAGCCTCTCTCCGCGGTAGAAAAGTTAAAGTTCCTCGCCGAAATCGAACTCCGGCTGAAGCCAGATCCCTGTCGGAGTCTCGATCTTCTCCGGTTCGGGGAAATTGGATACCGTGACGCCGAGGAGTCTCACGGCAGTCTTCCCCGCCTCGGTCGCAAGGAGCAGTTCACGCGCGACCGAGGCAATGACTTCCGCGCTGTCGGTGCAGCGCTCCAGCGTGCGGCTCCGCGTGATGGACTTGAAGTCGAAGAACTTGACCTTGAGCGTGACGGTTCTTCCGGCGAGGCCGTGTCTGCGCAGATCGTCCGAAACCTCCTGCGACTGCTGCTGAATGACGGGAATCATTTCGGTCAGGTCACTGATATCGCTCTGGAACGTGACTTCGGTGCCGAGGGATTTGCGTTCCCGGTTCGGTTCAACCGCGCGCGTGTCAATTCCGCGTGCGATTTCATAGTAGAATTCTCCGGTTTTGCCGAACTCGCGCATCAGATCCAGTTTGGAAAGTCTTTTCAGATCGCCTCCGGTTTTGATTCCCATTTTCAGAAAATGTTTTTCCGTAACCTTGCCCACCCCGTAGAATTTCCCGATCGGCAGCGTTTCGAGGAATTCCTCCGCCTGATCCGGGGGAATCACGGTCAGGCCGTCGGGTTTCCGCAGATCGGAGGCGACTTTCGCAAAAAACTTGTTGAAGGAGACCCCTGCAGAAGCGGTGAGTCCGCCGGTCTCGCGGAAAATCCGCGCCTTGATTTCACGCGCGGTTCTGGTCGCGTAGGGAATGCCGCGCTTGTTGTCGGTCACATCGAGGTAGGCTTCATCCAGAGAAAGCGGTTCGACCAGATCCGTGTAATCAAAGAAAATCCGCCGGATCAGCAGGGACACTTCCCGGTACACCTCGAAGCGCGGATGCAGGAAAATTCCCTGCGGACAGAGCTGATACGCCCGGCTTGCCGGCATCGCGGAGCGGACTCCGAATTTCCGCGCCGCATACGAGCAGGTGCAGACCACTCCGCGGGTATTCGGCATTCCCCCGACAATGACGGGCTTTCCCCGCAGAGAGGGATTGTCCCGGATTTCCACGGAAGCGTAAAACGCGTCCATGTCCACATGTATGATCTTGCGCATCTTTTCCATACGGGAAAGATAGATTCTTTTCCCGGAAAATCAAGAGGAAAAAAGGATCAGGCCATCTCCTCTCCGGGATATTTCCCGCAAAACAGGCGATCCGCCGGAAAAACAGGAGAATCCGTTCAGTCCAGTTCCACTTCGAAGAACTGAACCCCCTCGCCCGCCCTGCTTTTTTCTCCTCCGGGAAGTATGACCTCCGCAGTCGTGCCTTTCGGAACGGTCAGCGTCAGGATGAAACGCTTTTCCTCCTTTGTCCAGTCGACAACGATTCTGCCGTGCGGGGAATCGTGCGTCATGATCAGGTTCGTCAACCCGCAGACGGCGTTCGGTGCGACGCGGAATTCGGCAAATCCGTTTTTCAGCGGGCGCACGCCGGCGAGATATTCGAACATCCACGCGCCGATGTCTCCGAACATGATGTGATTGCGGGAGGTTCCGCCCTTCCACTCCTCCCAGAGCGAGGTCGCTCCCTGCCGGATCCAGTATCCCCAGCCCGGATATTCTTCCTGCATCAGCATGCGGCAGGCGAGTTCCGCGTAACCGTAGTCCGCCAGCACGCGGGGCACGTATTTGGCTCCGAGGATGCCGAAGTCAGCCCGGCATCCGCCCGCCTCGACCTTTGCGGCGAGCTGATCTGCGGTGAGCTGCTCCTCCCCCGCCGGGACAAGCCCGAAATAGAGGGGAGCACCAAGCGCGGTCAGCGTTCCGTCGCCGTAGATGCCGCCGCCATGGTAGAATTTCCGGTTGAAACTTGCCTTGATGTCCTCGGCGAGACGGGCATAAAGCAGAGCATCGCTTTCCGCTTCGCCGTTCAGCGAGGCGAAATAGGAGAAAAGCCGGACATCATGATAGTAATACGCGCTGGAGGTCAGCTCCACCATCTCCGCAGGGACACGTTCCGGCGCACACCAGTCCCCGAGCCCGAAGCGCACAAGGTGATCCTCGGACATCCGCGCACAGAAATCCAGATAGCGGCGCATCGCCTCATAATGCAGGCGGATCATCTCATCGTCATTGCGGAAGCGCAGCACGCGGTAAGGGATTTCGAAGAGCGCACGGTCCCATGCCGGGCCGCTGCCCCAGTTGTATCCCCATCCGCCGGTCGGCACGATCCCGGGAAGCTGGCCGCTCGGGCGCTGCGCGTCCACCAGCATCTGAACGAAATGCTTGTACGCGCGGACCGCATTGTAATTCCACAATCCGGCTTCGCAGGCGATCTGGGCATCGCCGGTCCAGCCGTTCTTCTCCCGGTGCGGGCAGTCCGTCGGGATTCCGGTGAAGTTGGACAGATAACTCTAGCGCACGCATTTGAACAGCCGGTTCAGCAGTTCGGACGAACATTTGATCAACCCGATGGAGGCAAACGCGTTGTGGACGAAAATCGCTTCCACGCTTTTCAGCTCGATCTCCGGGACAATGCCCGAAATTTTCAGGTAACGGAACCCGTGATAGGTGAAACGCGGACTCCACACTTCGCCCTCCGGACTCCCGCGCAATGTGTAGCGGTCGGTCTGGAACTCGCCTTCCTTGACATAGACATTGATATTGCTCTGGTCGATGTCCCCATTTTCCGCGAGACATTCGGAATAGCGCAGCGTCAGGGTGCTCCCCGCCGGTCCAAGAACGCGGATGCGCGCCCAGCCGGTCAGATTCCGCCCGAAATCATAGATCCGTGAACCGTCGGCAAGTTCCTTCATGCCGGAACTCGGGAAACACTCGCACTCCCGGCACGGCTCCATGTCCTCCTCGACGAGAATCCCCGGCGGCGGCGCACACTGCACGGCATTCTTCCAGCTGGAATCATCGAAGGCGGGATCGCTCCAGGAGTCGATCTCACAGCGCGCATCATAGAACTCCCCGTTCCGCAGGGAGTTGAACTGAATAGGCCCCTCCGCGGTTTTCCACGAGCAATCCGTTTTCAGGATCACCTGCCCGTCGGCGACGATATTGCAGAGGAGTTTCGGCAGATCAATCCAGGAGGCGGTGTCGAAGTTCCAGACATTCTTCGGATAGCGGCAGTTGTACCAGCCGTTCCCGAGCATCACGCCAACGGCATTTCTCCCCGGATTCAACAGCGCCGTAATGTCATAACGGATATAGGAAACGCGTTTTTCATATTGTGTCACGACCGGACTCAGAACACGGGAATCGGCTTTTTTCCCGTTGACATACAGCTCATGCCAGCCGAGTCCCGCGACCAGCGCATAGACGTGCTCCGCTTTCTCCGTGAATTCAAAAGCGCGCCGCAGAAGCGGCCCCTTTTCCCCGCCGGAAATCCAGATGCCTTCCCAGGAATGCTGTTCCGCCATAATCGACCCTTTCAAATGGAGAGTTCCAGTTTCTGTACGGGGAATATAGACCGCGGAAATCAAATTGCAAGACAAGGCGGAAAAATCAATTCCTTTTCCGGGAACGCCTCTCCAGGAAAATACGGATCTGCGCCATGCGCGGAACGGAAACATGAAGTTCAAAGGTTTCTCCCTGAATCCGGATCTCATCCTCTTCCAGAGAGATGCCGTTTTTCCGGAAGAAACCAATCACAGCGGGAATCTCTTTTTTCCCGATCTCCGGGAAATCGCCGAATGCGAGAGTCAGCGTTTCCTCCGCCGCGCCGGAGACAGGGACATTGTTTTCCCGGAGGGCAGAAGCCTTTCTTTCGAAAGCCATTTTGGTGGAAGGTGCTTTGGATTTTGAAGCATCCGCTGCGGCGCGGCGCTCAGCCTTTTCCGGAGAAACCGCTGCGGGAGAAGCCATGATCACGGCTTCCGCTGCGGGGAGCCGGTCCGGAGCCGGAGCCATCGGTTTTTCCGCGCGACTCTCCTTTGCCGGAACGGATGATTTTCCGATCGCGGCAATACTGTCCAGCTTCTCCCCGGCGGACTGGAAGACATCCAGCCTGACGCTCCGGCGCTCCTTCGGCGCGGAGAGAAGCACGACGCAGAGAACGGCCGCACAGACCAGGAACATCGCGGCGATCTTCCAGAGTGCCCGGACGGCGGGGAAATGCCTGCGCGGATTCATCGCACGGCGGATTTCCGCACGGTTCGAGTCCGGAAGCGTTCCATCAAGCGCGGTCGCGTCCAGCATCGCCCCCGTCAGCTTCCATATGCGGGAGAGCTCCTCGAACTCCGCGCGGCACGCGGGACACTCTTCCAGATGCGCGCGCAGTTCCGCCTCCTCCTCCGGGGAGAGCTCCCCGGCAAGACTGTCGGTCATCCGCTCCTGATATGTCTCACAGATCTTCATAAGAGTCCCTTCTCTTTACAAGTGCTGCGCAGTTTCTTCATCGCGCCGTGAAGAATGAAGCCGACGTTGGAAACCGTCAGGCCCGTGATCTCCGCGATTTCGCGGTAGGATTTGCCGTGTTCGATTTTCAGGACAACAATTTCCCGCTCCCGTTCGCTCAGCGTTTCAAACATCGAACGGATCAGTGCGAGATCATCCTCGGCACGCAATGCATCGTCCGCTCCCGGGACAGCTGCGCCGGATTCGCCATGCAGGGCTTCTTCAAAAGAGGTCGTCAGCCTCATGCGCGCGGATTTGAGCACATCCAGACAGATGTTCCGCGTCGTCCGGAAGAGCCATGCAGCCGGATTCCTCACGACGCCCGGCGGCGGCCCCTGCAGGAAACGCACATACCGGATGTAGGCGGACTGCACCGCGTCACAAGCGCCCGCGCGGTCCCTGAGATAGTGTCCGGCAAACCGGATCAGGGCGCGTTCCGTCGACGCGATCAACGCCTCGATCTCCTCCTCGCTGTATCCGTCCTTCTCCATATCGACGATTCCGACGCTGTTTTATTAGATGCCGAACGATCGGAAAGTCATTTCAGATACGTTGCAAGCGACTCCACTGTCTCCGCGAAGAAGCGCATGCACGCCTCCACAGGTTTCCCGGAACGGAAATCGACGCCGGCATCCTGCATGATGTCAAGCACGTCGCGCGAATCGCCCGCCTTCAGGAAGCCCATGTAGGGCAGGATGTCTCCTGCGAGAATCTTTTTCGAGAGCGCCGCTGCGGCGGAAAAGCCGGTCGCGTATTTATAGACGTAGAAATCGTAGTAGAAGTGAGGAATGCGCGCCCACTCCCAGCGGATGCGGTCGTCGGGACTGACGGCGTCGCCGTGATAGAATGCGTTCAGCGCGAAATACTTCTCCGAGAGCAGATCGGCGGTCAGCGGCGTGCCGGATTCGGAGAGAGCGGACATGTCCCGCTCGAATTCGGCGAACATGGTCTGCCGGAACACCGTCCCGCGGATCTCGTCGGCAAGATGGTTGAGCAGATACGCGCGCACCTCGTCGGAGGGCGCCTTCTCCATCAGATGGTGATGCAGAAGCAGTTCATTGGTCGTCGAGGCGACCTCCGCGACGAAAATCTTGTAGGAGGCGTAGTGGAACGCCTGACTGCGGTCGGAGAAGTAGGAGTGCATCGAATGCCCGAGCTCATGCGCGAGCGTGAACACGCTGTCCAGTGTCCCGGAATAGTTCAGCAGAATGTAAGGGGGCTTTCCGTAACAGCCGCTCGAGTAGGCGCCGGAACGTTTGCCCCGGCATTCGGGGATGTCGATCCAGCGCTGTTCAAAGGCGTTGTCGATCGCGGAGTGATACTCCTCTCCGAGCACGGCGAGAGAGTCCTTCACATACTTCACGGCGTCCGGCCACTCCACAGTCATTCTGCACGCGGGCAGAAGCGGGGTGTGGATGTCGTACATGTCGAGCTTCTCGAGACCGAGCTTTTTTGCGCGCAGGTGGAAATAGCCGTAAAGGGAGGCAATGTTCGCATGCACGGTGTCAATCAGTCCGTTGTAGACGGAAAGCGGCACGCTGTCCTCAAAGAGCGATGCCTCGAGCGCGGATGGGAAGTGCCGGAGTTCGGCGCTCAGCGCGGAGGTCTTGAAATTCGAGTCCAGCAGCGAGGAAAAGGTGTTTTTAAATTTCGCGTAGGTGTCGTAAGTAGCTTCGAACGCCGCCTTCCGGACGGCGCGGTCCGGGGATTCCAGGAACTTGATGTAGTTGCCGTGGGTCAGCTCGACCGGAGAACCGTCCTCGCCGGGAATCGTTCCGAAGCGGAGATCCGCGTCGTTCAGGAGCGAGAAGGTCTTGTAGGGGGTGCCCAGCACATCCGAACTCATGCTCAGAATGCGCTCCTCGGCGGCGGAAAGCGTGTGCTCGCGCTCCCTTGCGATTTCATCGAGCGTGCGGCGGTAGAACGCAAGAACATCCGAAGTGCGGAAGCGCTCGAAGACGGAAGCGTCCATTGCAACCAGTTCCGGCTGGAACCAGGCGCATTCGCCTCCGATTTCGGCGTGTTTCGCGCGGATGCGGTCGAGACGCGCCCGGTTGGCGGAGTTGCCCGTGTCCTCGTCCGCCTTCAGATGCGCATAGACATAGAGCTGTTCCAGGACAAGCGAGAGCGCATCGTCCGCCTGAAAGGCCGCAAGCAGCGTTTCGGGGCTTTCGGCAAGGCGCCCCCTGTATTGAAGAAACGCCTTCACAAGCGTGTCGATTTCGGAAAAATCGTGTTCCCACTGTGCGTCGTCCGCATAAAGGCGCGTCAGATCCCAGGTCATCTCCGGAGGGAGTTCGCCGCGTGTTTTCGCCGCATGTTCCGTCATTTTGCACCATCCTTTGCCAATTTGCTGAAGTTTTTCGTGAAATATACGTGTTTGTTGCGGATTCTTCAAGCTTTTTATTTGCTCCGGGGCAAAAGAGGAGTATATTATTTTCCTGTCATATTCAGATGGGAAAGAACAGAGAGAGGAGTTGCGCCATGCCGAACAACTATTATGTCACCACACCGATTTACTACGTCAACGACAAACCGCATATCGGACACTCCTACACCACCATGCTGGCCGACGTCCTGACCCGTTTTCACGCGGCGATGGGAGACGACACCTTCTTCCTGACCGGCACCGACGAACATGGTCAGAAGGTGCAGAAGGCCGCCGAACAGCGGCACATGGACCCCCTGGCGCACTGCGATGAAACCGTGACCCGCTTCCAGGAGCTCTGGAAACGCCTCGGAATCCACAACAGCGACTTCATCCGCACGACGCAGGAACGCCACAAGAAGATTGTCTGCAAAATCCTTCAGGATCTCTTTGACAGGGGACTGATCTACAAAGCCGAATACACGGGCCACTACTGTGTTCCCTGCGAACGTTATTTCACGGAAAAGGATCTTCTGGAAGGCAATCTCTGTCCCGACTGCCACCGGGAAACCACGAAACTGGTCGAAGCAAACTACTTTTTCAAGATGAGCCAGTATCAGGAGTGGCTCATTGACTACATCAAGACCCATCCGGGTTTCATCCAGCCGGAATACCGCTCGAACGAAACGCTCGGATTCCTCCGCAAGCCGCTGGGGGATCTGTGCATCTCGCGCCCGAAATCGCGCCTCTCCTGGGGGATCGAGCTGCCGTTCGACAAGGATTACGTCTGCTACGTCTGGTTCGACGCGCTGATCAACTACATCTCCGCGATCGGCTACGGATCGGACGACGCGAAATTCCGGAAATGGTGGTCGGGCGCGCACCACCTGATCGGCAAGGACATCCTGACAACGCACACGGTCTACTGGCCGACGATGCTCAAGGCGATGGATCTTCCGATGCCGAAATCCATCTTCGCGCACGGCTGGTGGCTGAGCGGACAGGACAAGATGAGCAAATCGCTCGGCAACGTCGTCAACCCGATGGACATGATGAATCTCTTCGGCGTGGACGCGTTCCGCTACTGCCTGATGGCGGAAATGGTCCTCGGGAGCGACGCCTCCTTCACGCAGTCCTCCTTCATCAAGCGCTACAACAGCGATCTGGCGAACGACCTGGGCAACATGCTCAGCCGCGCGGTCAAGCTGACGATCAAATACTTTGACGGACGCATCCCGCAGCCCGGGGCTTATGAACCGCTCGATCTGGAACTCCGGGATCAGGCGCTCGCTTCCATCGACCTGATCCGCTCCGCCGTCGAGAACATGAAGATCGACCGCGGCATCGACAGCGTGATGAACGTTGTCCGCGCGGCAAACCGCTACATGGAGAAAACCGCGCCGTGGACGCTCGCGAAAGAGGGGAACATGGCGCGCCTCGCCACGGTGCTCTACACGGCGGCTGAAACGCTGCGGATCGTGTCGGGACTGCTGCTGCCGGTCATGCCCGCCAAGATGAAGGAGTTCCGGATGAAGCTCGGACTTCCCGAAGAGATCGCCGGAAAATCCGACTTCAACGGCCGTCTCGCGAAATGGGGCACGCTTGAACCCGGCACGCAGGTGCAGGATACCGAGGCGCTGTTCCCGCGGATCGTCATCGAGGAACCCATGGCGCAGCTCAAGGCTGAGGGACAGAAAGCCAAGTCGAAACCACCAGAGGCAAAGAAAAGCGAAACCGTCGCGCTCGGCGCGGAAGTTGTCACGATCGACGATTTCGCAAAGATCAGTTTGAAAACCGCGAAGATTCTGGAGGCGGAGAAGGTCGAGGGCGCGGACAAGCTCCTGAAACTGAAGATCTCGCTCGGATCGGAAACGCGCCAGATCGTATCGGGCATCGCGAAATATTATACGCCCGGGGAGCTGGTCGGAAAGATCATCATTGTGGTGGCGAACCTGAAACCGGCGAAGATCCGCGGCGTGGAGTCGTTCGGGATGCTTCTTGCGGCGAAGACCGGCGACACGCTCAAGCTGGCGACAATCGACGGCGGCGCGTTTCCGGACGGGGTTCCGGTCGGCTGAGGTTCCGGCAGAGCTGTGCCAATTCAATGAGTTACCGCGATGCAAGCATACGCGGCAGCGGGGATTTCGCCTCCGGCGACCGGCTTGCGCAGCTGGACCGCACCAGGACTGACAGGAGAGCACGAAGCATTTTTTGGCGATGCAAAGCATCGCAACAGCGGGGATTTCGCCTCCGGCGACCAGCTTGCGCAGCTGGACCGCGGCAGGACTGAAAGTCCTGCACGAAGCAATTTTTGGCGATGCAGTGCATCGCACTATGAAAATTTATTTAATAAAAAAGGGAATCAAACAGCCCCATGAGCATTGTAACGGCACTTCTTGCAATCATGATCGGCGGCCTGATCGGAGGCGGCATTGCCAAACGCCTCGGACAGCCGCTTCTGCTCGGCTACATCCTTGCCGGCGTCACGATCAGTCTGATCAACAGCGGAGCGAACGGGGTTGTCATCGACCAGAACCAGCTCCAGGGACTCTCCGACATCGGCGTGGCGCTGCTGCTCTTTTCAATGGGACTGGAGTTCTCGCTGGACGACATCCGCCCGGTCCGGAAACTGGCGGTCTGGGGTTCGATCATCCAGGTCTGTGCGACGCTTCTCTGCGTGTTCGGCATCCTGAAAGGAATGTTCGGGATCGCAAGTTATCCGGCGCTGTTCGCGGGAGCGGCGTTCGTCTCCACCAGTACCGCGGTCGTGCTCAAGAGCCTGACGCTCCACAACCGCATGATGACGCTCTCCGGCCGTTCGATGATCGGCGTCTCGCTGGTGCAGGACCTGATCGTCATTCCGCTGATGGTGCTCCTGATGAACGCGAACAACCTCAACAACGGGCTGATGAACGCGCTGAAGCCGGTCGGGATCGGGGCGGCATTCGTGACGGTGCTGTTCCTGGTCGGACCTCGCGTGATCCCGCGCATTCTGCGGCGCGTATCCTCGTGGAATTCGCAGGAGCTGTTTCTTCTCTGCATCACCGTCATCAGTCTCGGTATCGGGTTCCTCGCGGAAAAGATGTGCCTGACCTTCTCCTTCGGCGCGTTCATGGCGGGTATCCTGCTGAACGGTTCCGATTACGGGAAAAAAGCGCTGTATGAGATGCTGCCCGTCCGCGACCTCTTCAGCATGCTTTTCTTTGTCTCCATCGGTATGCTGATGAACGTGCCGTTCCTGATGAAGCATTTCTGGGTGGTTCTGCTTCTGGTGCTGCTGACCGGGCTGAGCCGGACCCTCTTTCTGGCAATTCTCGCGTGGCTGTTCAAATACCGCAACGTGATTCCGACGGCGATGTTCTTCGGAATGTTCCCGACGTCGGAAATCGCGTTCATCGTGCTGAGTTCCGGCTACGCGGCGGGCATCCTGACGCAGGATCTCTACATGCTGATGCTCTGCACGGTCATCTGCTCGATGGTGCTGGGTCCGCCGATCTCCTCGCTCACGACGCCCGCCTACGACGCGCTGCGCAAACACTTCCCGACGGCGATTCTCAACACCTTCACGATGCCGGAACCGACGCTGACCAACCACATCATTCTCGCCGGAGGCGGACGGGTCCAGCGCGTCGTCGCGAAGGTGATGGAACACTTCGAGCTGCCCTACATTATCATCGAGCCGAACTATTTTCTGTTCAATGAAATGCGCAAGGACGGCCTGGAATGCGTCTTCGGTTCTCCCTCCGAGGAGGTGATTCTCAAGGCGGCGGCGGTCGGGCGCGCAAGAATGATCATTGCGGCGGCGGACGACTTCAAAATGAACACGGACATCATCCGCAATGCGCGGCTTCTGAATCCGGACATCAAGATCGTCTCGCAGGCCTACTCGCAGAAGGAGGCGGACGCGATGCACGAATACAAGGTGTTCGACGTGATGCGGCCCGTGTTCGAGCTCGGGCTCGACCTTTCGCGCCTTGCGCTCCACAAGCTGGACTACTCGATGGTCCAGATCCAGAACAACCTCCAGAAACTGCGCGACCGCTACTCCACGCCGCTGATGCTGAGCAGCGCCGACGCGAAACGCAGCGACAATCTGAACGCCTTTGTCGGCATGGTCGATTTCAAATGGATGGAGGTCGGCAGGGACTCTGGCCTGGCGAACCGCGTTTTCACGGGCCCGCTCAAGGAAAAGGGCAACGTTCACATCGTCGGCGTGATCCGGGGCAACGACCTGATCCCGAATCCGGACGAGAATTTCGTCTATCTGGACGGCGACCTGCTCGCGGTGATCGCACCGGACGAGGAGCGCCGCGCCTTCGCGTCCCTGCTCGGAAGCCCGTGCTGACTTTTTTTCCCGTTCTCCCACCGCGCGGGATTGAAAATAACGGAACATGCTGTACATTACCTACCTGACTTGTGCATTGACCTTCAACCATACAACATAACAGGAGAAACACGCGATGAACTTCACACACGAAGTCGAGCAGATGTGCTGCGTCGCCAAGGGCCCGAAGCACGGACCCGCGCCGATCCCGCAGGAAGGCGCCTGGACAAAGGCTTACGAGATCAAGGATATTTCCGGTCTCACCCACGGCGTCGGCTGGTGCGCCCCGCAGCAGGGCGCCTGCAAACTGACGCTCAACGTCAAGAACGGAATCATCCAGGAAGCCCTCGTCGAGACGATCGGCTGCTCCGGCATGACGCACTCCGCCGCGATGGCCGCTGAAATCCTTCCCGGCAAGACCATTCTCGAAGCATTGAACACCGACCTTGTCTGCGATGCGATCAACACCGCGATGCGCGAACTCTTCCTCCAGATCGTCTACGGACGCACGCAGACCGCGTTCTCCGAAGGCGGACTTCCGATCGGCGCCGGACTTGAAGACCTCGGCAAGGGGCTGCGTTCCATCACCGGCACGATGTACGGCACGAGCGCCAAGGGTGTCCGCTACCTCGAAATGGCCGAAGGCTATGTCACGGAAATCGCGCTGGATGACGAGGACAAGGTCATCGGCTACAAGTTCCTCAAGCTCGGCCCCATGCTCGACGCGATCAGCAAGGGCATGGACGCGAACGAAGCGCTCAAGAAGTACACCGGCACCTACGGACGCTTCGCCGACGCCGCCAAAACCATCAACCCGCGTCATCAGTAAGGGGGAGTCGTCACCATGGCACTTTTTGAAAGCTACGACCGCAGAATCGCGCAGATCAATAAATTCCTCAACGACAACGGCATCGCCTCCCTCGAGGAAGCCGAAAAGATCACGAAGGGCAAGGGCCTTGACATCTACAAGCGCGTCAAGGACATTCAGCCGATCTGCTTCGAAAACGCCTGCTGGGCCTATCTCGTCGGCGCCGCCGTCGCCATCAAGCGCGGCCAGACCGTCGCCAGCGAAATTGCGAAAACCCTCGGAGAAGGCCTTCAGTCCTTCTGCATCCCGGGCTCCGTCGCCGACGACCGCAAGGTCGGACTCGGCCACGGCAACCTCGCTTCGATGCTGCTCCGCGACGAAACGAAATGCTTCGCGTTCTGCGCGGGCCATGAATCCTTCGCCGCCGCCGAAGGCGCTATCGGCCTTGCCCGCAGCGCGAACAAGGCGCGCAAGGAGCCGCTCCGCGTCATCCTGAACGGCCTCGGCAAAGACGCCGCCCAGATCATCTCCCGCATCAACGGCTTCACCGGCGTCGAAACCGAATTCGACTACATGACCGGCAAGCTCAAAATCATCTCCGAGCGCGCCTACAGCAAAGGCGAGCGCGCGGCGGTCCGCTGCTACGGCGCAGACGACGTCCGCGAAGGCGTTGCGATCATGTGGCAGGAGGGTGTGGACATCGCCATCACCGGCAACTCCACGAACCCGACCCGCTTCCAGCATCCCGTGATGGCGACCTACAAGAAGGAGCGCATTGAAAAGGGAATGCCCTTCTTCTCCGTCGCGTCCGGCGGCGGAACAGGCAGAACGCTTCATCCCGACAACATGGCCGCCGGTCCCGCCTCCTACGGCATGACCGACACGATGGGCAGAATGCACTCCGACGCGCAGTTCGCAGGTTCCTCCTCGGTTCCCGCGCACGTCGAAATGATGGGACTCATCGGCATGGGCAACAACCCGATGGTCGGCGCCTCCGTCGACGTCGCGGTCGCGGTCGCCCAGGCGATGAAGTAAGA
>CASEFP010000190.1 GCA_949287225.1 uncultured Lentisphaeria bacterium
AGCTCAGCCGATCTTTTTTTTGCAAGATCAACAACGTCAATCTGCCGCCCATCAAGATTTCTCCGGCAATGGAAACTCCTACGATGTATTTCCCCAATGCCTTCTTTCGAGATCTGAAATGCAGAAAAATTGAATTCAGTCACTGAACGGAGGGAACTTCATACCGTGGATTCAGATTGCCAGCCGCATTCCTTCAGGAGTTTTTCAAAGCGGCGTCCGTATTCCACATAATTTTCATAACGGACATCTGCTCCTTCCGGCAGTTTTAGGCTTTCCTGCGCTTCCGCGCCGAGATGCGGCTCAATGGAAAAGCCGCCGTCATACCCCGTGCGGCGCAGATCCGTGACGATTGCGCGGACATCTCCGGTGCCGTCTCCGGCAAAAGTGAATTTCATTTTTGCCGCAGCGCCGTCAGGCTCAGGCAGCGCGATACTGTCTTTGATGTGTACATAAATGATGTGTTCCCGGACGTTTCGGTAAAATTCCCATGAGGACTGAAGCGGGTAGGGCGCCTGCCCGATGTGCCTGTATGTGAATGTGGGGTTGCCCGTATCGAAGATCAGTTTCAGATTCGGGTGGTTGACCTTTTCCAGCAGTCTCAGAGTGTGCAGATGGGAAAGCCCGCCGTAATTCGTGCAGTTTTCGTGTCCGTAAATGACTCCGTACTCCGCACACATTTCCACAAAACGGCGGACATGGCGGAAGATGATTTCTTCCAGTTCCGGGCTGTCCGGCGCTTCATTTTCCACCGGCCGGAAGCTCATGCCGCGGAGGAGCCTGATCTTCAGTTTCCGCATCCGGGGCAGGACACGGAGCAGTTCGTCATAGGATGCCCGGATATCTGCTTCACTGCGAGGGGATTTCCCGCCGTTGGCGACGGCGCTGCCGTAGCAGTTGATGGCGATCCCGGCTGTATGGAGTTGTTCCGCCACCGCTTCGAATTCTCCCTCGGTCAGTGTTGCAAGATTTTTGCCGTTGATTCCCCGGCTTTCCATGAATTTCCAGCCGAGTTCCCGCGTTGCTTTGAGCTGCACCGCAAAATCGCTTCCGGCTTCATCTGTGAAACCTGTTAAAAACATTGTCTGCTCCTCCGGTTTTCAGAATGATTTTTCAAATCCGGCGCTGCTGCTTTTGCGGGCTTGCCGCGGAATGCGCGGTTTTGAGTTTTTCACCAGAGAATCCAGAAGCTCCGCATATTCTGCCGCATCCATCGGCAGCGTGACCGTCTTGTCTTTCAAGCCGGAGAGCAGCATGGCGTTGCCCAGCTCCAGACTGCGGATGCCTTCCGCCATCGGCGCGATCAGCCCGGCTCCGTTACGAATCGCCTCCGCCACATTTTCGATGACGATCCGATGAGGCGGGCGCGGTTCCGGGTCAAACGGGATATTGCATTCCCAGTATGGCGGCGCACCGAAATCCGCCGAGGCAGTTCTGGAGTAGACAGAGGTTTCCACTTCATTGCGGTTGAACGTGATTTTATTTTTTTCCAGAATCACGCGTCCTCGTTCGCAGGCGATTTCCAGCCGGTTTGTTCCCGGCGCTTCACCGGTCGTCGTAATGAAATTCCCGACCATGCCGTCGGCATATTCCAAATATGCGTTCACTTCGTCTTCGACCTCTATCTCGTGGTATTTTCCCAGCGAGACGGCGGCACGGACCCGGACGGGCATCCCGAAAAACCATTGCATCAGGTCCAGTTGGTGCGGACACTGATTCAAAAGCACTCCTCCGCCTTCGCCGGACCAGGACGCGCGCCAGTCGCCGGAATCGTAATAAGGCTGGCTGCGGAACCAGTCGGTAATGGTCCAGTTGATTCGGCGGATTCTGCCGAGTTCGCCGCTGTCAATGAGCTGTTTGAGCCGCCTGTGCGCGGGCATGGTCCGCTGGTTGAACATCAGACTCCTTACCAGTTCCGGGTGTTTTTCCGATTCGCGTATCAGGCGCTCGGCTTCCGCCTTGTGGACGGCGATGGGTTTTTCCACGATCACATGTTTGCCGTGCTCCATTGCCAGAATCGCCAGATCCGGGTGGAAATAGTGCGGAACGGCAATGATCAGCGCCTCCACTTCCGGATCGCTGCAGATCTCCTCCGCGGCGGTGTAACAGCGGATGTGCTTGCGCGTGTCCGGGGCGATCCGGTCGAAGGCTGCCGGATTTATGTCACAGACCGCAACGAGTTCGGTGTTATGGAGTTCTTCGATATGACGGACATGCACCGAGCCCATATTGCCGATGCCGATAAGCCCGAAACGGACTTTTCCCGTATTCATCATGTTCCTTTCTTGTTAATCCGCAGAATGGTTTTCAGGATAAACGTTTCAATTCTTTTTGCAGGAAGTTTTCTTTTACGTGAATAGACTCCGCATTGAAAAAACAGGCGAAAGCTTCACCGTGATAACCGAGTCGCGGGTCTTTTTCGACCCGGGGCAGCGCTTTATGCAATGTCTCCAGCTCCGCAAGGATGATGCGGCGCATCTCATGAACTTTTTCATCAGACCACTCTTTCCGCAGACGGTAGGTGCGGTAGGCATTCTCCGCACTTCGCCACAGACAGCCGCAGACAATGGCGTTGCCCAGTTCTTTTCTGTCGTCGGGACAACTTGCCAGCGCTTCCTCCATCAGCTCTGCGCCGATCTCCCAGATCACCCCCATTTTGCCGAGCGCGGAGATGATTTCATCAAGGGAATATTCGTGTCCGGGCATGGTGCAGCTTGGGGAAAGATCGTCTCCCCGGAGAGACGGCAGGTAGGAACATCCCGCGGGAGTCCCGCGCAGAGGTTCCGCCCGATAGATTTCCGCATAAGAGAGAGCGTGGGAATGCACGCCGTTATAGAGAAACGGGATGGCAAACGGAATATGTTTCATTGCCTTTTCGAAGATATCCCATGCGCGAAGCAGAAGTTCGCTTCGGCAGCCGGGAAAATAATCTTCCGCGAATGCGCGCATCGCTTCCTCCTTGCCGTCCGGACGTTCCCGCCGGAGAAAGTAATTGAACCCGTGTGTGTTGGCGCTGAACATGTTGCCGAAGTTCCAGCACCCCATATAGCCGACGTCGGGATGTTTTCTGTGCCAGTCCGCTTTCCGGTAGATGCTGTTCATCAGAGGCAGGTTGACGACGGTCGCAAGCTCATGCGTCGTGCCGAGCTGAAGCTTCGTCATGCGGCGCATGCCGAGTTCCCCTGCGACTTCAAGCACGCTGAGGCAGAGTTCGGACGGCCCTGAATAGGTCAGGGAGTATTCGTCGATTTTATGGCCCGGATGCTCCGCGAGGTCCATTCTGCCGCCGCGTTCGCATCCCGCCATGAGAATGATGTCGCGCGGCAGAAGTTCCAGCAGCGGACGGCAGGGGGAGGGGAGCCAGCCGGACCAGCCCCAGTTCCATGCGATGAGTTCGATCCTGTCCGAATGTCTGCGGATTCCGTCATGGACGAGATTCACGAGTTCCGCCGCGACTTCCCACGGTTCGCGTTCCCTGCACCGCGGGCATTCGATGAGGGGAGTCCACGGAGTCGCGTCTTTTTTCCTGCGGTGGCTGTAACAGTGTCCCGGATATTCGCTGGCTGTAATGAGGATCACGCCGCCGAGCTCCGGCAGTTTTTCCGCCAGCTGCGCCGAAGCGTCCGCGACCCATTGCTTTACCGCCGGAACGGAAGTGCAGAGACAGATCATGTCGATCAACTGATCCTTATTTGCGTCCAGCACCTGTTCGGTCGCCTTCTCCCGCTGTCCTGCGCATTCGGAATGCCGGTTCCAGAATTCGCGGTTTTCCGCCGCCACGCTCCTTACCGGCTGAAAGTAGAGGAATACCTTGATCCCGTATTTTTCCGCCCGGCTGATCAGAGTCGAAAGATTCCTGATATGCAGTTCCGCATGTTTCCCGAACTCCGGGAAAATGTCCAGATGCGTGATATTGGCAAGAACACTGTGCAGCCAGATTGCATTGAACCCGTTCTCCGCGATCTCCCTCAGCACGTCATCCGTGTAACAATCAACCGCCGTGACTGTCTCATCCGTGGTGTCATCCGGGCGAAGCGAGTTCAAACCGCCGAATCTGCTGTATGGCGAGCGCCAGATGCGGTATTGATTTTCATTCATTGTCATCTTCCCTGATCCATGATTTTATTTCATTCGCTTTCAATCCTGCGGCAGTCCAGTTCGCCCCTTATAGCGCTTTGCCTGCGAGAATGGTCATCCCTGCACTATCTTTACTTTACGACTGTGCATGAGACCTTTTCAATCGTTTTGTCATTGCCGTCGATATAGAAGATCTGGTAATATTCCTTCGGCAGGTATGGAATGCGGAACGTATAATCTTTGTAGGTGTCCGTGAGATCGTATTTCGGCAGGTCTTCCACCCTGCGGTGGTTTGTGCGCGGGCTGTATCCTTCCCAGCTCCATGTCCGTATTCCGATTTTTCCTGTGCCTTTCGCGCGGATCACCAGATTGTAGAAAGAGCCCTCCGGCTGGTTTTTCGGAACTGCAATTCCGATTGTAAGCACGCCTTTCGCATAGACTTCATTGCCTTTTCCGGTTTTGATGATTTTCCAGTCTTTGGTATTGCCGTAAAGTTCCCATTTCTTCGGGAACATGGTCTCCTGTCCGCCGATTTTCTGTTTTGACAGTTCGGCGAAATTGCCGTTTGAAATCAGTTCTTTCGGAGTGTTCTGTGCGGAGAGTGTGAAGATTGCCGCAAGAACGGCGATTCCGGAAAGCAGTTTGTTGTTCATGTGAAACGTCCTTTCTTTTTCATGATGAGTTCGTTTATCGGTTATTTATTTTACAATGGTGCATGAGACGTTTTCAATCGTCTTGTCATCACCGTCGATGTAGAAAATCTGATAATATTCCTTCGGCAGATATGGAATGCGGAACGTATAATCTTTGTAGGTGTCTGTGAGATCATATTTCGGCAGGTCTTCCACCCTGCGGTGGTTTGTGCGCGGGCTGTATCCTTCCCAGCTCCATGTCCGTATTCCGATTTTTCCCGTGCCTTTCGCGCGGATCACCAGATTGTAGAAAGAGCCTTCTTCCAAATCCTTCGGAACGGGAATTCCGGTAGTCAGCACGCCTTTCGTATAGATTTCATTGCCTTTTCCGGTTTTGATGATCTTCCAGTCTCTGGTATTGCCGTAAAGTTCCCATTTCTTCGGGAACATGGTCTCCTGTCCGCCGATTTTCTGTTTTGACAGTTCGGCGAAATTGCCGTTGACGATATGATTCTTGCTGAAAACTGCGTTCCGGAACAGTTGAACCTGATGCGGCGGGACTCCGTCCATGGAACTCCATTCCCGTTCATCGGGAGGCTGAAGGTTGGTGACGGATCGCATGAAATGCATACGCCATACTTTGCCGGGTTCGATCTTTGCACCCATCGGCGCCAGCGGTACCCGGATTTCATACTGCCGGACACTGCCGTTCCGCAGAACTTTCACTTCCGCATCCGAGGTGAACGATTTATCGAACGACTGCGCGATGCCGGATGCATCATAAAGCACTCCTGCCGTATTGATGATCAGGTGATAATATTTGCCGGAGTCGTTGTTCGGCGCAATTTGAATCTCAATGGAATCGTCTTCCCAGACAGGATCGTCCAATGCCTTTGCCGCAGCGGCAGGCAGACGCCATGCAAGCGATTCATCCGCATTGACCGCGAAATAGAGGTTGTCTTCGTCATATGCAACCCGGACTTCCGTTTTCGCACGTGCCGGCTGCTTGTGCCTGGACTCCAGAAAACCTCCGGCCGGCTGAGCTTTGAGCCATGTCTGCTCGTCGAATCTGCCGTCAATCACGATTTTTCCGATTCGCTTTTCTGGGATCAGTTCCTTTTTGGCGGCAAGCTGTTTCCTGAGCTCCGCCGCCGGCTCCTGCCAGAACTCCCTCAGGAGCCGGCGATCCAGTGCGATGCGTTCGCATACCAGTGCATCTTCCGCTGTGTCTTCCGCCTGTTTCAGCATTTCAAGCAGTTTCTCCTCCGCACCCGGAACGTTCAGGCAGAATGCCGAGCGGTTCTGTCCATTGAGTATGGAATGTCCGGGGGCATTTTCCCAGAGTTGTTTCCGGAAATCATGGTATTTTTTCATGACCGGAGCCGCTTTGCCGTAATAAATGTCATAGGCTTCCGCCAGCAGGTCATTGACATCCAGACTGGTATCCCAGAGCAGTTTTGCCGCCGTGTAGATTGTCTGCCATTCGGAAAGAAATGTATCGGACGCATAGTTTGTGTAAGCGTTTTTCTGCGGATAAGTTCCGTAGGCGGGCGTGATTTCGTCAAGCCAGATTAACGCACCGTTTCCGCGAAGCGTTTTCAGGTCGTCCGCCAGCACAAACTCAAACGGTGCATAATAAGACCGTGCGTCATGCCGGTAATCGTAAATGCCGAAGGACGGACAACGCTTTTTCCATTCCAGCATTTCCTTGTAAAGTTCGCGGTTGCAGACCGTTTTTTCCGAAAAATCGTGGACGTAGCATTTCTGGTGCGTAGCATACAGCAGATGGGAATTTTCCGACTCATAGCGGATCGCGGGATCCTCCGGCAGATTCCGGTAATTCCAGTAAGCCCAGAAGCGCAGATGCGCTTTCGGGAACTCTTTCAGGATGCGGTCTCCGACGCTTTTGCAATAGCGGTGAAACAGAGTGGAGATAGAAAATCTGCCGTTGTAAGTACCCATTTTCCGGCAGGCGGCACACTCACAGAACGCACTGGAATCATCTTCGCCGATGAAGTCGATAACCGTTTCCGGTGCTTTCCGCAGCAGACCGATATAATAATCCGCCATCCGCTTCTGCACTTCGGGGTGTGCAAGACAACGGTTGACGCGTCCTTCCGCGGCCCGTTTCCCGTTTTTAAGTGCAAAGTATTCCGGATGTTCCTTCAACAGCGCTCCCGGAATGACCCGTCTCATTCCTTCATGCCCGCCGGCAGCGGAGAATGCGCCGCGTTCCCGGCGGTACCTCTCTTTCTGTTCCTGTGTGAAACGGGGCATTTGCCAGAGCCCCGGGTTGATATTCATACGGTTGCGTGCCATCCAGTCATAGGTGGAGATGAAGTCCGTGGAAGTTCCGCAGACACTGAGTTCCCGGTAACGGAAAGAGGCTTCCTGAAAAAATTCCCCGTTCGGGATCGTGATGTCTTTCCGGACAGGGTAATGTTCGCCCAGTCTGCCGGGGAAGAACCATCGTACGCCAAGATGTTTTTCGATGAATGCGTATGTGCCGAACAACGCGGCGCGCGGGCAGTTGCCCGCAATCAGAATCCGGTCGTCTGCAATCTGAAATGCGAAGGCGTCATTTTTTGCCTCCGCCAACAGTTTTTCCAGTTCAGAATTCAATCCGGGAAGTTCCTGCACCGTTCCGATTCTGATGATCTTGCCGTTTTTCTTTACCGGCGAGCCGGTGACTTTTCTGAGAGAATCCCGCAGTTCTCTCTGTGCCAGTTGCTCCGGCGCGTTTTTTCCGGTTTCCAACGTTACTACTGCCTGACCGTTTTCCGCCAGTTTGAAATCCGCATGTGAAACTGCCGCGAGACATAACAGCAGTGCGGTCATTTTTTTGTGAATCTGCATAAAAATCCTTTCTGATCAATGAAATTTCAGAGTTCCGTTTCACCGACTTCACGGAGCCACGAACGAAGCCAGTCTGTGGCTGGACCGCCGATGTCCGCGCAGCAGTTCGAGCAGAAAATGATTCCCTCGGTTTTGTTCTCCAGCAGCAGCCGGAGGAAGGTCTCGCATTCAAATTTCAGCTCATCAACAGACAATGGGCGTCCCGCCCCGTAATTCCAGATATAGCAGCCGGTCATGCGGCGTTTTCCCGCGGTGCGTTCTATCATGCGATCCAGATCATGTGCCAGAATGTCATGTTCGGCAGGCGTCTGCATGTTCCAGTAAGTGATTACGTCAAATTCTTTGAGATATTCGTCAATGGGGTCCTCCAGCTGTCTTTTGTACCAGACTACGTAAAAGTCCAGTTTTCGAGCTGCTTCATGTAATTTTTCCCGCATGGAACGAATGTCATCCACGGACAAACGTGCCCATGCGCCGTTCCGCATCTGCGGGCGGATGAAGAAATCATCCAGAACCGCCCCGGTAATATTGGGAAAAAGCGATGCCTGGCGGAGAACTTCCTCCAAATCCGTTTGATGGTCGTTGCGTTTGGAACCGGAATCACCGATTGCCGACCAGACTACGCGCGACACATTTTTCATCTTTTCCGATTCTTCATCGAATGGCGGGCATGGACTGCCGCACATGACCACCCGGAAAATATTGGGTATTCCCAGATATTCTGCTCCCTCCACGGGGCCGAGACGGTTTCCGTCCGGCAGTTTCCATATCATGTTGCCGGGAGAGCGCTGATGCGACATGGCATCCTGTCCCCAGAGCCACAGACAGTCTTTGACTTTTTTCTTCATTTTCATTCAAGTTTTCCTGTTTTTTTGAACTGCTCCCGCGAATCGAGAGAAGTTCCTGAATTTATTGTGCCGACCTTGATTGAAAAAAACACGAATTTTTTTGGCTGACCGGGGAAGCGCCAAGGACGGACTAAAATTGCGACTC
>CASEFP010000191.1 GCA_949287225.1 uncultured Lentisphaeria bacterium
CGCATTTTTCCGTTTCTCAGGGCAGTTCCATGTCCGGGGGATTTCGTGCTCCGCACGACCAGCTTACGCAGCTGGACCGCGCAAGGGTCAAAGACCCTTGACCCCGAGAAAAATGCCTCCGCATTTTTCCGTTTCTCAGGGCAGTTCCATGTCCGGGGGATTTCGTGCTCCGCACGACCAGCTTACGCAGCTGGACCGCGCAAGGGTCAAAGACCCTTGACCCCGAGAAAAATGCCTCTGCATTTTTCCGTTTTTCCGGAGCATCTCAAAGCTGCGGCAGATTCTATCTCTTTTCAGCGGGGAAGTTCATACTGCTGCGCGACAAGTTTATCCGCGCCGTACATCTTCCGCAATTTCGGCTTCTCAATTTTCCCTGTGGGATTACGGGGCACCTCTGCAAAAATAATCTTGCGCGGACGCTGGTAGCGCGGCATATCATGGCAGAAGGTCATGACCTCCTCCTCGGTCAGCGTACAACCCGGCTTCACCTCAATGATCGCCGCGGCAATCTCCCCAAGCCGGGTATCCGGCAGTCCGATCACGGCAACATCCTTGATCGCATTGTGCTTCCGCAGATAATCCTCGATCTGAACCGGATAAAGATTCTCGCCGCCGGTGATGATCACATCCTTCTTGCGGTCAACCAGATAGATGAACCCATCCTCCGACTCCTTGGCCATGTCGCCGGTGAACAGCCATCCGTCGGAGAGCACCTCCTTCGTCGCCTTTTCATCCTTATAATAGCAGTTCATCACGCCGTCCCCCTTGACGGCAAGCTCGCCGACGGTTCCGCGCGGGACGGGATTATGCTTTTCATCCACGATCATGGTCTGCCAGCCATAACCCGCGACGCCGATCGCGCCGACATGATCGACATTCTCAATCCCCAGATGCACCGCACCCGGACCGATGGATTCGCTCAACCCGTAATTCGTGTCGTAGTCGTGGTGCGGAAAGACCGTTTTCCAGCGTTTGACCAGACTCGGCGGTACCGGCTGCGCGCCGATGTGCATCAGCCGCCACTGGTCAAGTTTGTAATCGGTCAGATCAATGTCTCCGCGCTCGATTGCATCCAGAATATCCTGCGCCCACGGGACAAGGAGCCAGACAATCGTGCACTGCTCCTCCGAAACGGAACGGAGAATCCATTCTGGATTGACCCCCTTGAGCAGCACCGCCTTCCCGCCGACCAGAAAACTGCCGAACCAGTGCATTTTCGCGCCGGTGTGATAGAGCGGAGGAATGCAGAGGAAGGTGTCCTCACGGGTCTGGCGGTGGTGCTTCTGCTCGACAACGCAGGCGTGCATCAGACTGCGGTGCGGATGAACAATCGCCTTCGGAAACCCGGTGGTGCCGGAGGAAAAATAGATCGCCGCCTCATCCCGGTCGGAAATGGCAATCGAAGGCGACTTGCTCGAACAGTAGGAGACCAGATTGTAGTAAGGTTCGGCAAAGGAGGGGCAGTCGTCGCCGACGTAAAGCATCGACTTCACGCGCGGGAGACTCTCGCAGATGGACTCCATGCGTCCGACGAATTCAGGTCCGAAAATCAGGATGTCAACGTCGGCAAGCTCCAGACAGTATTTGATCTCCTGCGGCGTATAGCGGAAATTGAGCGGCACGGTCATCGCCCCGCTTTTCAGGATCCCGAAATAAATCGGGAGCCATTCCAGACAGTTCATCAGGAGAATGCCAACCTTGCACCCTTTCCCGATGCGTCTCGTGAGAAGAAAGTTCGCGACGCGGTTGGCGCGGCGGTCGAACTCGCCCCATGTGATTTCGCTGCGGAACGCGTCGATCCGGCTCGGCTCGATCAGGGAGTATTCGCGCCAAGTCGTATGGCGCTTTTCCAGTTCCTGCGGATTGATCTCAATGAGCGCGACGTCATTCCCATAGAGTTTCGCGTTGTTTTCCAGTATTTCGGTAATCGGCATTTGCGTCTCTCCCTCCGTCGGGAAATCAGGCAAAACGTCGAGATTCCCCGGTTCAAAGCAACTGTTTTTTATGAAAAACGTATAAATTAAACGTCTTTTTTGAAAAATCAAGTTCCATGTCCGCGAAGAGAATGTATTTCCGGGACATCGAATCTGGAAATACCGGGAAAGATTTTTGTAAAAAAACAGGATGCGCCTCTTGACACTTGTTAATTCTTGTCTATAATATATACAAGCATTTACAAGTGGAGCTGTTCTCAAGATGGATCTGATAACAAAACGCACGTCCGCGACACCGGCCTACATCCAGATTGCGGATATCCTGAAAAAACAGATTCTTTCCGGAGAACTTGCCACGGGAGAACAGCTGCCCGGCGAACATCAGCTTGCGGCACGTTTTGAAACCAGCCGGGTCACGCTCCGGAAAGGCCTGCAAATCCTGGAAGAACAGAAGCTGATTCTCCAGCGCCGGGGAATCGGCGCGTTCGTCACCTATAACATGCCGCGGCGCCATTGCCGAATCGCGATTCTCGAAATTCCGGCTCCTGGAGAATACGGGGACAGCGTGCTTGCCGAACTGATGCCGGCATTGAGCCAGCTGAATGAATGTGAATTCACAGTGCTGCGCGGCGCGGACACCCCGGTGGAAACGCTGCTGCACAAACTCAATGAACACGCCTGCGACGGCCTGATTGCAATCGCACCGTCCGGATCTGTCTACAAGGCGCTCTGCCGGCCGGAATTCAATACGGTTCCGACGGTCGTGATCGGGCTCTCCCATCCGTCCCTCTCCAGAGCGGGCCGCGCAGTCGTCGACATCGAGCCGGACATGATCGGAAAAGGCGTGGAATATCTGGTGAAGCTAGCAGCCTGTCGGAGTGAGATTTTTGGCTTTGGGAAATCAATGTCCATTCCGATAGACGCATAATGCTTGTTTTTCCGTTTTCTATTGTCAGTAGCGAGAATTTATCCGCTCCGACATTAAATCCATATCTTTGACAC